>NZ_CP108430.1:5551428-5859642 GCF_041435335.1 Streptomyces sp. NBC_01283
GCCCGTCACAAGCTCACTCACGCCAGCCGCCCTTCCCTGCCCTGCCCTCGGAACGGCCAGTCTGCCAAGCTGAGGCAGCATCGCGCCGCAGTACGAGGAGCAGCCACCTGATGGACCTCGACGTCTTCGTGTCCGCCCACCGAGCGGAGTGGGACCGACTCGACGCCCTGCTGCGCCGCCAGCGCCGCCTCAACGGAGCCGAGACCGACGAACTGGTCACCCTCTACCAACGCACCGCCACCCACCTCTCGCTCATCCAGTCGAGCACCCCGGACCCGCAGCTCACCGGCCGGCTCACCCGCCTCGTGGCACGCGCGCGTAGTGCGGTGACAGGCACCCGCCGGGCTTCCTGGCGCGACGCCACTCACTTCCTGAGCCACGGTTTCCCGGCAGCGGTCTACCGCTCCCGCCACTGGTGGGTGCCCACAGCTCTTCTCTCCACGCTCCTCGCGGCCGTCATCGGCTGGTGGATCGCCACGCACCCGGAGGTCCAGTCCTCCATCGCGGCCCCCGGCGAACTGCGCGAGCTCACCCGCCCCGGCGGTGAGTACGAGACGTACTACTCAAGCCACCCGGCGGCCTCGTTCGCCGCCCAGGTGTGGACGAACAACGCGCAAGCAGCAGCCATGTGCCTGGTCCTGGGCGCCTTTCTCTGCTTCCCCGTCATCTGGATCCTCTTCCAGAACATGCTGAACCTGGGCGTCGGCATCGGCCTGATGTCCTCCGCCGGCCGCCTCGACACCTTCCTGGGACTGGTCCTCCCGCACGGCCTCCTGGAACTGACCGCGGTGTTCGTAGCCGCCGGCACAGGACTGCGCCTCGGCTGGACCCTCATCGATCCGGGCCCGCGCCCACGCCGAACCGCCCTCGCGGAAGAGGGCCGAGCGGCCCTGGGCATGGCCGTGGGCCTGGCCCTGGTCCTGTTCATCTCCGGAGCCATCGAAGGCTTCGTCACCCCCTCCGGCCTGCCCACCTGGGCCCGCATCAGCATCGGAATCGCCGCTGAACTGGCCTTCCTCGCCTACGTATACGTCCTGGGCGGCAGGGCGGTACGAGCCGGCGCCACGGGCGACCTGGACCCCACCGAGCGCAGCGCCACGGTCCCCACCGCGGCGTGATGTGCATCCGCCCCCGCTGGCCTGCTAGTCTCCTCGACGCCCCAAGAAAACCGTTGACACGGAGGGACTGGGGAGGTAGATTCGAACAGTTGCCTAGAGCTGGACAAGTCCAGCGGCGGCAGTTAATATCTGCCTGCTTCTTGATTCTCATAAGCCAAGAAGCCGCACCCCGATAAATCGGAAAATCCAGGCCGGTAAGACCGGCCGAAAACTTCTGATAAAGTCGGACTCGCCGGAAAGGGAAACGCGAAAGCCGAAAGGCCGGAGCGGGAACCGGAAAGGCACCGAGGAAATCGGACACGAAAGAGTCTGATAGAGTCGGAAACGCAAGAACAGCAAGACAAAAGAAACACCGAAGGGAAGCGCCCGGAGGAAAGCCCGAGAGGGTGAGTACAAAGGAAGCGTCCGTTCCTTGAGAACTCAACAGTGTGCCAAAAGTCAACGCCAGATATGTTGATACCCCGTCTACCGGAACATTGTTCTGGTGGCGAGGTTCCTTTGAAGAAAACATCAGCGAGGACGCTGTGAACCGGAAGATTATTCCTCTTCCTGGTTCCGCTCAACGCGGATGTGCACCGGATTACCGGTAAACATTCACGGAGAGTTTGATCCTGGCTCAGGACGAACGCTGGCGGCGTGCTTAACACATGCAAGTCGAACGATGAAGCCTTTCGGGGTGGATTAGTGGCGAACGGGTGAGTAACACGTGGGCAATCTGCCCTGCACTCTGGGACAAGCCCTGGAAACGGGGTCTAATACCGGATGATATCCCCTCTCGCATGGGAGGGGGTTGAAAGCTCCGGCGGTGCAGGATGAGCCCGCGGCCTATCAGCTAGTTGGTGAGGTAGAAGCTCACCAAGGCGACGACGGGTAGCCGGCCTGAGAGGGCGACCGGCCACACTGGGACTGAGACACGGCCCAGACTCCTACGGGAGGCAGCAGTGGGGAATATTGCACAATGGGCGAAAGCCTGATGCAGCGACGCCGCGTGAGGGATGACGGCCTTCGGGTTGTAAACCTCTTTCAGCAGGGAAGAAGCGAAAGTGACGGTACCTGCAGAAGAAGCGCCGGCTAACTACGTGCCAGCAGCCGCGGTAATACGTAGGGCGCAAGCGTTGTCCGGAATTATTGGGCGTAAAGAGCTCGTAGGCGGCTTGTCACGTCGGTTGTGAAAGCCCGGGGCTTAACCCCGGGTCTGCAGTCGATACGGGCAGGCTAGAGTGTGGTAGGGGAGATCGGAATTCCTGGTGTAGCGGTGAAATGCGCAGATATCAGGAGGAACACCGGTGGCGAAGGCGGATCTCTGGGCCATTACTGACGCTGAGGAGCGAAAGCGTGGGGAGCGAACAGGATTAGATACCCTGGTAGTCCACGCCGTAAACGGTGGGAACTAGGTGTTGGCGACATTCCACGTCGTCGGTGCCGCAGCTAACGCATTAAGTTCCCCGCCTGGGGAGTACGGCCGCAAGGCTAAAACTCAAAGGAATTGACGGGGGCCCGCACAAGCAGCGGAGCATGTGGCTTAATTCGACGCAACGCGAAGAACCTTACCAAGGCTTGACATATACCGGAAAGCATCAGAGATGGTGCCCCCCTTGTGGTCGGTATACAGGTGGTGCATGGCTGTCGTCAGCTCGTGTCGTGAGATGTTGGGTTAAGTCCCGCAACGAGCGCAACCCTTGTTCTGTGTTGCCAGCATGCCCTTCGGGGTGATGGGGACTCACAGGAGACTGCCGGGGTCAACTCGGAGGAAGGTGGGGACGACGTCAAGTCATCATGCCCCTTATGTCTTGGGCTGCACACGTGCTACAATGGCAGGTACAATGAGCTGCGAAGCCGCAAGGCGGAGCGAATCTCAAAAAGCCTGTCTCAGTTCGGATTGGGGTCTGCAACTCGACCCCATGAAGTCGGAGTTGCTAGTAATCGCAGATCAGCATTGCTGCGGTGAATACGTTCCCGGGCCTTGTACACACCGCCCGTCACGTCACGAAAGTCGGTAACACCCGAAGCCGGTGGCCCAACCCCTTGTGGGAGGGAGCTGTCGAAGGTGGGACTGGCGATTGGGACGAAGTCGTAACAAGGTAGCCGTACCGGAAGGTGCGGCTGGATCACCTCCTTTCTAAGGAGCATCTAGATTCCGCAAGGAATCCAGAGCCACTACGTCGGCAAATGTTCGACGGTGGTTAGCTCATGGGTGGAACGTTGACTATTCGGCACGATCGGTTTGAGGACTGTAAGTACTGCTTCGGCGTGGAAAACAGGATCTTGGATGGGTCGGGTCGGGCACGCTGTTGGGTATCTGAGGGTATGGCCGTATGGCTGCCTTCACTGCCGACCCCGGTGTAAGTCTGCTTCGGCGGGCTGTGACGGGTGGTTGGTCGTTGTTTGAGAACTGCACAGTGGACGCGAGCATCTGTGGCCAAGTTTTTAAGGGCGCACGGTGGATGCCTTGGCACCAGGAACCGATGAAGGACGTGGGAGGCCACGATAGTCCCCGGGGAGTCGTCAACCAGGCTTTGATCCGGGGGTTTCCGAATGGGGAAACCCGGCAGTCGTCATGGGCTGTCACCCGCTGCTGAACACATAGGCAGTGTGGAGGGAACGCGGGGAAGTGAAACATCTCAGTACCCGCAGGAAGAGAAAACAACCGTGATTCCGGGAGTAGTGGCGAGCGAAACCGGATGAGGCCAAACCGTATACGTGTGAGACCCGGCAGGGGTTGCGTGTGCGGGGTTGTGGGATCTCTCTTTCACAGTCTGCCGACTGTGAGACGAGTCAGAAACCGTTGATGTAGGCGAAGGACATGCGAAAGGTCCGGCGTAGAGGGTAAGACCCCCGTAGTCGAAACATCAGCGGCTCGTTTGAGAGACACCCAAGTAGCACGGGGCCCGAGAAATCCCGTGTGAATCTGGCGGGACCACCCGTTAAGCCTAAATATTCCCTGGTGACCGATAGCGGATAGTACCGTGAGGGAATGGTGAAAAGTACCGCGGGAGCGGAGTGAAATAGTACCTGAAACCGTGTGCCTACAAGCCGTGGGAGCGTCGCTGTATGTGCTTGCACATACAGTCGTGACTGCGTGCCTTTTGAAGAATGAGCCTGCGAGTTTGCGGTGCGTTGCGAGGTTAACCCGTGTGGGGAAGCCGTAGCGAAAGCGAGTCCGAATAGGGCGATTCAGTAGCGCGCTCAAGACCCGAAGCGGAGTGATCTAGCCATGGGCAGGTTGAAGCGGCTGTAAGAGGTCGTGGAGGACCGAACCCACCAGGGTTGAAAACCTGGGGGATGACCTGTGGTTAGGGGTGAAAGGCCAATCAAACTCCGTGATAGCTGGTTCTCCCCGAAATGCATTTAGGTGCAGCGTCGTGTGTTTCTTGCCGGAGGTAGAGCACTGGATAGGCGATGGGCCCTACCGGGTTACTGACCTTAGCCAAACTCCGAATGCCGGTAAGTGAGAGCACGGCAGTGAGACTGTGGGGGATAAGCTCCATGGTCGAGAGGGAAACAGCCCAGAGCATCGACTAAGGCCCCTAAGCGTACGCTAAGTGGGAAAGGATGTGGAGTCGCAGAGACAACCAGGAGGTTGGCTTAGAAGCAGCCACCCTTGAAAGAGTGCGTAATAGCTCACTGGTCAAGTGATTCCGCGCCGACAATGTAGCGGGGCTCAAGCGTACCGCCGAAGTCGTGTCATTGCAGTAATAAGCCCCAACGGGTGCTGTGATGGGTAGGGGAGCGTCGTGTGCCGGGTGAAGCTGCAGCGGAAGCTAGTGGTGGACGGTTCACGAGTGAGAATGCAGGCATGAGTAGCGATACATACGTGAGAAACGTGTGCGCCGATTGACTAAGGGTTCCTGGGTCAAGCTGATCTGCCCAGGGTAAGTCGGGACCTAAGGCGAGGCCGACAGGCGTAGTCGATGGATAACCGGTTGATATTCCGGTACCCGCTGTGAAGCGTCAAACATCGAGCCCATTGATGCTAAGGCCGTGAAGCCGTCCTGGAGCCTTCGGGCAAAGGGAAGTGGTGGAGCCGCCGGTCCAAGGTGGTAGTAGGTGAGTGATGGGGTGACGCAGGAAGGTAGTTCAGCCCGGGCGGTGGTAGTCCCGGGGTAAGGGTGTAGGGCGTGTGATAGGTAAATCCGTCACGCATTAAGCCTGAGACCTGATGCCGAGCCGATTGTGGTGAAGTGGATGATCCTATGCTGTCGAGAAAAGCCTCTAGCGAGTTTCATGGCGGCCCGTACCCTAAACCGACTCAGGTGGTCAGGTAGAGAATACCGAGGCGTTCGGGTGAACTATGGTTAAGGAACTCGGCAAAATGCCCCCGTAACTTCGGGAGAAGGGGGGCCATCACCGGTGATCGGATTTACTCCGTGAGCTGGGGGTGGCCGCAGAGACCAGCGAGAAGCGACTGTTTACTAAAAACACAGGTCCGTGCGAAGCCGTAAGGCGATGTATACGGACTGACGCCTGCCCGGTGCTGGAACGTTAAGGGGACCGGTTAGTGCACTTTCGGGTGTGCGAAGCTGAGAACTTAAGCGCCAGTAAACGGCGGTGGTAACTATAACCATCCTAAGGTAGCGAAATTCCTTGTCGGGTAAGTTCCGACCTGCACGAATGGCGTAACGACTTCTCGACTGTCTCAACCATAGGCCCGGTGAAATTGCACTACGAGTAAAGATGCTCGTTTCGCGCAGCAGGACGGAAAGACCCCGGGACCTTTACTACAGTTTGATATTGGTGTTCGGTTCGGCTTGTGTAGGATAGGTGGGAGACTTTGAAGCGGGCACGCCAGTGTTCGTGGAGTCAACGTTGAAATACCACTCTGGTCGTGCTGGATGTCTAACCTGGGTCCGTGATCCGGATCAGGGACAGTGTCTGATGGGTAGTTTAACTGGGGCGGTTGCCTCCCAAAGAGTAACGGAGGCGCCCAAAGGTTCCCTCAGCCTGGTTGGTAATCAGGTGTTGAGTGTAAGTGCACAAGGGAGCTTGACTGTGAGACCGACGGGTCGAGCAGGGACGAAAGTCGGGACTAGTGATCCGGCGGTGGCTTGTGGAAGCGCCGTCGCTCAACGGATAAAAGGTACCCCGGGGATAACAGGCTGATCTTCCCCAAGAGTCCATATCGACGGGATGGTTTGGCACCTCGATGTCGGCTCGTCGCATCCTGGGGCTGGAGTCGGTCCCAAGGGTTGGGCTGTTCGCCCATTAAAGCGGTACGCGAGCTGGGTTTAGAACGTCGTGAGACAGTTCGGTCCCTATCCGCTGTGCGCGTAGGAATATTGAGAAGGGCTGTCCCTAGTACGAGAGGACCGGGACGGACGAACCTCTGGTGTGCCAGTTGTCCTGCCAAGGGCATGGCTGGTTGGCTACGTTCGGAAAGGATAACCGCTGAAAGCATCTAAGCGGGAAGCCTGCTTCGAGATGAGTATTCCCACCCCCTTTGAGGGGTTAAGGCTCCCAGTAGACGACTGGGTTGATAGGCCAGATCTGGAAGCCCGGTAACGGGTGGAGGTGACTGGTACTAATAGGCCGAGGGCTTGTCCTCAGTTGCTCGCGTCCACTGTGTTGGTTCTGAAACCACGAACAACCCCGTATGTCGGGCCACGACTACGGTGCGGTTGACAGTTTCATAGTGTTTCGGTGGTCATAGCGTGAGGGAAACGCCCGGTTACATTCCGAACCCGGAAGCTAAGCCTCACAGCGCCGATGGTACTGCAGGGGGGACTCTGTGGGAGAGTAGGACGCCGCCGAACTATTATTGACGGGAAACCCCCGCACCCTCTGGGTGCGGGGGTTTTCTGCGTTCCAGGCCCTTCGACGCCGTCGAAGGGCCTTTTTCTATTTCTCTGTCCAGTCTCTCCAGTCAGAGGCGGCCGACTGCCTTTAGGGACAGGTATGCGTCTGCCAGGGCGGGGGCCAAATCGGTGGGGGTGGCGTCCACGACTGTGACTCCGTGGCGAATGAGTTGTTCTACCGTGCGGTGGCGTTCCGCGTGGGCCTGGGCGGCGGCCGCAGCTTCGTACACGGCTTCTGTTGTTCCGCGGGCCTTGGACATTTCCTCTATGTGAGGATCGGCCACCGATGCCAGGAGGACTGTGTGGCGTTGGGTGAGTCGAGAGAGCACCGGGAGCAGGCCTTCCTCGATGGGGGCTGCGTCCAGGCTGGTCAGCAGCACTATCAGCGAGCTGCGGGTCGCGGTGCGGAGAGCTGTTGAGGTCAGGCCTCTGGCGTCCGTTTCGACGAGCTCCGGTTCGAGCGTGGCCAGGGCGTTGACGACAGAGGGGAGTACGTCGCCTGCTGCCTTGCCCTGCACCAGGGCGCGTACGCGGCGGTCGTAGGCGAGGAGATCCACTCGGTCTCCCGCCCGGGAGGCCAGGGCCGCGAGGAGCAGGGCCGCGTCCATCGAGGCGTCGAGGCGCGGGGCGTCGCCGACGCGGCCCGCTGAGGTGCGGCCCGTGTCGAGGACCAGCAGGATGTGGCGGTCGCGTTCGGGGCGCCAGGTGCGGATGGCGACCGTGGACCGGCGGGCGGTGGCGCGCCAGTCGATGGAGCGGGTGTCGTCGCCGGGGACGTAATCGCGGAGGCTGTCGAACTCTGTGCCCTGACCGCGGGTCAGGACGCTGGTGCGGCCGTCGAGTTCACGGAGGCGGGCCAGCTTGGACGGGAGGTGCTTCCGGCTGGTGAAGGGGGGCAGGACCCGGAGCGTCCACGGGACCTGGTGGCTGCCCTGGCGGGTGAGGAGGCCGAGGGGACCGTACGAGCGGATGGTGACGCGGTCGGACTGGTGATCGCCTCGACGGGTGGGGCGCAGGCGGGTGGTGAGGCGGCGGCGCTCGCCCGGAGGGATCGTCAGGCGGTGCCGGGAGGCATCGACTTCGGTGCCGGGCTGCCAGCTGCTGGGGGGCCAGGCGTCGCGGAGGCGGGCGCGCAGGGGGCGGCCGGAGGGGTTGGTGACGGTCAGCTCGACGTCGGCGGATTCCCCGAGGCGTACGGAGGTGTCGCCTGCGCGGGTCAGGCCGAGGCGGCGTACGGGGGCGGCCAGGGCGAAGTCGCAGGCGCAGGCCAGGGCCAGCGGGGCGTTCACGGCGAGGATGCCTGTCCAGCTGGGGTCCCAGATGCCCACGGGGAGGCTGCCCAGGGCCGCCAGGAGCGCTGTGCGGCCGGTGAGGGCCATCAGCGGGGGACCGGGACGTGGGCGAGGATCGCGTTGATCACGGAGTCCGCTGTCACGCCCTCCATCTCGGCCTCCGGGCGGAGTTGGACGCGGTGGCGGAGGGTGGGCAGGGCGAGGGCCTTCACGTCGTCCGGGATGACGTAGTCGCGGCCCGTCAGCCAGGCCCAGGCGCGGGCCGTCGAGAGGAGCGCGGTCGCGCCTCGGGGGGAGACGCCGAGGGTGAGGGACGGGGACTCGCGTGTGGCGCGGACGATGTCGACCACGTACGCGGTGATCTCGGGGGAGACGGATGTCTTGGCGACCGCGGCGCGGGCGGCTTCCAGGTCGGCGGGGCCTGCCACGGGGCGGATGCCGGCGGCGTGCAGGTCGCGGGGGTTGAAGCCTTCCGCGTGGCGCGTGAGGACGTTGATCTCGTCCTGGCGGGAGGGGAGGGGGACGGTCAGCTTGAGGAGGAAACGGTCCAGCTGGGCTTCGGGAAGAGGGTATGTGCCCTCGTACTCGACCGGGTTCTGGGTGGCTGCGACGAGGAAGGGTTCGGGGAGCGGGCGCGGGGTGCCGTCCACGGTGACCTGGCGTTCCTCCATCGCTTCGAGGAGGGAGGACTGGGTCTTGGGAGGGGTGCGGTTGATCTCGTCGGCGAGGAGGAGGTTGGTGAAGACGGGGCCCGGCTGGAATGAGAACTCGGTGGAGCGGGCGTCGTAGATGAGGGAGCCGGTGACGTCGCTCGGCATCAGGTCGGGGGTGAACTGGACGCGCTTGGTGTCGAGTTCGAGGGATGCGGCGAGGGCGCGCACGAGGAGCGTCTTGGCCACTCCGGGGACGCCTTCGAGGAGGACGTGGCCGCGGCAGAGGAGGGCCACGACGAGGCCCGTCACCGCGGGGTCCTGGCCGACCACGGCCTTGGAGATCTCGGTGCGCAGGGACTCCAGGGAGGAGCGGGCGCTGCCGGAGCTCCCGGCGTTGTCAGTGGTCGGGTCCATCATGAAGTACGTACCTCTCTTTCGAGGGCGTCGAGTTGGTCGGTGAGGGTGATGAGGGCTGCGTCGTTGCCCGGGGGCGGGCCGAAGAGGAGGGGGTGCAGGTCCTGGTTGGGGGTGCGGAGCCTGGCGGACAGGGCGGGGAGCAGGGTCTCGGGCGCGTGCGCCTGGGCGGGGGAGACGCCGATGAGGGGGGCGATGCGGGTGCGGGTGGCCGAGCGGAGTGCTGCGGCGGCGCGGTCGCGGGCGTTCGCCTTGCGGTAGAGGCGGGCGCGGCCTTCGACGGTCTCGGAGGCGCGGATGGCCACGGGGAGGCGTTCGAGGACCAGCGGGCCGAGGCGGCGGGCGCGCCACAGGGCGGTGAGTGCGGCGGCGATGGTGAGTTGCAGGGTGCCCCATCGCCAGCCGGCGGGGATGAGGTCGAAGAAGCCGCGGTCGGCGTTGTCGTCGGTCGCCGCGTTGTCGGAGAGCGAGGGGAGATACCACACCAAGTGGGGGCGGGAGCCGAGGAGTTGCAGGGCCAGTGAGGCGTTGCCCTGCTTGTCGAGGCGGTCGTTGAAGAGGATGTCGGGGGCGCCGAGTACGACGGTGTCGCCGGGCCCGTCGGCGGCCGGGAGCCGCAGCAGGCTGGGGAGGCCGTCGCTGAGGTAGCAGGCTTCGGCGTTCGGAGCGAGGGTGTCGTAGCGGAGGCCGCCCGCGTCTGCTGAGCCCGCGCGTTCGGCGGCGGGCAGGGAGCAGCGGGGGGAGAGCGTCGAGTCGAGGCTGGGGGTGGCGTCCGCGGTGACTCCGGGCGCGAGGGCGCTGACCGAGGGGGTGCCGGGGGCGAGGAGCACGGTGCGGCCTCGGGAGCCCTTGGTGGCTTCGCGGAGGCGTGACTGCTGGCGCTCGGTGAGCCGGTCGGGGGTCGTCACCAGGAGCGTGGTGTCCGGTCCTGCCGCTGCCCTGGCCTCTTCGGAGGTGGTGACCACGCGGGTGGATACGCCGCGGTCGGCGAGGAGTTCGGCGACCGCGCGGCTGCCGTAGGTGTCGGCCGAGCGCGGGTCGAGGCGACCGTGCTGGCCGCTGGAGCGGACGGCCGCGAGGGCGATGGCGGCTGCCAGGAGGACGACCAGGGCGAGGAGGATGCCGCGGGTCTTGGTCCAGAGTTGGCGGGGGGTGGGGGCTGAGGAGGTGGGGGCGGGGGACCTTGGGGCGGGGGACGGGGAGGGGGAGCCGTTGGTGCCGGTGCCGGTGTTGGCGTCGGTGCGGGTGTTGGCGTCGGTGCGGGTGCGGGTGCGGGTGCGGGTGCCGGTGTTGGCGTCGCTGTCTCTGCTGTCGCTGCCGCCGTTGCTGGGCTCGGTGTTGGGTTCCGGGGTGAGCACTGTGGTGGATGGTGCCGTGGCCTTGCGGGCGGTCGTTGTGGTGGCGGGGGTCGCGGGAGCGGTTGCGGTGGCTCCGGTGGAGATGCCGTTGTCGCTCACGCTCCGGCGCGGCCGCCCGCTGGCGCGGGTGGTGTTTTCGCCGTTGCCGTTGCTGCTGCCGCTGTCGTCGTGGCTGCCGCTGCTGCCGCCGTCGCCGCCGTCGCCGTGGCTGCTGCCGCTGCCGCCGTCACTGTCGCTGTCGCTGCCGCTGTCGTCGTCGCCGTGGCTGCTGCAGCTGTCGTCGCTGCCGCTACTGCCGTCGTCGCTGCCGCCGTCGCTGTCGTCGTGGTTGCCGCCGCTGCCGTCGTCGTCGCTGCCGTCGTCGCTGCTGCTGCCGTCGTCGTCGCTGCCGTCGTCGCTGCTGCTGCCGCCTTCGCCGCTGCCGCCGTCGCCGCTGCTGCCGCCTTCGCCGCTGCCGTCATCGTCGCTGCTGGGCCGGGTGTTGGTGTCGTCTTTGTCTGTCCTGCTGGCGGGGCTGACGCTGGTTTCGGGCTGGTGTGTGTTCTCGTTGGGGCTGGGGTCGGTCTCGTGTTCGTTCTTGGTCGCGCTGTCGCCTGTGCTGGGGGTGGGCTCGTCCTTGTCGCCGGTCGTCTTGGCGTCGGCGATGTTCTCGGGTCTGTTGGGGTCCTGGGGGGCCGTCAATTCGGGGCTCCCTGGGGGGTGGGGCTCAGGATTGGTTTTGTTTGGGTGAGGGACTTGTCCAGGGTGGTCAGGCGGTCGTACATCGGCTCCGTGGCGGTGCGGGCGCCGTACGTGATGGCGTCGAAGACCTGCGCCGCCGCGTGGAGTTCGGAGGCGTGGGCCGGGAGGGGGAGCGAGGCCTCCGCCGCGGCTTCGTCCGCTGTGCGGCCGGGGCGGGGGTCCAGGAGGGCGCGTTCCTCCAGGGCACGGACCATCGCCCGCATGCGCTCCTGGACGGCTTGGTTCCAGTGGCCCTGGGCGGCGTGTGCCTCGGCGGCGGCGCGGTGTTCCGCCGCGGTGCGCGGGCGGTCGTCGAAGAGGGCGGGGGCCGAAGAGGTGGGGGCGCGGTGCGGGGTGCCCAGGCGCCACCAGAGAGCCGCGGCGAGGGCAAGGACCGCGATGACGATGACCAGGAGGCCGAGGGTGCCGCCCGGGGTCGCCCCCGAGGCGGCGGTGAACAGTCCGTCGACCCAGTCCCAGAAGCCGTCCAGGGCGCGCTGCAGGAGGCCGGGGTCGTTCTCGTGATAGGGCGGCTTGGACAGTTCACGCTCGGCTGCCTCCCGCGCGGGGTTGCGCGGGATCGTCACCGGGGGGTCGTCGTTGCCGCCGGTGCGTCGTGCCAGTTGTGCGAGTCGCGTGAGTTGTGCGAGCAGTCCTGAACCGTGCAGCACTGACCCCGTCACCGCATCAGCTCCCGTTGGTGCCGGGGGCGTTGGAGCCGTTGTCGCCCTGGAGGCCTGCCGCGCGTGCCAGTTCGAGGTCGAGGGCCTCGCGGCGGATCCGCTGGTCGATGTAAAGGAGGACCGTGACGCCGGCGGTGATCGGGAACGTCAGCATGGAGCCGATGATCGAGCCGATGCCGCTGACGATCAGGAAGGTCCAGCCGAGGTCGCCGGTGCCGCCGTCGAGGAAGCCGGTGACTCCGTCGCCGCTCAGCGCGCCCGCGATGAGCGTGAAGGGGATGACGATGATCGACGCCACTACGTTGGCGATGACCGCGGCGAGCAGCTGGATGCCGAACACCCGCCACCAGGAGCCGCGGACCAGCTTCACCGAGCGGGTCATCGACTTCTTCACGCCCTGCTTCTCCAGCATGAGGGCGGGCGAGGCGAGCGAGAAGCGGACCAGCAGCCAGATGGCGACGACACCGGCCGCGAATCCACCGAGGACGGCGAGGCTGATGCCCGCGTCGGACGCACCTGCCACCGCGATCAGCACGCCGGGCAGGGTGCCCGCGGCGACGATCGCCATGCCGATGAGCGGCAGCAGCAGCGTCAGGCCGATCAGCTTCGGCAGCCGCGGCCTGGCGTCCTGCCAGGCCTCGGCCGTGGTGACCGACTTACCGAGCACCGCACGGCTGGTGACCATCGTGAGCAGGGCGGTGGCGACGATCGTGCCGAGCAGGGTGATCAGCAGGAGCACGCCGGAGCTCAGCAGGGTGTCGCCCAGGGCGCGGGTCAGCTCGCCGACGGTCGCGCTCGGGTCGTCCAGGGCGTCCGTGGAGGCGCTGTCGTCGAGGACGAGCCCCTGCAAGAGGATGACGATGATCTCCGTGAACACGGCCACGGCGAGGGAGATGCCGAGCACCGTGCGCCAGTGCGTACGCATCGTGGAGACCGCGCCGTCCAGGATCTCGCCGACGCCGAGGGGGCGCAGCGGGATGACGCCGGGCTTGGCGGCGGGCGGCGGGCCCTGCCAGGCGCCCCAGCCGGGGTAGCCGCCGGGTCCGTCCGGCCTGCCGGGTCCACCGGGGCCGGGGCCGCCGGGGCGTCCGCCGCCCCAGCCACTGCCGGGCGGCGGCGGAGGAGGCGGGGTCTGACCGGGTGCCGGCGGGCTGGGGGCGGACCACTGGGCGGGCGGCGGCTGCTCCTTGGACCACTTCGAGGCCGGACCGTCGGGCCGGCCGGCGGCCGCGGAGGGCTCAGCGGGCTCAGCGGGCTCGGCGGGCTCGGCGGGCTCGGCGGGCTCGGCGGGTTCGCGCTTGCCGGAGTCCTGTCCGTCGTCGGAGGGGGCAGATCCGGGCGAAGCCCAGCCCGGAGTGTCGTTCATCGTCGCTCCTTCACGGTGCCCGCCCGCGGTCGCGGCGGCAGGTTGCCAGCCATCGTGCCACGGCACACCCGTGCGGTGACCGGGCAGCGTATGGGCTGCACACCTTCAATTGTCCGTCAGGTAAGGGGCAGACTGGGCGGATGGCTGATCAGTACGCGCAATCAGGCGAGGACATACGGCCGACCGACACCCCGACGAGCTCACTGAACGAGGGCAGGAGCGAGGGCAAGAACGCAGGGAACGCGGCGCATCCGGCGATTTCCGTGATCCGCTGGGCCGAGCCGCCGGAGGGCCCCGTACTGGTCCTCCTCGACCAGACCAGGCTGCCCGGCGAGGAGACCGAGCTGGTGTGCACGGACGCGCCGGCCCTGGTGCAGGCGATCCGCACGCTGGCGGTGCGCGGGGCGCCGCTGCTCGGCATCGCCGGTGCGTACGGGGTAGCGCTGGCCGCCGTACGCGGCTTCGACGTGGAGGAGGCGGCGGGCGCGCTCGCGGGGGCCAGACCCACCGCGGTCAACCTCGGCCACGGCGTACGCAGAGCCCTGACGGCCCACCGCGCGGCGGTGGCGGACGGGGCCGACCAGGAGCGGGCGGGCGCCGCGGCGCTTGCGGCAGCGCGGGAGCTGCACCGGGAGGACGCCGAGGCCAGCGGGCGGATGGCGGCGCACGGTCTGGCGCTGCTCGACGAGATGCTGCCCGGCGGCGGTCACCGGATCCTCACGCACTGCAACACGGGAGCGCTGGTCTCCGGCGGGGAGGGCACGGCGTTCGCGGTGGCCCTTGCCGCGCACCGGAAGGGACATCTTCGCAGGCTGTGGGTGGACGAGACGCGTCCCTTGCTGCAGGGTTCGAGGCTGACCGCGTATGAGGCGGCGCGGGCCGGAATGGCGTACACCTTGCTTACGGACAATGCGGCGGGGTCGCTGTTCGCGGCGGGTGAGGTGGATGCCGTGCTGATCGGCGCCGACCGCATCGCGGCCGACGGTTCGGTGGCCAACAAGGTGGGGAGCTATCCGCTCGCGGTGCTCGCCCGCTACCACCACGTGCCGTTCATCGTGGTGGCGCCGGTCACGACCGTGGACCCGGACACCCCGGACGGAGCGTCCATCGAGGTGGAGCAGCGGTCGAGTCATGAAGTGACGGAGGTCACGGTGCCCTATGTGCCGATGACCGGGCTTGAAGCAGGAGGCGGGATCGCGGTGGCACCTCTGGGGACCCAGGCGTACAACCCCGCGTTCGACGTGACACCACCGGAGCTGGTGACGGCGATCGTCACCGAGGAAGGCGTCGTGTCGCCCGTGACAGCAGGGGGCCTGGACGAGCTGTGTGCCAGGTCACGCCAGGTAACGATGAGCTAATGGGATGATGTCAGGCATGAAGGGACGAGTCCTTGTCGTCGACGACGACACCGCACTGGCCGAGATGCTCGGGATTGTGCTGCGTGGTGAAGGTTTTGAGCCGTCGTTCGTAGCTGATGGCGACAAGGCGCTGGCCGCTTTCAGGGAGGCAAAGCCGGATCTTGTACTGCTGGATTTGATGTTGCCGGGCCGTGATGGCATCGAGGTGTGCCGCCTGATCAGGGCGGAGTCCGGGGTGCCGATCGTCATGCTCACGGCCAAGAGCGACACGGTGGACGTGGTGGTCGGCCTGGAGTCCGGCGCCGACGACTACATCGTGAAGCCCTTCAAGCCGAAGGAGCTCGTGGCCCGCATCAGGGCGCGGCTGCGGAGGTCCGAGGAGCCCGCGCCGGAGCAGCTGACCATCGGTGACCTGGTCATCGACGTGGCGGGGCACTCCGTGAAGCGGGAGGGCCAGTCGATCGCGCTGACCCCGCTGGAGTTCGACCTCCTGGTCGCGCTGGCCCGCAAGCCGTGGCAGGTGTTCACGCGTGAGGTGCTCCTGGAGCAGGTCTGGGGCTACCGCCACGCGGCCGACACCCGTCTGGTGAACGTGCACGTCCAGCGGCTGCGCTCGAAGGTCGAGAAGGACCCCGAGCGCCCGGAGATCGTGGTGACCGTCCGTGGTGTCGGTTACAAGGCCGGACCGAGCTGACATGTCCCGGGACAGTTCCCCCGCACCGCCCGGGGCTCCGGCTCCGGGCGGACGCCCGGGGCGGACTGGAGGACGGCGCAGCACCACGTTCGGGCGGCTGCTCGACGGTGGTCTGCTGTTGCAGGACGGGGTGCAGGGCAGCCCCGTCCTGAGGCTCTTCGTGCGCTGGGTGCGGCGTCCGCTGCTGCCCGCCGTGCGGTTGTGGCGGCGCAACATCCAGCTGAAAGTCGTCGTCACGACACTGCTCATGTCGCTCGGCGTCGTGCTGATGCTCGGCTTCGCCGTCATGAGTTCCGTGAACAACGGCCTGCTCAAGGCCAAGGTGAAGGCCTCGCAGAGCCAGGCCGACGGTGGATTCCGGGCGGCCCAGGACGAGGCGAACTCCGCTCGGCCGCGCTCCGGGCAGGACAGCGGCACGGCCGACGGAGGGACCACACCGCCCACCGCCGTGTGGATGTCGGACCTGGTGGAGCAGCTCTCCAGCGGTGGTCAGAGCGCGTTCAACGTGGTGACGCTGAGTCCCACGTCCACGCCGGGCGGTGCCAGCGTGCGCGGGCCGCGTGCCTCCGGGGGCGTGGACCCGATCCAGAGCGTGCCCGAGTCGCTGCGCGACAGCGTCGACAAGGGCACCAGGGCGTACCAGAGCAATACGCGCATCGTCTTCAACGACGGCCGTGACGCACAGCCCGGCCTCGTCATAGGCAAGCGCCTGAACGACCTGAACGGCGATCCCTACCAGCTGTACTACCTCTTCCCGCTGACGCAGGAGGAGGAGTCCCTCGGTGTCGTCAGGACGACGCTCGCCACCGCCGGTCTGTTCGTCGTGGTGCTGCTCGGTGCCATCGCCTGGCTGGTGGTGCGCCAGGTCGTCACGCCGGTACGGATGGCCGCGGGCATCGCCGAGCGGCTGTCCGCCGGGCGCCTCCAGGAACGTATGAAGGTCACCGGCGAGGACGACATCGCGCGGCTCGGCGAGGCCTTCAACAAGATGGCGCAGAACCTCCAGCTCAAGATCCAGCAGCTGGAGGAGCTCTCGCGGATGCAGCGGCGGTTCGTCTCGGACGTCTCGCACGAGCTGCGTACGCCGCTGACGACCGTCCGGATGGCGGCCGATGTCATCCACGACGCGCGCGTGGACTTCGATCCGGTGACCGCGCGGTCGGCCGAGCTGCTCGCCGACCAGCTGGACCGGTTCGAGACGCTGCTCGCGGATCTCCTTGAGATCAGCCGGTTCGACGCGGGCGCGGCGGCCCTGGAGGCCGAGCCGATAGACCTGCGTGAGGTCGTACGACGGGTCGTGGGCGGCGCGGAGCCGCTCGCGGACCGCAAGGGGACGCACATCCGGATCGTCGGGGACCAGCAGCCCGTGGTCGCGGAGGCCGACGCGCGCCGTGTGGAGCGGGTCCTGCGCAACCTCGTGGTCAATGCCGTGGAGCACGGCGAGGGCCAGGACGTCGTGGTGCGGCTCGCGGTGGCGGGCGGCGCGGTCGCCGTCGCGGTGCGGGACTACGGAGTGGGGCTCAAGCCCGGCGAGGCGACCCGCGTGTTCAGCCGCTTCTGGCGGGCCGACCCGGCACGCGCGCGTACCACCGGGGGTACGGGCCTCGGTCTCTCCATCGCACTGGAAGACGCACGGCTGCACGGCGGCTGGCTGCAGGCGTGGGGCGAGCCGGGCGGCGGTTCGCAGTTCCGCCTGACGCTGCCGCGCACGGCGGACGAGGCGCTGCGGGGATCGCCGATACCGCTGGAGCCCGACGACTCGCGGCGCCACCGCGGCCTGAACGACGCGGGTCTGCCGCTCGGCGGCGCGAACAAGCTCGCCACGGTGCCCGCGCAGCCTTCGGTGTCGGAGCGGGTGCCGCCGCCCGTCCCGGCGAGGGCGCCGATCGCGCCGCGGCTCGCCCAGGCGGCCACGACGGCGGATCCCACCGCGTTGCCGGGCAGCGGTTCGCGGGTCGTGCCGCGGCGGCCGCTGGACGACGACATGCCGCGTGAGGAGGAGCCCGACGGCCCCCGCGCGGACCGGAGCTCCGGTGAACGGGCGGCGGACGGCGCGACGGACACGGATCGCGCGAGCGGGACGGAAACGGATTCCGCCAGGGAAGGGGAGGCCTCTCGTGGGCGCTGACCACGATCGCCGCGCCCGTCGGCGTCCGCTGCGGGCCGGTGTGCTGTTCGGTTCCTGCGGGGTGCTGCTCGCGGGGTGCGCCTCGATGCCCGACAGCGGGAACCTGAAGGCGGTCGACGCCTCCCAGCGGCCCGACTCGCAGTCGCAGGTCCGGGTCTACGCGATGCCGCCGGGTGAGGACGCAGGCCCCGAGGAGATCGTCCAGGGGTTTCTCGAGGCGCTGACCAGTGACGATCCCGAGTTCGCGATGGCGCGCAAGTATCTGACCAAGGAAGCCTCCAAGGGCTGGAACCCCGATGTGCAGACCACGGTCCTTGAGAGCGGGCCGAGCACGGGTACGGGCAGTGTCGCGGACGGCGGTGACACCGGCCGTTCGTTCCCGCTGACCGGGCGCAAGGTCGCCACCGTGGACAAGGAGCACGCCTACCAGCTCGACAACGCCGCGTACAACCAGGTCGTCCACCTCACCCAGCAGGCGGGCCCCAACGGCAAGGAGTGGCGGATCGACGGGGTGCCGCAGGGCGTCGTGCTCGGGCAGTCCGACTTCCAGCGCATCTACTGGTCCGTCAACAAGTACTACTTCGCGACGCGTTCCTCCGGTTCGACCGGTGGCGGCCAGGAAGGGCTCGTCGCCGACCCCGTCTACATACGCCAGCGAATAGACCCGGTGACGGAGACCGTCAAGGCGGTGCTCGACGGGCCCACCACCTGGCTCAAGCAAGTTGTGGGCACGCGCTTCCCGACGGGTACGCGGCTCAAGGCGGACACCAAGACGCTGGCGCCCGACGACCAGGGCAAGCTGACGGTGCCGCTGAACGGGAAGGCCGATCCCATAGGGCAGGAGCGGTGCACGGAGATGGCCGCGCAACTGCTCTTCACGCTCCAGGACCTGACGTCGTCCGGCGTCGAGGAGGTGGAGCTCCAGCGCCGCAACGGCTCGCAGCTGTGCGTCCTGAGCAAGGACCGGGCCGAGTCCGTCGCCTCGCGCCGCACCGCGGAGCACCCCGATTACCAGTACCTCATCGACGACAAGCGGCGCCTCGTGCGGATGCGTGCCGGCGCGGGTGGCAAGGGCGATGCGCAGCCCGTGCAGGGGCAGTTGGGCAGTGGCGGGCAGCCGCTGCGTTCGGCCGCCGTGTCGCGGGACGAGGAGCGGGCGGCCGGGGTGTCGCTCGACGGGCGCTCGCTGTACATGGGGTCGCTGGTCTCGGAGGGGGCGCTCGGCAAGCCGGAGGTGCGCAGCAAGGCCAAGTCGGAGAAGGACGGTCTCTCGACGCCGAGCTGGGACGGCCGGGGCGACCTGTGGGTGGCCGACCGCGACCTGAAGCGGCCGCGGCTGCTCTGGCTCGCGCAGGGGGCTGGAGAGCCGCTGTCGGTCAAGACCGCGAACCTCGACGGGCGGATCGAGGCGGTGCGGGTCTCGGCCGACGGCGTGCGGATCGCGCTGCTCGTGAAGAAGGACGGCAAGACGACCCTGCAGATCGGCCGTGTCGAGCGGACGGGCGCCAAGGGCGAGCAGCCGCAGATCTCCGTGGACGGACTGCGCCAGGCGGCACCGCAGATGGAGGAGGTCACCGCCATGTCGTGGGCGGGCGGCAGCCGCCTCGTGGTGGTCGGGCGCGAGTCCGGCGGCGTGCAGCAGATGCGGTACGTCCAGAGCGACGGTTCGGTGCCCGCCGGTGCGACGCTGCCCGGCCTCACCGGCGTGAAGGAGATCGCGGCGTCCGAGGACGAGCGGCTGCCGCTGGTGGCGCACTCGGACGACGGGATCGTGCAGTTGCCGACGGGTGCGCAGTGGCAGACGGTGGTCAAGGAGGGGACGGCTCCGGTCTATCCGGGGTGACGTCGTCCTCGTAGTAACGCCTCCAGTTGTGCCGCGGAGTTGTCCACGGGGGGTTGTCCACAGGGGTGGCAGGGCCGCTCGCGGCTTGGCACAGTGGTGGGCATGCCGGGGTGGTGGCAGGACCTCACCGATCTGGTGCTGCCGGCCGAGTGCGGAGGCTGTGGCAGGCCTCGTGCGGCGCTCTGCGCCCAGTGCCGCGAGGCCCTGTGCGGGGCCGTGCCGTGCCGGGTGAGCCCTGATCCCCGGCCGCCGGGGCTGCCGGTGGTGCATGCGGCGGCTCCGTACGGGAACTCGGTGCGGGCGGTGCTGCTCGCGCACAAGGAACGGGGCGCTCTGGGACTCGCGGTGCCGCTGGGCGCGGTGCTGGCCGGGGCGGTGCGTGCCGGGCTGCCGGACGATGCCGCTCGGGGCGGTGGTGACGCTCCGGTACTGCTGGTGCCCGTGCCGTCGGCTCGCGCGGCCGTGCGGGCGCGAGGGCACGATCCGGTACGGCGGATCGCGCTGGCCGCGGCGGGTGAGCTGCGGCGGGGCGGTGTGCGGGCCCGGGTGCTCGGCGTGCTGCGCCACCGGCGTGCCGTGGCCGACCAGGCGGGGCTCAACTCCCGTCAGCGGCAGGCGAATCTGCGGGGAGCCCTGGAGGTGACCGCCGGCGGTGGGCGGCTCGTCGCCGGTGGGCGGGTCGTGATCGTGGACGACCTGATGACGACGGGCGCGACTTTGGCGGAGGCGGCGCGCGCAATACGTGACGTACGCACGGAAAGTAAAGGGCAGACCTCTTTGGTAACAGCCCGTGAAATTACCTGTGAGAACACGATCACCGCAGCTGTTGTTGCCTCCTCACCGGATTCTTTCGGAATAAACCGGAACTGACTGGGAACTTGCATCGTTGCAGGTAGTGAGAGGGTCAATGCACCTGAATGGAGGTATGCGGCGGTAGAGGGTGACGACATCCGTCCGGGCGAGATATGTTCGGTTGTGAGGAATGGCGGACGCCGACCCTCGCATATCGGAATGCCGGTCGCCGGGTTTTTCGCAATCACCCGGGCCGGTCGGGGTGGAGATCTTGTTCGCGGGGGAGGAGGAGGTGGAAGTCACCGAGTCCGAGGCTCCGGGAGTCACCGGGGCCTGGTGCAAAAGGGAGATGCTCCGCCGCCGAAGCGGAGCGATCCGGGAACGGAGTTCTGCGTGGACATCGTCGTCAAGGGCCGCAAGACCGAGGTGCCCGAGCGGTTCCGCAAGCACGTGGCCGAGAAGCTGAACCTGGAGAAGATCCAGAAGCTCGACGGCAAGGTGATCAGCCTCGACGTCGAGGTGTCCAAGGAAGCCAACCCGCGGCAGGCCGACCGTTCCGACCGCGTGGAGATCACACTCCGCGGACGTGGACCCGTGATCCGCGCGGAGGCATCGGCAACCGATCCGTACGCGGCGCTCGACCTGGCCACCGCCAAGCTCGACGCACGGCTGCGCAAGCAGCACGAGAAGCGCCACAACCGGCGCGGCACCGGCAGGCTCTCCGCCGCCGAGGTGGCCGAGCGGGTGCCGGACGCGGCCACTCTCAACGGGGACGGCTCGCTCGTGCGGGAGGAAGAGCCGGACGGCGTGCCCGTCAAGCGGATCGGCTCACTGGAGATCCAGGGCGAAGGCCCCCTCGTGGTTCGCGAGAAGAGCCACGTGGCAGCCCCGATGACGCTCGACCAGGCGCTCTACGAGATGGAACTCGTCGGGCACGACTTCTACTTGTTCGTCGACTCGGAGTCGAAGGAACCGAGTGTCGTCTACCGGCGCCACGCCTATGACTACGGCGTCATCCGCCTCAACACCGACCCCATGGTCGCGCGGGCCGAGTCCGCCGGCGGCGGCGGTGCCCTCGGCGGCTGACCCCAGGTCGGCGGAGGTCCGAGATGATGCCCCTGGAGCGCGTGTGCGCCCCCAGGGGCATCATCATGCGACCCCTGCGGGCACCGCGCGGCGGTCCGGGCATGAAATCATGGGCGGAGCCGGCCAACCGGTGTGCTGCTGCCTCCGGTTGGCGGCAGCGGACGCACAAAGGGCCATGGCCTTCAGGGGGAGGGAACGATGGCGGACAGCTTCGGACCGATGCGGGATGCCGACGACGACGACGGCATCGGCATCGGCACGGACACGGGCGCACCACGCAAGGAGCCCATCCGGGTCCTTGTGGTGGATGACCACGCGCTCTTCCGCCGGGGCCTGGAGATCGTCCTCGCGGCCGAGGAGGACATCCAGGTGGTCGGGGAGGCGGGCGACGGCGCCGAGGCGGTGGACAAGGCAGCCGACCTGCTGCCGGACATCGTCCTCATGGACGTACGCATGCCCAAACGCGGCGGCATCGAGGCGTGCACCTCCATCAAGGAGGTCGCGCCGAGCGCGAAGATCATCATGCTGACGATCAGCGACGAGGAGGCCGACCTCTACGACGCGATCAAGGCGGGCGCCACGGGCTATCTCCTCAAGGAGATCTCCACGGACGAGGTGGCCACGGCGATTCGCGCGGTGGCCGACGGGCAGTCGCAGATCAGCCCGTCCATGGCGTCGAAACTGCTCACCGAGTTCAAGTCGATGATCCAGCGCACCGACGAGCGCAGACTGGTGCCCGCGCCGCGGCTGACCGACCGCGAGCTCGAGGTGCTGAAGCTCGTCGCCACGGGCATGAACAACCGCGACATCGCGAAGGAACTGTTCATCTCCGAGAACACCGTGAAGAACCACGTGCGCAACATCCTGGAGAAGCTGCAGCTGCACTCCAGGATGGAAGCGGTCGTCTACGCGATGCGGGAGAAGATCCTCGAGATCAGGTGAGGGCGCGGACCAGCTCGGCGGTCAGCTCGGGACGGTCCACGCGCTCCACCCGTACGGAATCGCAGTTCACCCAGGTCGCCGCTTCACGCAGGGCCTGGGCCACCGCGGGCACGGACCTGGGGCCGTCCAGTGACACCTGCTTGGCGACCAGCGTGCTGCCGTCGCGGGCGGGGTCAACGCGGCCGACCAGCCGGCCCCCGGCCAGGACCGGCATCGCGAAATAGCCGTGGATACGCTTCGGCTTGGGGACGTAGGCCTCCAGGCGGTGGGTGAAGCCGAAGATCCGCTCCGTGCGGGCCCGCTCCCAGATCAGGGAGTCGAAGGGCGAGAGGAGCGTCGTGCGGTGGCGGCCGCGCGGGGCCGTCGCCAGGGCCGCGGGGTCGGCCCAGGCGGGCTTGTCCCAGCCCTCCACCGTCACCGGGACCAGGCCCGAGTCCGCGACCACCGCGTCGAACTGCTCGCCCTTGAGGCGGTGATAGTCCGCGATGTCCGCGCGCGTGCCGACGCCCAGGGCCTGGCCCGCCAGGCGGACCAGACGGCGCAGGCACTCCCCGTCGTCCAGGTCGTCATGGAGCAGCGTCTCGGGGATCGCGCGCTCCGCGAGGTCGTACACCCGCTTCCAGCTGCGCCGTTCGGTGCAGACCACCTCGCCGTACATCAGCGCCCGCTCGACGGCGACCTTCGCGTCCGACCAGTCCCACCACTCGCCCTTGTTCTTCGCGCCGCCCAACTCCGTCGCCGTGAGGGGGCCTTCGGCGGTGAGCTGCTTGATGACCGTGTCGTACGCACCGTCCGGCAGGTCGTGGTGCCAGTGCGGGCGGGTGCGGTAGGCGCGGCGCCGGAAGGCGAAGTGCGGCCACTCCTCGATGGGCAGGATGCACGCGGCGTGCGACCAGTATTCGAAGGCGTGCGGCCGGGCGGGGCCGGTGCCGGACGCCCCGTCCCAGTACGCCGCCTCGATCCGGTCGCGGCCGACGGCGCCGAGACGGGCGTACGGAATGAGCTCGTGGGAGCGGGCGAGGACCGAGATCGTGTCGAGCTGGACCGCGCCGAGATGCCGCAGCACGCCCCGCACACCGGACCTGCGGTCCGGCGCGCCCAGGAATCCCTGGGCGCGGAGCGCGATGCGGCGGGCCTCGTCGGCGGACAGGTCGATGGCGGGGCGCGGCAGGCTCGTCATGCCGGAAACGATAGTTGGCGGCACTGACAACGCCGCCGGATCCGTCCGGCCGGGGCGGACCTCAGCCCTTGCCGTCGCGGGCTGCCTGCACGTCTCTCGCGGGCAGGTACGGCTGGATCGACGACAGGCCGATGTCGCCGGGCAGCAGGGCGCCCACCCAGCAGTCACGGAGCGTGGCCTTGTTCAGGAGGGCGCCGCGCAGGGTGCCCTCGAAGGTGAAGCCCGCCTTCTCCACCACCGCGCGCGATCCGGTGTTGCCGACCTCGGCGCGCCACTCCAGGCGGTTGCAGCCCAGGTCGGTGAAGGCCCACCTGGCCAGGGCGAGGACGATCTCCGTCATATAGCCGCTGCCCCGGTGCTCCTTCGCCGTCCAGAAGCCGACCTCCCAGGCGCCCGAGCGCGGGTGGTGGAGGCTGGCGGCGGCGATCAGGGGGCCGCCGCCCCGGGGACGTACCGCGAAGGTGTACTCCGTGTCGTGGCGCCAGCCGTCCGGCACCATGCGCGTGACGAAGCCTTCCGCGTCCGTGCGCGCGTAGGGCGAGGGGATCGTGGTCCAGCGCTGGATGTCGGGGTCCTGGCAGGCTTCGTACGTCTCGTCGGTGTCGGCGGGCGTGAAAGTGCGCAGGATCAGGCGTTCGGTGGTGAGAGTGACGGGCTCCATCCGGTGATTCTGCGGGGGCCGGGCTCCACGGGCCAGTGTTTTCCGCCGAGCATTCACCCGCATTTCGCCGAGCGCCGACCGGCACAACCCGGCACCTTCCAGGCCCCCCGTCCGTTGACGTATCGGCAGACCTCCCGGCGCGGCCCGCTCCTCGCTTACGATGGCCGTTGCCCTATGAGTAAACCGACCATGCCAGGCCCGACCGGCAAGGAGACCAACCCTCGTGTCCGTCCTCTCGAAGATCATGCGTGCAGGCGAAGGCAAGATCCTGCGCAAGCTGCACCGCATCGCGGACCAGGTCAAGTCCATCGAAGAGGACTTCGTCAGCCTCTCCGACGCCGAGCTGCGCGCCCTGACCGAGGAGTACAAGGAGCGTTACGCCGACGGCGAGACCCTTGACGACCTCCTCCCCGAGGCCTTCGCCACGGTGCGTGAAGCCGCCAAGCGCGTCCTCGGCCAGCGGCACTACGACGTCCAGATGATGGGCGGCGCAGCGCTGCACCTCGGCTATGTCGCCGAGATGAAGACGGGTGAGGGCAAGACCCTCGTCGGCACGCTCCCCGCTTACCTGAACGCCCTGTCGGGCAAGGGCGTGCACCTGATCACGGTCAACGACTACCTGGCCGAGCGCGACTCCGAGATGATGGGCCGCGTCCACAAGTTCCTCGGTCTGTCCGTCGGCTGCATCATCGCCAACATGACGCCGGCTCAGCGCCGCGAGCAGTACAACTGCGACATCACGTACGGCACGAACAACGAGTTCGGATTCGACTACCTGCGCGACAACATGGCGTGGTCGAAGGACGAACTGGTGCAGCGCGGCCACAACTTCGCGATCGTCGACGAGGTCGACTCGATCCTGGTGGACGAGGCCCGTACGCCGCTGATCATCTCCGGCCCCGCCGACCAGGCCACCAAGTGGTACGGCGACTTCGCCAAGTTGGTCACCCGCCTCACCAAGGGCGAGCCCGGCAACCAGCTCAAGGGCATCGAGGAGACCGGCGACTACGAGGTCGACGAGAAGAAGCGCACCGTCGCCATCCACGAGTCCGGTGTCTCCAAGGTCGAGGACTGGCTGGGCATCGACAACCTGTACGAGTCGGTGAACACGCCGCTGGTGGGTTATCTCAACAACGCCATCAAGGCCAAGGAACTCTTCAAGAAGGACAAGGACTACGTCGTCATCGACGGCGAAGTCATGATCGTCGACGAGCACACCGGCCGTATCCTCGCCGGCCGCCGCTACAACGAGGGCATGCACCAGGCGATCGAGGCGAAGGAAGGGGTGGACATCAAGGACGAGAACCAGACCTTGGCCACGATCACCCTTCAGAACTTCTTCCGCCTCTACAAGCGCCACGACCACGACGGCAAGGAAGTCTCCGGCCTCTGCGGCATGACCGGTACGGCCATGACCGAGGCCGCCGAGTTCCACCAGATCTACAAGCTGGGCGTCGTGCCGATCCCGACGAACCGGCCCATGGTCCGCGCCGACCAGTCGGACCTGATCTACCGCACCGAGGTCGCCAAGTTCGCCGCCGTCGTCGACGACATCGCCGAGAAGCACGAGCAGGGCCAGCCGATCCTGGTCGGCACGACCTCCGTCGAGAAGTCGGAGTACCTCTCCCAGCAGCTCTCCAAGCGCGGGGTGCAGCACGAGGTCCTGAACGCCAAGCAGCACGACCGTGAGGCGCCGATCATCGCCCAGGCCGGCCGCAAGGGCGCCGTCACCGTCGCCACGAACATGGCCGGACGAGGCACGGACATCAAGCTCGGCGGCAACCCCGACGACCTCGCCGAGGCGGAGCTGCGCCAGCGCGGCCTCGACCCCGTCGAGCACGTCGAGGAGTGGGCCGCGGCACTGCCCGCCGCCATGGAGAAGGCCGAGCGTTCCGTGAAGGCGGAGTTCGAGGAGGTCAAGGAACTCGGTGGGCTGTACGTCCTGGGCACCGAGCGCCACGAGTCGCGGCGCATCGACAACCAGCTGCGCGGTCGTTCCGGCCGCCAGGGCGACCCCGGCGAGTCCCGGTTCTACCTCTCGCTCGGCGACGACCTGATGCGTCTCTTCAAGGCGCAGATGGTCGAGCGCGTGATGGCCATGGCGAACGTCCCGGACGACGTGCCGATCGAGAACAAGATGGTGACGCGCGCGATCGCGTCCGCCCAGTCGCAGGTCGAGCAGCAGAACTTCGAGACGCGCAAGAACGTCCTGAAGTACGACGAGGTCCTCAACCGGCAGCGCGAGGTCATCTACGGCGAGCGTCGCCGGGTCCTGGAGGGTGAGAACCTCGAGGAGCAGGTCACGCACTTCATGGACGACACGATCGACGCGTACATCGCGGCGGAGACCGCCGAGGGCTTCGCCGAGGAGTGGGACCTGGACCGGCTGTGGGGCGCCTTCAAGCAGCTCTACCCGGTGAAGGTCACCGTCGAGGAGCTGGAGGAGGACGCGGGTGACCGCGCCGGTCTGACCGCCGAGTTCATCTCCGATTCCATCAAGGACGACATCCACCAGCAGTACGAGGCGCGTGAGGAGCAGCTCGGCTCCGAGATCATGCGTGAGCTGGAGCGGCGGGTCGTCCTCTCGGTGCTCGACCGCAAGTGGCGCGAGCACCTCTACGAGATGGACTATCTCCAGGAGGGCATCGGCCTCCGTGCCATGGCGCAGAAGGACCCGCTGGTCGAGTACCAGCGCGAGGGCTTCGACATGTTCAACGCCATGATGGACGGCATCAAGGAAGAGTCCGTCGGCTACCTGTTCAACCTGGAGGTCCAGGTCGAGCAGCAGGTCGAGGAGGTTCCGGTGACGGACTCGGCCGAGGGCGGGGCTTCCCTCCAGAAGAAGGACGCCGTGCCTGCGGGCGGTGGCCGTCCCGAGATCCGCGCCAAGGGGCTCGACGCCCCGCAGCGGCCCGACCGTCTCCACTTCCAGGCGCCGAACGCCGAGGGCGGGGTCGACGAAGGGGACTTCGAGACCGAGGACGCGGGTGTGCGGTCGGAGTCGGACGGGATGACGCGGGCGGAGCGGCGCAAGGCTCAGAAGGGTGGGCGTCGCCGTAAGAAGTAGCGCTGCGCTGAGCTTTTGCAGTGTTGGTTGACGTGGGCCGGGCACGGGGTGTGCCCGGCCCTTCGCGTTGTCACGGGGTCCGGTTGCCGACCTCCACCGCCGTGCAGCGCCAGCGCTGGTCCTCGCCCAGGTGCAGGCGGAACGCCAGGGCCCTGAGGGCCGGGCCCGCGCCGATCCTCGCGAAGACCTCGTAGACGCCGGGGCGTGGTTCGTAGTGGCCGATCCGGTGGATCGTGGGGCGCCGGCCGTTCACGTTCAGGGGGGTCTGCTCGGCGAGGCGGGTCAGGTCGTCGAAGGCGGTGTGGGCGATGTGGCGTGCCGCCCAGTGGACCGGCTTCTGGCCGCTGAGCACCAGGAGCAGGCGCTCCGTGAAGAGCTCCGTGGGGTGCGGAGGGGGCTGGGGCGGGGTCCTGACGGGGCGCACGGGGGTGCGTGGTGCCGTGCGGGCCGCCGAGGGGGTGCGGGCCGCCGAGGGGCGGCGGGGGTCCGTGCGGGCCGGTGGGCGGGTGGTCACCGGGCGGGTGCGGGGCCTGGTCATTACCTTGGTCATCACCTTGTGCATGCCGTGTCGCCTCCGGCTTCGGTGTCCCGGTCGTGGTGGTACCGGGGAGTAACTTCCGTCGGAGATCTTGTACGGGGAGCGGGGTGGTGGTCGCAAGGGGCCGCGGGTGTGGGGGGTGGGGGCCGGAGGAGTCACCTATCCGGGTGGTCGGGGGTGCGGGATTCCTTGGGGGCGTTGGGGTGGGCCGGGTGAAGGGCGGGTGCGGGGGGTGACGTGGGGGGTGGGTGTGGGGCGCAGCTCGAAGGGGGACGTCCGCACGTATTCTGGGGCCTGTTCCGTTCCCCTGCGGGCCCTTCGATGAGCCCTGCCGATTCTGTTGTTCCGACTGTGAAAGCGGGCCGTCATGCGCGTCTACGTTCCCCTGACCCTGAGCCGTCTCGCCGAGGCGTACAAGGCGGGCGAGCTGGCGCCGGGTCCGCTGACGGCCTATGCGGTGACGCCCGCTCTGCGTGAGTGGTACGCCACGGATGACATGGAGGAGCTGGAGTACGCCGCCCTGAGTCGGGCGGCTCTTGCCTCGCTGCGGCTGATCGCGGGGGACTCGGGGGCGGTTCGGCGGCGGGTCGTGCTGGCTGCGGATGTGCCGGACGGGGGGCTGGAGGGGGGCGAGGCTTCGGCTTCGGGTGCGGCTTCGGATGGGCTCGGTGAGGTGCGGGTTGCCGGGGTGCTGGGGTTGAAGAAGGTCGCGGCCGTGCATGTGGATGCGCAGGACGCGGAGGGGGATGTCGCTGCGGGGGCGGAGGCTATGGGGGCCGCGGATCAGGGGGACGAGGACGCGCGGTTCGCTGTGGAGGGGGTCGAGGAGCACGAGCTGCTGTGGTTCGCGACGCAGGAGATTCCGGGGCTGATCGGCTGAGGGGTCCCTGCGGGGCTGGGGCGGTTCTGCGGGGTGCGGGTGCGGGTGCGGGTGCGGCTTCGGGCGGTGCGGGGCTGTCCGGGTGTGGGTGCGGTGCGGTGCCGGTGCCGCGAGCCGTGCGGACATACCAGCACGTCCCCTTGCGTTCGCTGCCGACTGCGGGTGTTTGCCGGTGCGGTGTCGTCCGTCTTGGGGTGCGGGGCCGCGCCGGTATGTCCGTCCTCGCTATCGTCCGGTGGCCGCCCACCTACTTCGCCACCGGAGTGCCGCGAGCCGTGCTCCGGGCGGACATACCGCCACGTCCCCTCGCGAGCGTTGCCGGCTGCGGGTGCGTGTGGGCTGCGGGGTCTACCGGGTGTGGGTGCGGTGCCGTGCCGGTATGTCCGTCCTCGCTATCGTCCGGTGGCCGCCCACCTACTTCGCCACCGGAGTGCCGCGAGCCGTGCTCCGGGCGGACATGCCGGCACGTCCCCTCGCGTGCGTAGGGCGGCTGCTTCTCGGTTGTTCGTGCAGGGGTGCTGCGGGGCAATCGGGTGGGTGGGCGGGAAAGGCTTGTTCGGGCGGAGGGCGCTCTCCGGGGGAAGGTGGGAGGGACTGGCCCTGCTTGTCGGGGGCGGGGGTTTTGGAGTGGGGGGTAGGAGGGGGCGGGTACCGTTTTGGTATGGGGACGTTGCAGCGCGGGGCGCATATCGTGTGGGACTGGAACGGCACGCTTCTGCATGACATTCATGCGGTGATCGAGTCGACGAACGCCTCGTTCGCGGAGATCGGGCTGGACCCGATCACGCTGGAGCGGTATCGCGACCTGTACTGCGTGCCCGTCCCGCTCTTCTACGAGCGGTTGATGGGGCGGCTGCCCACGGACGCCGAGTGGCAGGTCATGGACGCCGTGTTCCACAAGCACTACTGGGCGCGTGCCGAGGCCTGCGGTCTCGCCGACGGCGCCGCCGAACTGCTCGCGGAGCGGCGCGCGGCCGGACGTACGCAGTCGTTGCTCTCGCTCGCGCCGCACGAGCACCTGGTGCCGATCGTGCGGCGGCACGGGATCGAGGAGCACTTCGTGCGCATCGACGGGCGCACGGACACCTCGCACGCGGGCAAGGCCGAGCGGATGGTGCGGCACCTGGCCGCTCTGGAGGGCATCGCCGCAGCCGAGCGCATCGTCGTCATCGGGGACGCCGTCGATGATGCCGTCGCCGCGGCGCACGTGGGGGCGCAGGCCGTCCTCTACACCGGCGGGTCCCACAGCAGGGCCAGCCTGGAGGCGGTGGGGGTGGAGGTTCCTGTGGTCGACAGTCTCGCCGAGGCCGTGGACGTGGCCGAGCGGTTGGCTGCTGCCTAGGTGCCTCTACGTCACCGGGGCCTTCGCTCGTAGCACCGTCAGGAACTCCCTCATCCAGCCCGAGTGGTCCGGCCAGGCGCGGGCCGAGACCAGGGTGCCGTCGACCACCACCTCCGAGTCCTGGAACGTCGCGCCCGCCGTCTGCATGTCCAGCTCCAGGGCCGGGTACGCCGTGACCCTGCGACCGCTCAGGCCGCCGATCGCCGCGGTCAGGAGCGGGCCGTGGCAGATCTGGGCGACCGGCTTGTCCGAGTCGAAGAACGACTTGAGGATCTTGCGGAGCTCCGGGTCGTTGCGCAGATACTCCGGGGCCCGGCCGCCCGGGATCACCAGAGCGGCGTACTGGCCGGGATCGACTTCGGAGAAGGCGAGGTCCGCGGGCCAGGTGTAGCCGGGCTTCTCCGTGAACGTGTCGAAGCCCGGCTCGAAGTCGTGCACCACGAACTGCAGCTTCTTGCGGGCGGGGGCGGCGATGTGGACGTCGTACCCCTCCTCGCGCAGCCGCTGGTAGGGGTAGAGGACTTCGAGTGACTCCGCCGCGTCGCCGGTCACTATCAGGATCTTCGCTGCCATCGGTGCTCGCTCCCCACTCGTGGACCGGGTCCGTCCGTCGCGTGCTGTCCGTCCGTCCCGCTCAACGTGCATCCGCCCGTCCGGTTTGCCAAGGGGGTCCACCGGTCCGCCGAGGGGATCCGTCGCCGACAGATGGCGCGAAAGTCTCTGTGCAGAGTGTCAAAGTTCCACCCCTGCTTTTGTACACATACGGCTCATGACGGCTCCCGGGTGGAGGGCGATAGCCTTGACCCGTGATCAGCGCGATATCCCGCGGGGGCGTGTACGCCCCCGCCCTGCGCCCGGGGAACACGGAGGACATCCGTGCCCGGGACGTCGCTGACGCTTCTTGGCGGTGCGGCCGGCCAACACATCCCGGCCATCGGTCAGCGAAACCGCTGAAAATGGCGAATAACCGCCCGCCCATCTTTCCCCGCGGCATAACGTCGACTTCGACCGGAGACCCCGCGTCGTGGCGTTACGTCGAATCACTTCCTTCTACGTCACGCAACGGCGCGCGACAGGAGTCAGAGGACAATGCAGACCAAGCTGGACGAAGCCAAAGCCGAGCTGCTCACCAGGGCGGCCCGGGTAGCTGAGAACAGCCCGGTCGGTGGCCGCCTACCGAATGGGGCACCGACCGGGTCGAAGGGCGACGGGGCCACTCCTGACGAGGACATGGCCCTTGCGTTCCTCCAGCGCTACTACCTGCACACCGCCCCGGAGGACCTCGCCGACCGTGACCCGGTCGACGTCTTCGGAGCAGCCTTCTCCCACTACCGGCTGGCCGAGAACCGCCCCCAGGGCACGGCCAACGTCCGTGTGCACACCCCGACCGTCGAGGAGAACGGCTGGACGTGCAGCCACACCGTCGTCGAGGTGGTCACGGACGACATGCCTTTCCTGGTCGATTCGGTCACCAATGAGCTCTCGCGGCAGGGCCGCGGCATCCATGTCGTCATCCACCCCCAGGTCGTCGTACGACGGGACCTGACCGGCAAGCTCCTGGAGGTCCTCACCGACCCCGGCACGGAGCGCCCGCACGACGCGGTCACCGAGTCCTGGATCCACGTCGAGACCGACCGCGAGACCGACCGCGCGGACCTGAAGCAGATCAGCGCCGATCTGATCAGGGTCCTCTCCGACGTACGCGAGACCGTCGAGGACTGGGAGAAGATGCGCGACGCCGCGCTGCGCATCGCCGATGAGCTCCCCACCGAGCCGACCGCGGACGACCTGCGCGACCAGGAGGTCGACGAGGCCCGCGAGCTCCTTCGCTGGCTCGCCGACAACCACTTCACCTTCCTCGGCTTCCGTGAGTACGTCCTGACGGACGACGACTCGCTCTCCGCGGTGCCCGGCACCGGCCTCGGCATCCTGCGCGCCGACCCGCAGCACGACGGGGAGGAGGACCATCCGGTCAGCCCCTCCTTCAGCCGGCTGCCCGCGGACGCGCGCGCGAAGGCCCGTGAGCACAAGCTCCTGGTGCTCACCAAGGCCAACAGCCGTGCCACCGTGCACCGGCCCAGCTACCTCGACTACGTGGGCGTGAAGAAGTTCGACGCCGACGGCAACGTCATCGGGGAGCGCCGCTTCCTCGGCCTCTTCTCGTCCGCCGCGTACACCGAGTCCGTGCGCCGCGTGCCGGTCATCCGGCGCAAGGTCCAGGAAGTCCTCAAGGGCGCGGGCTTCTCGCCCAACAGCCACGACGGCCGCGACCTGCTGCAGATCCTGGAGACGTACCCGCGCGACGAGCTCTTCCAGACCCCGCCCGACGAGCTGCGGTCCATCGTCACGTCCGTCCTCTACCTCCAGGAGCGCCGCAGGCTGCGGCTGTACCTGCGCAAGGACGAGTACGGCCGCTACTACTCGGCCCTGGTCTACCTGCCGCGTGACCGCTACACCACCGGCGTGCGGCTGCGGATCATCGACATCCTCAAGGAGGAGCTCGGCGGCGACAGCGTCGACTTCACCGCCTGGAACACCGAGTCGATCCTCTCCCGGCTGCACTTCGTGGTCCGTGTCGCGCCGGGCGGCGGGCTTCCGCAGCTCACCGACGCCGACACCGACCGCATCGAGGCACGCCTCGTGGAGGCCGCCCGCTCCTGGGCCGACGGCTTCGCCGAGGCGCTGACCGCCGAGTGCGGCGAGGAGCGCGCCGCCGAGCTGCTTCGCCGCTACTCGGGCGCCTTCCCCGAGGGCTACAAGGCGGACCACACGCCGCGTGCCGCCGTCGCCGACCTCCAGCACCTGGAGCAGCTCAAGCACGGGCGCGAGGACTTCGCGCTCAGCCTGTACGAGCCGGTGGGCGCCGCCCCCGGCGAGCGCCGCTTCAAGATCTACCGCTCGGGCGGCCAGGTCTCCCTCTCCGCGGTCCTGCCGGTCCTCCAGCGCCTGGGCGTCGAGGTCACCGACGAGCGGCCCTACGAGCTGCGCTGCACGGACCGTACGAACGCCTGGATCTACGACTTCGGGCTTCGCATGCCCAAGCCGCAGAACGGCAACGGCGACTACTTGGGCGACGACGGCCGCGAGCGCTTCCAGGAAGCCTTCGCCGCCGCCTGGACGGGCGAGGCCGAGGTCGACGGCTTCAACTCGCTGGTCCTGCGGGCCGGGCTCAACTGGCGTCAGGCGATGGTGCTCCGCGCCTACGCCAAGTACCTGCGCCAGGCGGGCTCCACCTTCAGCCAGGACTACATGGAGGACACCCTCCGCAACAACGTCCACACCACCCGCCTTCTCGTCTCGCTCTTCGAGGCGCGGATGTCCCCGGACCGCCAGCGCGCCGGAACCGAGCTGACCGACGGGCTCCTCGAAGAGCTCGACGGGGCGCTCGACCAGGTCGCGTCCCTGGACGAGGACCGGATCCTGCGGTCCTTCCTCACCGTCATCAAGGCGACGCTGCGCACGAACTTCTTCCAGGAGGCGGAGGGCGGCAAGCCGCACACCTACGTCTCCATGAAGTTCGACCCGCAGGCCATCCCCGACCTTCCCGCGCCGCGTCCGGCGTACGAGATCTGGGTGTACTCGCCGCGCGTCGAGGGTGTCCACCTGCGCTTCGGCAAGGTCGCCCGCGGTGGTCTGCGCTGGTCCGACCGGCGTGAGGACTTCCGCACCGAGATCCTCGGCCTGGTCAAGGCGCAGATGGTGAAGAACACCGTCATCGTGCCCGTCGGCGCCAAGGGCGGCTTCGTCGCCAAGCAGCTGCCCGACCCGTCCGTGGACCGTGACGCGTGGCTGGCCGAGGGCGTGGCCTGCTACAAGACGTTCATCTCGGCGCTGCTCGACATCACCGACAATCTCGTCGCCGGTGAGGTCGTGCCGCCCGCGGACGTCGTGCGCCACGACGAGGACGACACGTACCTCGTGGTCGCCGCCGACAAGGGCACCGCGACGTTCTCGGACATCGCGAACGAGGTCGCCGAGTCCTACAACTTCTGGCTCGGTGACGCCTTCGCGTCCGGCGGTTCCGCCGGGTACGACCACAAGGGCATGGGCATCACCGCCCGTGGCGCCTGGGAGTCCGTCAAGCGGCACTTCCGGGAGCTGGGCACCGACACCCAGTCCGAGGACTTCACGGTCGTCGGCGTCGGCGACATGTCCGGTGACGTGTTCGGCAACGGCATGCTGCTCTCCGAGCACATCCGCCTGGTGGCCGCCTTCGACCACCGGCACATCTTCATCGACCCGCGGCCGGACGCCGCGACCTCCTACGCGGAGCGCCGTCGTCTCTTCGAGCTGCCGCGCAGCTCCTGGGCCGACTACAACAAGGAGCTGCTCTCCGCGGGCGGCGGGATCTTCCCCCGCAGCGCCAAGGCGATCCAGCTCAACGCCCACATCCGCGAGGCACTCGGCATCGAGACGGGCGTCGCGAAGATGACCCCGGCCGACCTGATGAAGGCGATCCTGCAGGCCCCGGTGGACCTGCTGTGGAACGGCGGCATCGGTACGTACGTGAAGTCGTCGGCCGAGTCGAACAGCGACGTCGGCGACAAGGCGAACGACGCGATCCGCGTCAACGGCGCCGACCTGCGCGTCAAGGTCGTCGGCGAGGGCGGCAACCTCGGTCTGACGCAGCTCGGCCGCATCGAGTTCGCGCGGTCCGGCGGGCACATCAACACCGACGCCATCGACAACAGCGCGGGCGTGGACACCTCCGACCACGAGGTGAACATCAAGATCCTGCTCAACGCGGTCGTCGCGAACGGCGACATGACCGTCAAGCAGCGCAACAAGTTCCTCGCCGCGATGACGGACGAGGTCGGCACCCTGGTCCTGCGCAACAACTACGCGCAGAACACCGCCCTGTCGAACGCGGTCTTCCAGTCGCCGTCCCTGCTCCACGCCCACCAGCGCTTCATGCGCCGCCTGGGCCGTGACGGCCACCTGGACCGCGGTCTGGAGTTCCTGCCGACCGACCGGCAGATCCGTGAGCTCCTGAGCTCGGGCCGCGGGCTCAGCCAGCCCGAGCTCGCCGTGCTCCTCGCGTACACGAAGATCACGGCCGCCGACGAGCTGATCCAGACGACGCTGCCGGACGACGACTACCTGCGCGGGCTGCTGCACGCGTACTTCCCCGAGGCCCTGCGGGAGAAGTTCCCCGAGCAGGTCGACGGGCACGCGCTGCGCCGCGAGATCATCACCACGGTGTTGGTCAACGACACGGTGAACACGGGTGGTTCGACGTTCCTGCACCGCCTCCGCGAGGAGACGGGAGCCTCGCTCGAGGAGATCGTGCGGGCGCAGCTCGCGGCCCGCGAGATCTTCGGTCTGAGCAAGGTCTGGGACGCGGTCGAGGCACTCGACAACGTGGTGGCCGCCGATGTCCAGACGCGCATCCGGCTGCACTCGCGCCGCCTCGTCGAGCGCGGCACGCGCTGGCTGCTCAACAACCGGCCGCAGCCGCTCCAGCTCGCCGAGACCATCGACTTCTTCCGTGAGGGAGTCGCCGAGGTCTGGACCGAGCTGCCGAAGCTGCTGCGCGGCTCCGATCAGGAGTGGTACCAGAGCATCCGCGACGAGCTGACGGGCGTCGGTGTCCCCGACGAACTCGCCCAGCGCGTGGCCGGGTTCTCCTCGGCCTTCCCGTCGCTCGACATCGTCGCGATCGCCGACCGTACGGACAAGGACCCGATGGCGGTCGCCGAGGTCTACTACGACCTCGCCGACCGGCTGCGGATCACCCAGCTCATGGACCGCATCATCGAGCTGCCGCGGGCCGACCGCTGGCAGTCGATGGCGCGTGCGTCGATCCGCGAGGACCTGTACGCGGCGCACGCCGCCCTGACGGCCGACGTGCTGGCCGCCGGGAACGGCGAGGACACTCCCGAGCAGCGCTTCAAGGCCTGGGAGGAGAAGAACGCGGCGATCCTGAGCCGGTCGCGGACGACGCTGGACGAGATCCAGAGCTCGGACGCGTTCGACCTGGCGAACCTGTCGGTCGCCATGCGGACCATGAGGACGCTGCTGCGGACCCACTCGTAGTCCTCGCGTAATCCGTCGTACGCCGATGGGGCGTCCCGGGCCTGATGGCCCGGGACGCCCCTTTCGCGTATCGGGACTAGGCCGATCACACCCCCCTGAAGAGCGCCAATCGGGCATTAGAGATAATTAGTAGGATGAGCTGGCATCTGACTGGAGGGACGCATGGGAGCGATAGGTGAGCGGGGGACGCCGGAAGAGCGACCCGATGTGTCCGTAGTGGTGATCGTCTACAACGACGCCGAGCGGCTGCCGACCGCCGTTCAGTCGGTGCTCGACCAGACGCTGCGCGGCGTCGAGGTCGTCATCGTCGACGACTGCAGCACGGACGACTCGTACGGGACGGCGCGGCGCCTGGCCGCCGAGCACCCCGAGCGGGTGCGGGCCTACCAGCTGCCGGAGAACAGCGGCGCCGGCGGCGAACCCCGCAACGTGGGCATCGGACACACCGTCGGCACCCATGTGATGTTCCTCGACAGCGACGACGTCCTGGAGCGCAACGCCTGCCGCAACCTCCTCGAAGCCGCCGAGCGCGACGGCTCCGACATCGTCTCCGGGCTCTGCGTGCGTCTTTCCATGGACACCCGCAACAAGAAGCGCGACCAGTGGTATCCCTGGCTCTACGCCACGACCCGCACCCTGGAGTCCGTCACCGAGCTGCCCGACCTGTTCGTCTGGGACACCCTCTCCACGAACAAGCTCTACCGCCGCGACTTCCTCGTCGAGAACGCCCTCCGCTTCCCCAAGGGCATGTTCTACGAGGACCTGATGTTCATCGCCGAGGCCTACCTCGCGGCCGGGCGCATCACCCTCATCCCCAACCAGGTCTACTACTGGCACGTCCACGAGCGCGCCGCCGCGAAGTCGGTGACCAACCGGCGGCACGAGATGACCAACTTCGAGCACCGGATGGAGATCCACCGCCGGATCGACGTGCTGCTCGCGGAGCGCGGCCTCGACGAGCTGCGGCTCGCGAAGGACATCAAGTTCCTCAAGCACGACCTGGTGCTCCACCTGCGCGACCTGCCGTTCCGCGACGCCGCCTACCGGCAGGAGTTCGCCGGGCTCGCGCGCGGCTACCTCGGCGGGCTCGACCGCGCCGCCTACGACGAGGTGCAGCCCATTCAGGCCATCTGCGCCTACCTCCTGGAGGAGGGCGACTGGGAGAACCTCCTGCCCGCCGTCGACACCCTCACCAACCGCGACAAGATCTCCTCGCCGCTCGCCGAGCGGGACGGGCGCGTGTACTGGTGCGCCGAACACCTCGACGACCCGTTCGGGCGCCGGGTCCTGGACGTGACAGAGCTCGGCTATCACAGCAAGCGCTTCGACCAGATGTTCCTGCGCAACGTCCTGACGCGGTACGAGGAGTCGGCGGGGACCGTCCGCATGGCGGGCCGCATCACCAACCCGCTCGGCGTCGTCGGGCCGGACTCCGCGCTCACCGCGGAGCTGGAGTTCAGCGCGCGCCGCCGCAGCCTGCAGACCTTCCGCTTCCCGGTCCCCGCCGTGCGGTACGAGGGTGACGTCATCGTCTGGGAGGCCACCGCCGACCTCGCGCGGCGGCTGCGCCCGCTCGGTGTCGTCGACGCCGTGTGGGACGTGCGCCTGCACCTCACCGCCGACGGCGTGCGCACCAGGACGCGGCTCACCGCATGCGACCCGGGGCTTGCCGAGGGCAAGCTCCCGGTGCGGCCGCGGCTGACCCGGCTGGTCGCCGACCACATGGAGCCCGAGGTCTCGCAGCGCGGGCACCTGGCGTTCCGGCTCGTCACACGGGAGACGGCGAGCGGCCGGATCCAGGACCTGGTGGCCCGCGGGACGCAGGGCGTGCCGGGGCGCCTTGCCAAGTCCGGCTTCCGCAGGGCCAAGAAGCTGCGCAAGGACGTCACCTCCGGGCAGAGCAGACTGCGCGTGTACGACGAGGTGTTCAGCCGCCTGCCCGTGAAGAAGGGCACGGTCGTCTTCGAGAGCCATCTCGGCAAGCAGTACAGCGACAGCCCCCGGGCGATCTACGAGGAGATGCGGCGCCAGGGCCTCGACTTCGACGCCGTGTGGTCCTACACGGGCAGTCCGGAGGGCTTCCCGAGGGACGCGACACTGGTGCGGCGCTGGTCGCTGCCCTATCTCCGGGCCCTCGCGCAGGCCGAGTTCTGGGTCGACAACCAGAGCTACCCGCTCAAGCTCACCAAGCGCCCCGAGACGACGTACATCCAGACCTGGCACGGCTCGGCGCTCAAGCGCATGGGCTTCGACGAACCCGCGTGGAAGCTGCGCAGCAAGCCGCGACAGGACGAGCAGCAGCGGGTCCTCGACCGCTTCGACCGCTTCCTGATCCGCTCCGAGCACGACGTGCGGACGCTGGCGAAGGCCCTGCGCCTCAAGGAGAAGGTGCTGCTCCGGGTCGGCTATCCGCGCAACGACGCGCTGGTGCGGGCCAAGCGGGCCGAGGACGCGAGCGGTGTGCGCGCACGCGGACCGCTGGCGGCGGAGCTCGGCATCCCCGAGGACAAGCGGGTGCTGCTGTACGCGCCGACGTTCCGCAGGCACGGCGGTCGGCACGGGCGCTTTGAACTGCCCTTCGACGTCGAGAGGTTCGCGGAGGAGTTCGGCGACCGGTACGTGCTGCTCGTGCGTTCGCACTACCTCAACCACGTCGTCCTCCCGCCGTCCGTGCGGGGCCGCGTCATCGACGTGTCCGCGCACCACGACGTCACGCCGCTCTACGAGCTCGCCGACGCGATGATCACCGACTACTCGTCCGTGATGTTCGACTACGCGCTCCTCGACCGGCCGATGCTGTTCTTCACGTACGACTACGAGGAGTACGTGCACGAGGGGCGAGGCACCTACTTCGACCTGCGGGAACGGGCTCCCGGCCCGGTGGTCGAGACCGAGGACGGGCTGTTCGCCGCCCTGAAGGCGCTGGACGAGCAGGCCCTGGAGTACGCGGCTGCGCGGGCACGGTTCGTGGCCGAGTTCGGTGAGTACGACCGGGGAAATGCCGCCAAAAGCGTCGTCGAGCAGTTCTTCTCGCACTGGAGCGCCAAGTGAGTCAGACAGCGGATCCGACGCGGGACATCTTCTTCGTCTCCAACAGCGTCAACGAACTGGGCGGGATCACCAGTTGGTCCCACCAGATGGCCCGCCTCTTCGTCGAGCGCGGCCATCGCGTGCACGTCATCGGCATCACGGACCCCGGCGTCCCGCAGGACGTCGGCACGGACCTGCCCTACCCCACCACGACGCTGTACGACGAGCACCCGCCGCGCGTCGGCCCCGCGCGCGGCATCAAGGGGCGGCTCAACGTGGCCGAGCACCGGCTGCGCACGCGGCGCGAGCAGGGCATGCACGAGCAGGCCGCCAAACTGACCGCGCTGTTCGCGCAGGCCGGGCCCGGCGCCGTCGTCATCGTCACGCAGGTGTGGGCGATGGAGTGGGTCGAACTGGCCGACACCAGCGGCCTGTTGGTCATCGGCATGAGCCATGAGTCGTTCGCCTACTCGCGGGCGTCCTCGCGCGGCCCGCGCGTGCGCAAGCACTACCAGGGCGTCGACCGGATGCTCGCGCTGACCCGCGAGGACGCCGACCTGTGGATCAGACAGGGCCTGGACAACGCGTCCTTCATGCCGAACCCGCTGCCGTTCATGCCCGCAGTGCCCTCGCGGCGCACCGAGAAGGTCGTCACGAGCATCGGCCGCCTGCACGACCAGAAGGGCATCGACATGCTCCTCGACACCTGGGCGGAGGTCGCGCCGCTGCACCCGGACTGGAAGCTGCGGATCTACGGCTCCGGCGAGGACGAGGAGATGCTCAAGAAGCAGTGCACGGCGCTCGGGCTCGACGACTCCGTCGAGTGGATGGGGCGGACGAGCGACGTGCCGGGGGCGCTGCGGGGCGGCTCGGTGTTCGTGCAGTCGTCGCGGGGCGAGGGTTTCCCGCTCGCCCTGATGGAGGCGATGGCCACCGCGGTTCCGTGCGCCGCCTTCGACTGCGCGCCGGGCGTGCACGAGATCGTCCAGGACGGCGTGGACGGGCTGCTCGCGCGGCTCGGCAACACGGCCGAACTGGCCCGCAGGCTGGACACGTTGATGTCCGACAAGGAGCTGCGGGACCGGATGGGAGAGCTGGCCAGGGTGAACATCCAGCGCTACACGACGGGTGAGGTCGTGCGGCGCTGGGAGGAGCTGTTCGCCTTTCTGGAGCGGTAGGGCGGGGCGGCGGGCCCGGCGGCTACTTCTTGCCGCCGGTGAACTGCTCGTACTCCTTGAGCACGTCCGCCGTCGGGCCGTCCATGCGCAGCTCGCCGTGCTCAAGCCAGAGCACGCGCTCGCAGGTGTCGCGGATCGACTTGTTGTTGTGGCTGACCAGGAAGACCGTGCCCGCGCGCTTGCGCAGCTCGCGGATACGGGCCTCCGAGCGCTTCTGGAAGGAGCGGTCGCCGGTCGCCAGGGCCTCGTCGATGAGCAGGACGTCGTGGTCCTTGGCGGAGCCGATGGAGAAGCGGAGACGTGCTGCCATGCCGGACGAGTACGTACGCATCGGGAGCGTGATGAAGTCTCCCTTCTCGTTGATGCCGGAGAAGTCGACGATGTCCTGGTAGCGCTCCTGGACCTGCTCGCGGGTCATGCCCATCGCCAGGCCGCCGAGCCGGACGTTGCGCTCGCCGGTGAGGTCGTTCATCAGGGCCGCGTTCACGCCGAGGAGCGAGGGCTGGCCGTCGGTGAAGATGCGGCCGTTCTCGACGGGCAGGAGCCCCGCGATCGCCTTCAGGAGGGTCGACTTGCCCGAGCCGTTCGTGCCGATCAGGCCGATGGCCTCGCCCTTGTGGGCGGTGAAGGAGACCTTCCTGACGGCGTGCACCTTTCGTACGCCGGCCTCCTCGCCGCCCTTGCCGCGCCTGAGGATGCGGCCGAGGGCCGCGGTCGCGCTGCCGCGGCCCGAGGGGGACCCGGCGCCGTGCACCCGGTAGACGATGTCGACCTGGTCGACGATGACGGTGGGGGCGGGCGGCACGGCGGGGGTCGCCGCGGGGGTCATTGCGGGGATCAGTGTCGTCTCAGCCACGGCCGTACGTCTCCTCTGCCTTCCAGAAGTAGATGAATCCGCCGGCCCCGGCGAGCAGCGCCCAGCCGACGGCCCACGCCCAGACGTGGTGGGGGAGCTGGCCCGCCTGGAAGCTGTCGATGAGCGCGAAGCGCATCAGGTCGATGTAGACGGCGGCGGGGTTGCACTCAAGGAGGAGCTTGACCACGTGCGGCAGGTGCTGGTCCTTGAGGACGGCGTCGATGCTCCACATCACCCCGGACACGTACATCCACGTCCGCAGCACGAACGGCATCAGCTGGGCGATGTCGGGCGTCTTGCTGCCCAGGCGCGCCATCACCAGGGCCAGGCCCGTGTTGAACGTGAACTGCAGGACCAGGACCGGGAGCACCAGGAACCACGACAGCGTCGGCGGGACACCGAAGCAGAGCAGGATCACGACCAGCGCGCCCATGGAGAACAGGAGCTGCTGGAGCTGCTGGAGGCTGAACGAGATCGGCAGCGCGGCCCGCGGGAAGTGCAGGGCGCGCACCAGGCCGAGGTTGCCCGCGATGGCGCGGGTGCCGGCCATCACCGAGCTCTGCGTGAACGTGAAGATGAAGACGCCGGTGACCAGGAACGGGACGTAGTCGGGGACGGCGTGCTTGGTGTTCATCAGCACGCCGAAGATGAAGTAGTAGACCGCCGCGTTCAGGAGCGGCGTCATCACCTGCCAGACCTGGCCGAGCTTCGCCTGGCTGTACTGGGCCGTGAGCTTGGCGGTCGCGAAGGCGGTGATGAAGTGCCTGCGCTGCCACAGCTGCCGGACGTACCCGGAGAGCGTGGGGCGGGCGCCGCTGACGGTCAGGCCGTGCCGGGCGGCGAGCTCGGCGGCGTCGGGTGCGGTGACCGCGGTGGCGGCGGGGCGGGATGGAGCGTCGAGGACCTGACTCACGTCCGCTGCTTTCACTCGGGAGCCATGGGGTGCGATCGCTCCGGACTTACGTCGGGACGGGTCCGTATCGTCGCAACGTCGAGAGTAGGTCCATGCGACGTCGGAACGCAACCGTATCGTCGTCACGTTCTATGCTGTCCGCATGACGACGAGCAGGCCAGGAGATGAACAGCCGCGCCGCAGGGTGCCCGCGGGGGCCGCGGTGCTCCGCGAGGACGTGACCGAGGCCATCAGGTCCGCCGTCTTCGAGGAGCTGGCGGCGGTCGGGTACGCGCGCATGTCCATCGAGGGCATCGCGCGCCGCGCGGGGGTCGGCAAGACCGCCGTCTACCGGCGCTGGCGCTCCAAGCTGCACCTCGTGCTCGACCTGGTGTCGGCGATAGCGGTGCAGGGCCTCCCGATGCCGGACAGCGGCTCCCTGGAGGGCGATCTGCGCCTGCTGTACGAGGTGACGTCGCGCGCCCTGCGGCATCCCGTGGCCTCGCAGGTGATCCCGGACCTGCAGGCGGAGGCGGCCCGCAACCCGGAGATCGCGGAAGCCATGCAGAAGGCCCTGAGGGAGGGGCAGCACGGGGTGGCGAACGGCATCGTGCGGGCCGCCGTGGCGCGGGGGGAGGTACGGGAGGGGGTCGACGAGGACCTCGCCCTCGACCTGGTGTCGGGGCCGCTCTACTGGCGTTCCGTGGTGGTGCGGGCGAAGCTGCCCAAGGGCTACCTGGGCAGCCTCGCCACGGCTACGGCGGCGGCGCTGCGGGCGTTGTGAGGGCGGCTGCGGGGCTGCGGGGACCTGGGGACGGGGGGCGGGTCAGGACCGCTTCTCGCGCTTGACGAACAGCGTCGCGCCACAGGCGAGGGCGATGACACCGGTGCCCACGCTGACGAGGGCCTGCCGTGTGTCGTCCTCGATGACGAAGCTGGACGAGACGTTGACGAGGAGAGCGACGGCGAGACCGAGCCAGAGAAAGATCTTCATAGGGCAAGTGTGCGGGACCGGTTCCTGCTGCCTACTTCCGGCCCGCCCCCGGATGCAGCCGCACCCACCCCGCCCACGCCGATGCCACCATCTCGCGCACGTCCCGCTTGGCCGACCAGCCGAGCTCCGTGGCGATGCGGTCCGCCGATGCCACCACCCGGGCCGGGTCGCCGGGGCGCCGGGGTGCCACGGTGGGCGGGAGGTCGTACCCCGTGACCTCGTTGATCAGGGTGGCCATCTCCAGGACCGAGACGCCCTCGCCGCGGCCGATGTTGAGGGTCAGGTCGGTGCCGCCGGGCGCGGCGGCCAGCCTGCGGGCCGTCGCCACATGGGCCTCCGCGATGTCCACCACGTGGATGTAGTCGCGTACGCACGTGCCGTCCGGCGTCGGGTAGTCCGCGCCGAAGACGCGCGGCGCCTCGTCGGCCGTGAGCTTCTCGAAGACCATCGGGACCAGGTTGAAGACGCCCGTGTCGGCCAGCGCGGGGCTCGCGGCGCCCGCCACGTTGAAGTACCGCAGCGACGCCGTCGACAGGCCGTGCGCGCGGCCCGTCGCGCGGACCAGCCACTCGCCCGCCAGCTTCGTCTCGCCGTACGGGCTCATCGGGAGGCAGGGGGTCTCCTCCGTCACCAGGTCCACGTCGGGCATGCCGTACACGGCCGCCGACGAGGAGAAGACGAAGGACGCGACACCGGCTTCCGTCACCGCCGACAGCAGGACCCGCAGCCCCTCCACGTTCTCGTGGTAGTAGTGCAGCGGCAGCTCCACCGACTCGCCCACCTGCTTCTTGCCCGCCAGGTGCACGACACCGGTGACGGCGTGTTCCGTCAGCGTGCGGGACAGCAGCTCCGCGTCCAGCGTCGACCCGGTCACCAGCGGTACGCCCTGGGGGACGCGCTCGGCGAGGCCCGTGGACAGGTCGTCGTAGACCACCGTCCGCTCGCCCGCCTCCGTCATGGCGCGGACCACGTGTGCCCCGATGTATCCGGCGCCGCCGGTGATCAGCCAGGTCATCGTCAGTGTGCCTTCCCTGTTCTTCGTTCTTCCCCGCGGTGACGCCGGTCGGCGTCCGGACGTGCAGTTCGGACGTGCAGTGTCGCAGAGCTCCGCGTACGGCCCGCGTCAGTGCCCGCCGCCGCCCACCCACCGCGCCAGGCGCCTGCGCACCACCCCGAACACACCCCGCAGCCCCGGCGCGAGCCGCACCGCCAGGTTCCCCGCCTGCGTCTTGTACGGCTGGGCCAGCAGCAGCCCCCGGCGCGACGGCAGCGCCGTGCGCCGCAGCAGACCCGGGCCCGCCACCGCCCGCGCCGTCGTCTCGCGCGCCGTCCCGTCACCGAAGTGCAGGCGCAGCCGCAGATCCCATACGCCGCCGCCGAGCGAGCCCAGGTCGAGGACGACCTCGGTCAGCCAGGTCGCGCCGTCAGCGGGGCCGAACGCCGCCGTGCGGCGCAGCACCGGGCCCTCGCCGCTCCTGGGCACGAGCTCCACGTCGACCGTCGTCGGACCCGCGTCCGCCACCCGCCCGTACAGCTCGTGCAGCCGCAGCGTGAGGCGGCTGCCGCCCGCGCGCGGTCGCAGCTCCGCGTCCACCGCCAGCGGGAGGAGGCGGATGGGGCGGACGAGGAGGTGTTCCAGGGTCACCTGGGGGAGGTCCTCGGACCAGACGGGAGTGGTGCCGTCCGCCGCGAGCGCGTACGGGGGTGAGAGGCGGGCGGGGCGGGCCGCCACCTCCTGGAGGCGGGTCAGGTCGCGCGGCTCGGGGGACGCGAGGATCACGCGGGCGATGATCCGGCCCGGCGCGGGCGCCGCGTCCAGGTCGGCCGTGTCGAAGGCCGCGAGGTACGCGCGCGTGGCCGTCCACCACTCCTGCCGGTACTCCGGGCTCCTGGTGGTGAGCTCGCGTGTGTACATCCGCAGGCTGTGGTCGATGAACTTGGCCCGCGCGGCCCGTGCGAGCCGCTTGCCCGCGTCGCCCGACGCGCTCCTCGCCTCCCGGAGGATGTCGACCGACTGGCGGTGGGCCTCAAGGCGGGCCTGCCAGTTGGCGATGCCCGAGCGGTCCAGGGAGATCGACAGCTTGGCCGCCGTGCGGCGCACGTTCCACACGTAGACGGGGTCCGTGATCAGCGCGATGCGCGGGCCGGCCGCCAGGACGCGGGCCGTGAAGACGAAGTCCTCGTACGTGAAGGCGCCCTCGGGGAAGCGCAGGCCGTGCCGGCGCAGGAAGTCGGTGCGGTAGAGCTTGTTGACGCAGAGGGTGTCGTGGACCAGGCGGGTGCGCAGCTCGGGGCGGGCGATGAGGCGGGGCTTCGTGTAGAGCATGGGCTGCCAGGCCGTCTCGCGTCCGGAGGGCAGTTCGCGGCGCACGCAGCGGCCGGTGACCACCTCGGCGTCGTGCCGCGCGGCGGCCTTGAGCAGGGCGTCCACCGCGCCCGGCGGCAGGATGTCGTCGCTGTCGAGGAACATCACGTACGCGGACGTCGTGGCCTCGATCCCGTCGTTGCGGGGAGTGCCGCAGCCGCCGCTGTTGGTGGCGCGGCGGATGGGTTTGACGCGCGGGTCCTCCTGGGCGAGCGCCGCGAGCAGCTCGCCGCTGCCGTCCGTCGAGCAGTCGTCGACGGCGATCACCTCGCGGACGGCCGGTCCCTGGGCGAGCGCCGAGCGCACCGCGTCCGTGACGTGCGCGGAGTCGTTGTAGCCGATCACGACGACGCAGACCTGGGGCGACGGGGGCGAGAGAGACAGAGAGGGATCCACGGGGGAAATTTTAGAGGTTGCTGGTAATTATCCGATTAGGGGGTCTTCGACCGGTTCGTGTTGTGATCTCCGTCGCCCGGACTCGTGTGCCCGCTGCTCCGGCTCGTATGCCCGCCGCTCACCCGCGCGAGCACCTCGCCCGTCCGCGGCCCCCACGCCACCACGACCGCCTCGGCGGGCACCTTCTGGTCGGGCGAGAGCAGCAGCCAGCGCACGTCGTAGCGGCGGACGATCCGCTTGCGCTCCGCGCGGGTCGATTCGGGGGAGAGGTAGTCGCGCACCTCCTGGAGGCGGTGGTTGCGGGTGTCCTCGGCGAGCGAGGCGTCCGGCCAGGCGGGGGCGACGAGATTGACGCCGTACGCCGGGACGGAGCGCGTGGGGTAGTAGCCGTTGGTCAGGACGACATCGCCCTTGCGCATCTGACTCACCGCCCAGCCGTAGCCCGGCCAGCGCGGCGGCTGGTCGAAGCCCACCGGGTCCAGCGCGCGCGGCACGACCGCGCCCGCCTGGAGCGTGAAGAAGCCGATGGCCGCCCCGGTGGCCGCGACGCCGCCCAGGGCCATCCGCCACCGGCGCCAGGGACGGGGCGCGGCCAGCTCGATCGCGAGGGCGAACTGGAGCGGGACCAGCGTCAGGCCCAGGATGCGGCCGTAGGTGTAGTGGCCGCTCAGCCAGCCGTACGCCACGACCGCGCAGTCCAGGGCGAACATCAGGACCAGCGGGTCGCGCCGGTTCTTGCGGAACCTCAGGGCGAGCGCGGGCAGGCCGATCAGCGCGAGCCAGAACCGCTGCGGCATCTCGGTGTAGAGCTGCCGGTGGATCCAGTCGACGCTCTCGTCGCCGACGAGCGAGAAGACGGAGTAGTAGGGCCAGCTCGCCGCGACCGCCGCCGCCGTCACGGCGGTCGCCGCCCACTTCCACAGCCCCGCGAAGGGGCGCCGGGACGAGGCAGCGAACGCCACCACCCCGATCACCGCCGCCACCGACGAGATCGGGTGGACGAGCAGGATCACCCCGCACAGCGCACCGAGACCCACGTGCGCCCAGCCGCTCCGGGGCGATGCCGCGAGGTGACCCGCCAGGCTCCACGCCCAGAACGCCAGGCCGATCGCGAACGTCGACGGATAGGCGAGGTTCCCCGTCATCGACATCAGCCCGAGATAGCCGCTCCACCACGCCATCCGGGTGCCCCAGAGCACCACCATCGCGAACAGGGCGAGTACGGGCGCCCATTGACGAGGTGTCAGTACCTTCACGAACCGGCCGAGCCCCGTGAGCAGCACCAGCAGGTTCAGCGGCCCCGCCAGCTTCACGACCTCCCAGCCCGCGAGCCCCGTCACGCGCGCGAAGACGCCCTGCGCCACCGCGTACGGCGAGTAGTACGGGCTGCCCGCGCCCGGCAGGTCCGCCATCGGGTGGCGCGGGTGCAGCAGGTCGGACTTCAGCCGCTCGATCACCGCCGCGTGCTGCCCGAAGTCGCAGCACATCGGCACCCGCCAGAAGGCGAGCGACATGACGATCCAGAAAAGACCGCCGAACACGACGTACGGGCTCGGCCGCCACCGCCTGCGCCGGTGCAGCGCCGTCGAGCCGTGGACCTGGCGGCGGCTGACGAGGGCGGCGCCCCGTGTGGCCATCGTCATCGCATGAGCCTCTCCGCGACCCGGGCCGATGCCCGGCCGTCGTCCAGGTCGCAGTAGGCCTCGCGGAACGCCGCGTACGCCTCCGCGTGCCGGGCCGTGAGGGAGTCCAGGTCGCGCAGCGCCTCGACGACCTCGCCGGTGGAGGCGAGCAGCGGCCCCGGGGCGCTGGTCTCGAAGTCGAGGTAGAAGCCGCGGACCGTGTCGCGGTAGTGCTCCAGGTCGTAGGCGTGGAAGAGCATCGGGCGCCCGGTGTGCGCGAAGTCGAACATCAGGGACGAGTAGTCCGTCACCAGCACGTCCGAGACCAGCAGGAGTTCGGCCGTGCGGGGGTGCGAGGACACGTCGCGCACGAAGGGTGCGTGCGCGCCGGGCAGGCGGCCCGCCGTCAGCGGGTGCTTGCGGACGAGCAGGACGTGGTCGTCGCCGAGCACGTCCTGTGCCGCGGCGAAGTCGAGCGCGGGTTCGTAACGGAAGCGGCCGGGGGAGTAGGCGAGGTGGTCGCGGTAGGTCGGCGCATACAGGACGATCCGCTTGTCCGGGGTGATGCCCAGCTCGCGGCGCACGCGTTCGGCGACCTTGTCGCGGTCGTCGGAGAAGAAGACGTCGTTGCGGGGCGAGCCCGCCTCCATGACCTCGCCCTCGTAGGCGAGCGCGCGCCCCAGATGCGGGGTCGAGAAGCGGTTCGGAGACACCAGCACGTCCCACTGGCGCGAGAGCCTGGGCAGGACGTCGAGGTGGCCGTGGTCGGCGTAGAGCGTGTCGGTGAGGTCGGTGCCGATGCGCTTGAGCGGCGCCCCGTTCCAGGTCTGTACGACGGTCTGGCCGTCCCGCCGCTCGAAGAAGTCGGGCAGATGGCCCGCGGTGACGATGCGCCGGCAGCGGGCGAGCGCCTCGTACCAGGCCGTGCTGTGCTCCTCCACGCCCTTCGCCCCGACGGGCACCCGTGTCTGCTGGTCCCGCGTCACCCACAGGTGCTCGACCTCGGCGCCGCGCCGCATCAGCTCCTCGTGGACCGCGCGCGGGGAGTCCCCGTCGAAGTAGAGCACCGCGTCCCGCAGGGGCTGGGTGCGCCGGTGCGGATAGTGCGCGGTGCGCAGCCGGTGCTGCCGGTAGGCGCCCCGCTCGCCGCGCGTGAGGACGGATCCGGCTTCGAGCAGCAGCCGGTCGCCGAACCGCCGGTCGACGGTGAACTCCCGCCCGTCCACGGTCTGATGGAGCGGAAGCCCGGCGGAGACGGAGGTGAGCAGCCTTACGGGCATGCCGTCCTGCGAAGCGCCGTGGGCGGTGCTGCCGCCCCCCGCCTCCCGCAGGAACGCGTACCAGCGTCCCTCCCGGAGGGTTCCGCCGCCGGGCGTCACCACTCCTCGGAAGCGCCCGGCGGAACGTTCCACCGGCACCGTCACTTCCTCGTCCCTGCCGCTGTGCCGGAGCACCAGTTCCGCCGCGTCCCAGCTCGCGTCGGACACCGTGCCCTCGACGGTCAGCGTGCCGTCCGTGCTCCACGCCACCCGGTCGGCGATCGGCTGCCGGGTGAGCTCGATGACGAGCTGGCCCTGGTCGTTCGCCGAGGCGCACAGCTCGCGTCCCTCCGCGCGGGAGGCGTAGCGGCCCGGGGGCAGGTCGAGGGCCGCCGCCAGGGACTTGAGCCTGCCGTCGGGCAGGACCAGGTTGGCCTGCCAGCGGTCGCCGTGCGGGGGCTCGACCTCCTTGGGGGCCAGGTGCGGGGTCGGCGCGACGTCCTCCAGGTCCGCGAGGCGCACGCGTACGTCGAAGCGGTCGTCGCCGGGCAGGGCGACGGGGTAGTCGAACTCCGCCGACGAGTGCTTGTGCGTCAGGCGCAGGGCCGTCGGGCGCAGGTGGCTCGGCAGATGGCCGCTCAGGACCATCTCGCCGCCGTCCCGGTGATGGGCGTCGACCCGCGCCACGTATTCCTGGATCTTCAGCACGAGGCGGCCCTTGCTGAAGCCGAGGACCAGGCGGAGCCCGTCGCCCAGTTCGCGTACGACGGACTGCGCGGCCGATCCGTCCAGGGGGCGCACCGCGGCCCGTCGCACCGAGCCGTGGCCCGCGACGACCACGCCGAGCAGCCAGTTGCCGGGACGCCACCGGCCGCCCGTCTTGAGCTGCTCGGGGTCGACGGTCAGCTCGAACCCGGAGAGGTCGTAGCAGTGCAGCTGCTGCCGGGAGTTCTCGGTGGCCTGCGGGGCGGCCACCGTGCGGGTGGCGATCTTCCTGAACTGGGCCCTGCTGTGGGCCGACTTGAGGACGGCGGTCTTGAGGGAGTGCCCGGGGCGCGTCGCCTCCAGGTTGCGGACGTACGCGTAGCCGCTGATCCGCAGCAGCCCGTCGGCGCTCCAACTCGCCTCCCGGACACGGGCGATGACCGGCAGTTCGCCGCGCCGGAGCCGGGCGAGCTCCTGCGGCACCCGGATGTGGCTGCCCGAGCTCCTCGGATACGCGGCGCTGCGCCGGACCACCCCGCGCACCTGGAAGACGCTCTTGTTGTTGCGCTGTTCGAAGGTGAGCAGGTCGATCAGGTCGGCGGTGCGCCCCTCGCGCACGAGATGCCATTTCACGCGCAGGGACACCGGGAGCCCGGCGATCACCTCGGGATCCGCGCGGCGCAGGAACGCGGCGGCACCCTTCACGAAGGCGGCGCGGTACTCGGGCCCGCCCATCGGCAGGCCCTCCAGGAAGTACACGAAGTCGTCGCGCAGGCAGGAGGTGTCGTACGTCTTGCGCATCTCGGGGTCGTGCTCGGCGAGGAACGCGCTGACGTGCGCGCACGCCGCGATCCGGTCGCGTACGCCCTTGACGTCCGTGCGCCGCCGGGTGATCGAGCCCTCGCGCACCCGCCAGTAGTAGACGTGGTCGCTGAGCACGTCCACGGAGCCCGCGAGGAAGTGCGCGGGGATCATGACGGGCGTGTCCTCGTAGAGCTTGCCCTCGGGGAAGGTGAAGCCGTGCCGGTCCCAGAAGGCGCGGCGGAAGACCTTGTTCCAGGCGACGCGGTCGGCGAGGAGCTCCAGGTCACGGCTGATGTGCGTGCGCGAGCGCGGTTCGGTGAGCCATTTGTACTGCCAGGCCTGCCGGCGTCCGCGCTCGTTCAGGCGCCAGACGTTGCCGCTGGCGAAATCGGACCCGGTCGAGTCCAGGCTCTCGGTCATCCGGGCGTACGCGTCGTGCGGCACGACGTCGTCGCTGTCGACGAACGTCAGGTATTCGGCGGTCGGGGTCGCGTGCCGCACCCCGGTGTTGCGGGCGGCGCTCAGGCCCGCGTTCGGCTGGCGCACATAGACGAACCGTGGATCCTTCGCCGCGAACTCACGTGCGATGCGCGGGCTGCCGTCCGTCGAGCCGTCGTCGACGAGCACGGCCTCCAGGTCGGCCATGGTCTGCCCGGCGATCGACTCCAGGCACTCCTCCAGAAACTCTTCGACGTTGTAGATGGGCACGACGACGCTGAGACGGGGCTGCACGAAGACCGGCCTTTCGTACGCTCCCAGTCATGGGAGTAATCATGGGAGTACGGGCGTATTAATCCCTTTTGCCCGTTCCGGTCAATTTCTTTGCCTTGCTTCATCCCAATGAGTGATGCGCGGTCTTCGACAGGGCGTGTCCAGCTGGCTACCGTCGGTGTCCATGTCGCGCTTCTCGGTTGTCGTCCCCGCCCATCGCGTCCAGGGCTACCTGAGGGAATGCCTGGACTCCGTGCTCGACCAGAACCCCGGCGATCTGGAGCTGATCGTCGTGGACGACGCGTCGCCGGACGCGTCCGCCGCGATCGCCGCGGAGTGTGCGGAGCGCGACCCGCGCGTGCAACTCGTCCGCAGCCCGGCGCACGCGGGCCCCGGGCCCGCCCGCAACATCGGCGCCGACCACGCCACCGGCACCTACCTCCTCTTCCTCGACGGCGACGACCTGCTCCTGCCGGGCGCCCTGGAGGCGATCGCCGAAGCCCTGGACGAGGCGGAGGAGCCGGACGTCCTGCTCTACGGCCACGACCGCGTCGACTGGTGGGAGAACGTCCGCACGGGCGGCGACGACCTGACCGGGGACCCCCTGGGCGTCACCGTCGCCGCCTGGAACCGCGTCTTCAGGCGCGACTTCTGGCACGAGCGCCGACTGGCGTTCAGCGACGGACCGTACGAGGACGTGGTGCCCGTGCGGCGCGCGGCCCTCGCCGCCGACGCGCGCACCGCCGTCCTCGACAAGGCCTGCGTCCGCTGGCGCGAGCGGCGCGGCGGCAGCTTCGCCACCACCCCCGGCCGCGAGCACTTCGCGCTCATCGGGCGGTACGAGGAGCTGCTCGCCGCCGCCGACCCCGCCGACCGCGCCCGCCTCGTCCCGCACGCGGCCGCCCATCTGCTCGCCGTCCTCGACGACTCGGGGCGCGTCACGGCGGGCGACCGCCGGGACTTCTTCCGCGGGGCGGCCCGCCTCTACCGGACCTACGGACCGGCGGACGCGGCGGCCACCCCGGGGGAGCGGGCCCTCGCCACCGCCTCGTACGCCGCTTATGAAGCGCACCGCAAGAGCCGCTCCCGCAGGAACGGCGTCACCCGCAAGCTCAAGGAACAGAAGAAGAAGCTGCGCGCCCGCGCGATGCGCCTCGCCTACCGCGCCGACCTGCGCCGCCCCCTCGACCCCCACCTCGCGGTCTACGGCGCCTACTGGAACCGCGGGATCTCCTGCAACCCCGCCGCCATCCACGCCAAGGCCCGCGAACTCGCCCCGCACATCAGGGGCGTGTGGGTGGTCTCCTCGCGGAACAAGCACCGGGTGCCCGCCGGGGTCGAGTACGTCATCGAGGGCTCGCGGCGCTACTGGCAGACGATGGCCAGGGCGACGTACCTGATCAACAACTCCAGCTTCCCCGGCGGGTTCACCAAGCGCCCCGGCCAGGTCTACCTCCAGACCCACCACGGCACACCGCTCAAGAAGATGGGCCTCGACCAGCGCCGCTACCCCGCGGGCACGCACGGCATCAGCTTCCAGAAGGTCCTCGACCACACCGACCAGTGGGACTTCAGCCTCTCCGCGAACCCGCACTCCACGGAGGTCTGGGAGCGCGTCTACCCCTCGACGGCCTACCAGGCCCTGGAGGCGGGCTACCCGCGCAACGACGTCTACTTCACGGCGGGCAAGGGCGAAGTCGTCCGCATCCGCGAGGAGTTGGGGATCGCCGACGGCCGGACGGTGCTGCTCTACGCGCCCACCCACCGCGACTACCAGAAGGGCTTCCTGCCCCGCATCGACCTGGAGCGCTTCGTGCGCTCACTCGGCTCCTCGTACGTCGTGCTCGTGCGCGCCCACTACTTCTACGGCGCCGACGCGGGCCTGGGCCGCCACCCGCAGCTCGTCGACGTCACCGGGCACCCGCGCGTGGAGGACCTCTGCCTGGCCGCCGACGCCCTTGTCACGGACTACTCGTCGCTGATGTTCGACTACGCCTGCCTGGACCGCCCGATCGTGACGTATGCCCCCGACTGGCAGGCCTACCGGCTGGCCCGTGGCACGTACTTCGACCTGCTGTCCGGCCGCGCGGGCGAGACGCCGGGCGCGGTGGCGACGAGCGAGGAGGAGCTGGCGGAGCTGTTCCGGGGCGGGGGGTGGAACTCGGCGGAGGCGGCGGCCTTGCGGGCCGCTTTCCGTGAGCGGTTCTGCCCGTACGACGACGGGGGCGCTGCCGAGCGGGTGGTGCGGCGGCTGTTCCTGACCTCGTAGAACGGCACCCCCGGTGTTGGGGAACTGTTGGCAGGGCACGTGAAGATGATCAAGTGGTCGGCGACATCGTCGGCCGCGCGAAGTGTCACATGTTCCAAGCCATACGGGGTGTACTCCTGATGCGAATGAAGAAGACCGTCACCACTCTGGCCGCGGCCACGGCCGTCGGTGCCGCGGGCCTGCTGGGCCTTTCGGCCACGCCCGCCGCCGCGGCCGGGGTGGACTTCGACTACGGGCGCGCCACCAACGTCGCCGGGATCGACGCGTGGCAGGACAGCCGGATGCGCGGCTCGGTGACATGGCAGATCGACGCCATGTCGGACGGCAGCAAGGGCGACACGCTGTGCGTCAAGGACCACTACCGCGACGGGGTGTACGTCGTCGCGACCACCAGCGAAGGCCACCGCGTGAGCACCAAGGGCCACGGCGCGGGCTACGTCAAGTGCATGACCAGGAACGTGCCCGAGGGCATGCCGATCAACATGCGGCTGTCCCTCCACGGTGCGAACGGCACCGTGACGTCGTCACCGATGAAGATCCACGGCTGACGGCACCGGCTGCCGGGCCGCCTCACGCCTCGTACGGCGACCGCACGGGGAAGTACGCCGTCAGGAACGCCCGGATGGCGAGGGCCATCTCCTCGTCGGTCAGCTCGCTGTCCGGGGACTCGCCGATGCAGAAGGCCGTCTTGTTGCGGCCCTGGAGCAGCTGGCCCAGGCGCGCGTGGTCGGCCCGGCTGCCGATGTCCACGAAGTCGTACGCGATGCCCGCGGGCACGGCGCGGCCGGTGAGGTACGCGTAGTGGTGGTGCAGGGACGACACCAGGGCGAGGTCGCTGTTCGAGCGGAAGCGGCTGCGCGCGGTGGCTTCGAGCTCCTCGGGGTACCGCTCGGTGAGCTCCGCGAGGACGCTGCGGTGCAGGGCGTAGGGCGCGTGGAAGAAGCTGTGTGTCGTCGTCCTGCCGAAGTCGCGGCGCAGCAGCTCCCGGTTGTTCTTCGCGGCGGCGAGATAGCCCTCGTCGTCCTCCGACACGGGCAGCGCGGGCACGGACGCCGATGACCAGAAGAAGCGGGCGGTGCCCGAGCTGAGGAAGAACGTCTCCGGGGTGGTGGGGCGGCCCAGGAACATGTCGTCGTTCAGGTAGAGGAAGTGCTCCGACAGGCCCTCGATGCGGTGCAGCTGGCTCTCGATGGAGTGGGAGTTGAAGGTGGGGAGCGCCGCATCGGGGTCTGCGAAGAGGTCGCGGTGGTCGATCACCGTGATGCCGGGGTGTTCCTCGTTCAGCCAGGACGGCCGCTGGCCCGCGGTGACGAGGTAGATGTGCCGGATCCACGGCGCGTACATCGCCAGGGAGCGCAGCGAGTAGCGCAGCTCGTCGCGGTTGCGGAAGCGGACGGCGCCGTGGTCCGGCGACGATCCGTCGTCGGGGCCGCCGAGGGCCGCCTCGCGGAGGGCGCGCCACTCGGGGTCGGAGTCGTCGACCCAGGTGTAGACCGCGTCGATGGGGAAGTCCACGTCCCCGATGAGGACTTGGGAGAACACGTCGAGCGTGGGGTACGTGCGGTCGGCGACGCGGAGCGTGGCGGTGGGCGCGAGCGAGGGCAGCTCGGACCCGGCCAGGGTGGTGCCGAAGGGCGCCCGGCGGGTGTCTGTGCCGCCGGCCCCCTCCGCCCCCTCCGCCCCCTCGGCCGCGAGCCGAGGCCAGAACGCCACCGTGCAGGCCTGCTGGACGCCGTGCCGCAGGGAGAGCGTCGTCGTGGTCACCGGCTTGAAGAGCTTGACGCCCGCGACCTCGCCGATGCCGTCGAGCCGTTCGGCGAGCACGACGCCGGGGGCCGCGTCCCGGGGGTGGATCAGCTCGGCGTAGACGGGCTGGCCGTGCAGGGACCCGGCGAGGGCCTTGAGCGCCCCGTCGCGTTCGTCGTCGGCCACGGCGAGCGTGTGCGTGGTGCCCGACGTGCGGACGAGGACGTACGGGATGTCCTCCGACTCAAGGGCGGTGGCGGCGATTTCGAGGTTCCAGTCGGTCATGCCGGGCGCGAGGATGTCGTCGCGGCGCTCGGCGAGCCGGCCCACCGAGCGGATGAGCAGTCCGCTGGTGTCGGCCGCGAGGATCTCGTCCTCGCGGGCACGCTCCTCGGCGCCGGGCGCGGCGTCCAGGGTGTACGGCGTCGTCGGGCGGAATCCGCTGCCGCCGGACGCGACGCCGAGCGCCACCCGGTCCGCACGGTCGTCGAGCCGCTCGGGGGCGTCGCGCCGGGCCACGAGCCGGGAGTACAGCTCCTGCCAGCGGGCCGTGACGTCCGTGGAGGAGAAGCGGGCGTAGACGCCTTCGCGGGCCGCGTGCGCATAGCCGCGCCGCGTCTCCGGGTCGCCCATCAACTCGCTCATGGCGGCGGCCAGTTCACTGATCTCGCCGGGCGGCACGAGCAGGCCGTCGACGCGGTGCCTGACGATCTCGGCGGGCCCGGTGAGCACGTCGTACGCCACCACGGGCACGCCCGCGGCGAGTGCTTCGAGCAGCACCAGCGGGAACGCCTCGTTGTGCCCGGCGGTCATCAGCGTGAGCCCCGCCTTGGCCCACTCGGCGGCCATGTCCTGGCAGGGGCCGAGGAGTTCGACCCGGTCCTGGAGACCGAAGCCGTCGACCAGGCGGCGCAGGTGCTGCTCGCGGTGGCCGCCGCCGAAGACGCGCAGCGTCCAGTCCGGGTAGGCGTCGGCGACCTCGGCGAAGGCCCGTACGGCGTGGTCGACGCGCTTCTCGCCGGTGAGGCGCGCGGCCATGACGATGACCTTGCTCTCGCCGTCGGCGCGCGGCCGGAAGCCGTCCGGCACGGCGTTCGGGATGACCGCGAGCTCGGGGGCGGTGGCGCCGAGGGACTCCGCGATCCAGTCGCGGGTGCGTTCGGTGAGCGTGACCAGGGCGTCCAGGCGCGGCGCGTGCAGGAGCAGGGGTTCGCCGGAGGGGCCGCGGCGCTGGGTGGGACGGTGCTCCTGGTGCACGGTGACGACCCTGGCCGGGACGAGCCCGACGGCCGCGGCCATGAGGGCGGGCGTCGTGGTGACCAGGACGTCGGTGTCCAGGGTGGTCAGGGCGGCGGCCATCTCGATGTCGGAGAGGCGGTCGAAGGCGGACTCCCAGGAGGGCTTGATCAGTTCGCTGGGGAGCGAGGCCAGGGTGCGGCAGGCGGCCTCGCCCAGGCGCGTGCCGCGCACCGGACGCTCGGGGGACGCCGTGCGGTCGACGAGATAGCGCACGGGGAGGCTGCGGGCCTCGGGGAAGAACGGCTCGGGGCGGGTGCGGAAGACGGAGATGACCTCGACGTCGTGCCGGTCCGCCAGGTGCTGCGCCTGGGTGTAGGTGGCCAGCTCGGTGCCGCCCATCTCGTCGCCCCAGCCGAGGAGGTACGTGATCTTCATGAGGACTCCTTCACGAGGTCTCGTTCATGAGGTCTGATCCGTGATGTCCCAGCACGTGACCGCGAAGGCGCCGGACTTGGTGAAGTGCGCGTGGGCGCGGACGAGGGAGCCGCCGGGGAGGGCGAACACGCGGAAGGGGGTCGGGTAGGCGGCCGAGGGGTCGCGTACGTCGGAGAGCCAGCGGCCGAGGGGCAGCGAAGGCCCGTCCGTGTCCGCCGCGTTGCCCGTGTCCCCGGTGACGTGGAAGTCCCACACCCACTGCCCGGGGCTCGCCCCCGCCATCTCGCCCAGCGGCAGCCGGAAGCTGAACTCGGCGCCCTCCCACACCGCCCCGACCGGCACGGTCACCCCGTCCCGCCGCCGCACCGCCTTGGCCCGCCAGCGCCGCGACGATCCCGCCCTGACGAGCCGCCCGTGCACGACGATGCCGTCACCGCCGGGTACGAACCGCACCAGCTCGGCGCGCGGCCTGGACCGGGTCACCTGCAGCACGGCGCGCCCACTGCGGCACCGGACGACGCGGATGAGCGTGCCGGTGCGGGGGTCGGGGGCGTGCCGGACGGTGGGCGTGGGCGGCAGGTCGGTGTCCCCGTCGATGCCGATGCCGCGCCGCCGTACGCGTCCGCCGCTGTCGGCGGTGACGACCGTGAGCCGCCAGACACCCTCGCCGGGATCGCGCAGGGTGGCGGTCCCGGCGAGCAGCAGGCCACCGTGGGCGTGCTGTTCGAAGGCGAGCGGGATCCGGAACCGGCGGTGACCGCGCGAGACGATCAGCTGGGCCCGCTCGACCCGCTCCTCGGGGAGGGCGGCGACGGCGACGTTGAGCGTGCGGCTGTCCCGGATCGACAGATGCACGGGCCCCACGAGCGCCGGAGCCCCACCGCCGAACCGGCCCCCGCCCACCCGGCCCGCGGCGGCGCGTTCCGCGCGGAAGCGGGCGGTCCGTGCGGTGGCGATGAGCCGCCGGGCCGCGGGCGGCAGAGCCGGGGTCATGGGGTGAACCCAATGTGGTGCATTGGGCCACTTTGCCCGTAGTTCGCCCCAGGGGAGCGTGTGGCCGCGTACGGGTCACCCGCCTGGCGGACGGGAGAGTGACCTGAGGGTGTTTGTGTAGGTTAGCCCCTTAATGATCAGTCCCCTCGCGCAGTTCCAGCGCCGCAAGGAACCCTCCGTACCACCGGCCGAAGCCCCCTCTTCGGCCCGCAGACCGACCGCCCTCGCCCTCTGCCGCCGCTGGGCCGACCCGACGGCCGTGACCCTCACGACCCTGCTCGTCGCCTGGCGCGCGAGCGCGCTCGGCCAGTGGATCGTCGACGACGCGGCGATCACCTTCGCCTACGCCCGCAGCGTCGACGAGGGCCTCGGCCCCGTCCAGCAGCCGGGCGCCGACCCCGTCGAGGGCTACTCCAACCCCTCCTGGCTCGCCCTGCTCGTCATCGGCCGCAGGCTCGGCCTCTTCGACCACGGCGCGCTCCTCGGCGTCAGCGACCTGGTGCTCTACCCCAAGGCCCTGGCGCTGCTCTGCACGGCGGGCGTCCTCGCCTGTGTCGCCGTGGCGGCGCGGGCCGTGCTGCCGGGCCGGTCCTGGGCGGTCACGCTGCTGGCCGGCGGTCTCCTCGCCGCGAACCTGTCGTACGTGGCGTGGTCCTTCTCCGGCCTGGAGAACCCGCTGTACGCCCTGACCGCCGCCGCGACCGGGGCGCTGCTCGTCCGGGGAGCCGTGCGCGGCACCCTGCTGCGGCCCGTCGTCGCCGCGACCGCGGGAGCCGTCGCCCTGCTCGCCGCGCTGACCCGCCCGGACGGCGCGGTGCTCGCCGCGGCGTACCCGGTGGCCGTCCTGCTGTACCTGCGCCGGGACGGCCTCGCGCGGGCCGTGCGGGCGGTGGCGCTGAGCAGTGCCACGTTCGCGCTGCCGTACGCGGCGTTCCTGCTGTGGCGGCGCGCGACCTTCGGCCTCTGGGTGCCCAACACGGCGGTCGCCAAGGCGCAGCAGCCCCCGCGCCTCGGCCAACTGGCCACCGCGGGTGAGCTGTTGACGTACGGCGGCTGGGCGCTCGCCCTGATTGGCGCGGCCTGCGCCGGCATCGCGCTCGCCCGCCCGGGGCCGCCCCGCAGAGCCCTGGCCGCGCTGCTCGTCCCGCTGGCCCTGACCCTGGTCGCGTACGGCGTGCTCGGCCGCGACTGGATGGCGCTGTACCGCTTCGCGACCCCGGTGTGGGTGCTCGCCGCGACGGCGTTCGCCCTGGCCGCGGGCGCCGTCTGGCGCGCGGAAGGCCCGCGCGCGCGGGCCCTGACCGGCTGCGCGCTCGCGGGCGCCCTGCTGCTCTCGGTCACCGGACAGGCCGCGCGGAACGACAGGTTCGTCCACCGCCCGACCCTGTCCATGTGCTTCGTGGTCGAGCGCTACGGCCACACCTTCAACGCGTACGCCGGGTATCTGGGCCTGCGCGACGGCACCGTAGCCCTGCCCGACCTGGGAGGCACCCTGCTGACCTCGCGACTGCGCGTCCTCGACCTGGCAGGCCTGACCGACCGCCGCGTGGCCGACGCGTACGCGGCCCGCGACACGGCAGCCCTGCGCCACCACGTCCTGAACGGCGTGCGCCCCGAACTGCTCCACGTCCACGCCGCCTGGACCGCCAAGTCGGGCTTGACCGCGGCCCGCCTCGGCGCCGCGGGATACGTCCCGCTCTACACCGAGGGCAACGGAGGCGACTACGTCCGGGCGGACGCGGTGCGCGACCCGGACCGGATCACCGCCCTCCGCGAGCGTGTGCGCCCCACCCTGGAGGCCATGGCCGCCGAGATGCGCCCGGCCGGCTGCGGACCGACCCTGCGCGCGGGAGAGGGGGCCCCGGCATGACGACAGCTCTCCCGCGGCAGACCCGGCCCCTCCCCGGACCCGGCCCCTCCGCCGACCCCGCGGCCCGGGTCGACTCCCTCACCGGGATGCGCTTCCTCGCCGCCTTCGCGGTGTTCGTGCACCACTTCACCGGACTCAGCGCGTACGGCGGTGTCGCCCACGCGCCGCTGCTCTTCCCGTACTCCAGGCTGGGCGCGACCGGTGTCGACTTCTTCTTCGTGCTCTCCGGGTTCCTGCTGACCTGGGGACACCGCCCCGGCGCCCGTGCCCGCCTCTTCTACTGGCGCAGGTTCGGCCGCATCTGGCCCGCCCACCTGGTCGCGACCGTGCCCTGCATCTGGGTCTTCTACCTCTGGGGCGGCGTCCCCACGGACGCCCTCAGCTTCGTCTCCTCGCTGTTCCTCGTGCAGACGTGGTTTCCCGGGGTCACCCCGATGTTCCCCGGCAACGGCGTCGCCTGGACCCTCAGCGTCGAGGTCTTCTTCTATCTGCTCTTCCCGTTCGCGATCCGCGGCGTCCTGCGCCTGCGCACCCGCACCCTGGCCCTGCTCGCGGTCGGCGGGCTCATCGCGATGTGGCTGCTCAACTGGTGGACCGCCACCCACCTTTCGCCCTTCGCCAGCGAATGGGTCATGCGGCACCCGCTGACCCGGCTGCCGGAGTTCGGCGTGGGCATGGCCTGCGCCCTGGCGCTGCGCCGCGGACACCGCATCCGCCTCGACCCGCCGGTGCTCTTCGCCTGCCTCGTCGCGTACGCCGTCCTGCACAGCCACCGTGCGGAGCTGTTCGGCCCGTACGCGGCAGGCCAGCTCACCTGGGCCCTGCGCTCGGTCGCGGCGCTCTTCGCAGTCCTCTTCATCGCCGCCTACGTCCAGCGCGAGCTCGCCGGGCACCGCGGCTGGCTCTGCTCGCGCCCGATGGTGCTGCTCGGGCTCTGGTCGTACGCCTTCTATCTGCTGCACCAGACCGTCAACCGGCAGATCCTCGACACCTGGGGCCGCCCGCAGCCGGAGAACTTCGCGGTGTTCACGCTCCTCGGCGTCGGGGTCACCGTGCTCGCGCTGTCCTGGGCGATGTTCACCTTCGTCGAGGAACCGGCCAGGAAGTGGTGCCTCCGGCGGACCCCGCGCGCATGGAGCCGTAAAAGAGCGGCGGCGGACGTGAGGTGACGGCGTGACCCATTCGGCGAGTGGGCGTTGAAAGCGATCAGCGCCCGGATACGACCAATCTCGGAGGATACGTGCACCAGTCCGCGTACGAACAGATGGAACTCTGTGTGGAGCAGTACATGCCCGCGGGGAAGCGCCACCGGGTGATCGACCTCGGGGCCCGGGTCTCCGACGGGCAGACCCGCACCCACAAGACCCTGCTCGAAGGGCGTGACACCGAGTACGTGGGCGTCGACGTCCTCGACGGCCGCAACGTCGACGCGGTGATGACGAAGCCGTACCGCATCCCCGTGAAGTCCCGCAGCGCCGACTTCGTCATCTCCGGGCAGGCCTTCGAGCACATCCCCTTCTTCTGGGCGACGATGCTGGAGATCGCCCGCGTCCTGAAGCCGCAGGGCATCGCCTTCGTGACGGCGCCCTCGCGCGGCCATGTGCACGACGCGCAGGACTGCTGGCGCTACTACCCCGACGGGTTCCGCGCCCTGGCCGCGTACACCCGGCTCGAACTCCGCGAGGCCTACACGGACTTCCCGCCCATGAAGGGCATCCGCCACGCGTACGGGAGCATCGACGCCAAGCACGCCTATTGGGGTGACTCCGTCGGCGTGTTCCAGCGGCCCAAGAACTACCCGGCCCTCACCATGGCCTTCGTGCGCTCCACGACCACCTGGTGGGCGAACAGGATCGGCGGGGTCGACGGCGTCCCGCTGCCGAAGCCCGTCGACGGCCGCGCCGACTGCGGCAGGCCGAAGGTGGTGGCACCGCGCGAGGAGGACGAGCAGTCCGTTTCGGCCGCAAGTGACGCCAGATGAAACTATGTTGACGAAATGTGGCATCACGGGTGACTTTGCGCGTACTGTCCGCTCCCATGGCATGGCGACGCGTTGTGAATGGCGCATTGAAGCAACTGACCGGATACCAGCTGAGGCGCACCCCGGTGCCGGCCCAGCGCGCGGCGGCCCCGGTGCCGAAGCCCGCCCCGGCATCGAAGCCCAAGCCGAAGCCGAAGGCCCTGAACCTCCCCGCCGACTACGACGACGAGGCGAAGGAGATCATCCGTGCGGTGAAGCCGTACACGATGACCTCTCCCGAACGGCTGAACGCCTTCATCCTGGCGACCCGGCACGTCGTCCGGCACAACATTCCCGGCGACATCGTCGAGTGCGGTGTGTGGCGCGGCGGTTCGATGCAGGCGTGCGCCAAGGCGCTGCTCGCCGCCGGTGACACCGAGCGCGACCTGTACCTCTTCGACACGTACGAGGGCATGACCCCGCCCACCGAGGAGGACCTGCGCCTCGACGGCAAGTCCGCCGAGGAGCTGCTCAACGCGCAGGGGAAGGACCGCCCGATCTGGGCGGTCGCCTCCCTCGACGACGTCAGGTCCGGCTTCGAGAAGGTGCCCTACCCCAAGGAGCGCGTGCACTACGTCCAGGGAAGGGTCGAGGAGACCGTCCCGCGCGAGGCGCCCGAGCAGATCTCCGTCCTGCGCCTGGACACCGACTGGTACGCCTCCACCAAGCACGAACTGGAGCACCTGTACGCACGGTTGGTCAGCGGCGGCGTCCTGCTCATCGACGACTACGGCTACTGGCAGGGGTCCCGCCAGGCGGTCGACGAGTTCATGGAGAAGACCGGCGAACGGCTGCTGCTCCTGCGCATGGACGAGGGCCGCATCGCCGTGAAGCCCTGACCCGGCGGCGCGCCCCGGCCCGGACCAACCGAATACGTCAGGCATGTGAGCGGGCCCAGTGCCCGGCGGCCCCGCGCCGCCGGGTACCGGGCCTGCCCGCGTGATCACCCGAATGGCTCTGTGCGGGTGACCCGGAAGGGCGGTCGTTGTTAACCGGGTGGCCCTCAGCAGGACGCGCAGCCGTGCCCGTCAGCTCTCCGGAAGGAATGTGCGCAGCGCATGACACCCCGACTCGCCGTCGTCGTCCCCGTCTACAACGTCGAGGAGTTTCTCGCCCCTTGCCTCCGGTCACTGGCCGAGCAGACCATGCCGGACCTCGAGGTCGTCATGGTCAACGACGGTTCCACCGACGGGAGTCCACGCATCGCCCGCGAGTTCGCCGCCGGGGACACCAGATTCCGCCTGATCGAGCAGGAGAACGCGGGGCTCGGGGCGGCCCGCAACGCGGGGGTGCGCGAGGCGCGGGGCACGTACCTGACGTTCGTCGACAGCGACGACGTCGTCCCACGGGACGCGTACGAGCGGATGCTCGCCGCACTGGAGGAGTCGGGCTCCGACTTCGTCACCGGCAACGTCCACCGGCTGCGCTCCGCGGGCCGCAGCGAGCAGTCGCCGATGTTCCGCAAGATGATGGAGAAGGACCGCAGCGGCACGCACGTCACCCGCGACTGGGACCTGCTCGGCGACCGCATCGCCTGCAACAAGGTCTTCCGCAGGGACTTCTGGGACAAGCACGCCTTCACCTTCCCCGAGGGCGTGCTCTTCGAGGACACCCCCGTCATGATCCCCGCCCACTTCCTCGCCGGTGCCGTCGACGTACTGAAGGAACCCGTCTACCTCTGGCGCGACCGCGACGGCTCCATCACCACCCGCCGCGCCAAGCCCCGCGCCGTCCGCGACCGCACCGCCGCCGTCCTTGCGGCCAGCGGCTTCCTCGCGGCGCGGGCCGCCGAGGCGGCGGGCACCCCGCGGGGGGTGGTGTTCGCGAAGGCCAAGCGGCGCTACGACACCACGGTCCTGTCCGGGGACCTGTGGCTGTTCATGGAGGCCCTGCCGCACGGCGACTCCACGTACCACGACGTCTTCATGGAGCAGGCCAACGCCTTCGCCGACACCGTCGACCCCGCGGTCGTCGCCGCACTGCCGCCCCCGCTGCGCGTGCGCTGGCAGCTCATCCGCCAGCGCCGGGTCACCGACCTGCTCACCTTCATGGCGTACGAGAAGTCCCACCCCGACGCCTTCCGGGTCCGCGGCCTGCGCGGGCGCCGCGCCGAGTTCCCCGGGATCGGCGGACTGCCGCGCGAGACCGTCGCCCTGAAACGCTCCGATCTGCCGCTCACCGCACAACTCACGCACATCGCCTGGGACGAGCAGGGCAGGCTGCGGCTCAAGGGCTTCGCCTACATCCCCAACCTGCCCGCGGGGCGCGTCGGGGCGCGCGCCAGGGTCGCCTGGCTGCGGTCGGGACGGCGCCGCGTGCTGCCGCTGGCGCTGCGCACGGTGCGGGCGCGCGAGGCGACGTACCGCTCCAAGCAGGGCCTGCACAGCTACGACCGGTCGGGGTTCGAGACGGTCATCGACCCCCGCAGGACCGTGACCAAGCGGCGCAGCACCACCTGGAAGGTGGAGATGGGCGTGGTCAGCGGATTCCTGCCGCGCACCGGGCCGGTCAGGACGAGCAGCCCGCCGCGGCTCCCCGTGCGGTATCTGGAGGAGTTCCTGCGGGCGGCCGTCACCCTCAGCAAGGGGCGGCTGCGGCTGCGCACGGAGCGGGTGGCGGCGCGGCTCGTCACGCACGAGGGCTGCGGCACCGCCGTCCGGCTGCACGGGCGGCTCGCGCCCGGGGAGTCGCAGGCCGTCGATGCCCTGCGCGTCGAGAACTGGGCCACCAAGGAGGCGCACTACGTCCCCGCCCTGGTGAACGGCCGCGACTTCAGCGCCGATGTGCCGCTCGGCCTCTTCCACGCCGGTACGGACGAGCGCACCGGCGAGCCGCGCAAGGCCGACCCGTGGGGCGTCGCACTGGTCCGCGAGGGCGGCGAGCGCACCCCGCTCGCCGCCTGCCCCGAGGTAGCCGCGGGGCGCTACGGACTGCTGCCGGGGCGTGAACTCCTCGTCCTCGCCAACGCGTCGGGGAACCTGGAGCTGCGCGACCAGACGGTGCGACCGCTCGTCTCCACCGTTACCTGGGACGACGAGCTGCGCATCGAGGGCAGCCACCCCGACGCGGAGACCCGCACCGGGGAACTGGTCCTCGTGCACGCCGGACACGGCGACGAGGCCGTGGTGCCGGTGCGGATCGCGGACGGCCGGTTCTCGTCCGCGCTGCGTCCCGAGGCCGTGCCCGGCCCCGGAGGCACGCTGCCGCTCGCAGAAGGACGCTGGAACCTCTTCCTGCGCGAGCGGGGCACGACGGACCCCGAGCAGTACACGCCTGTGTGCGTGGCGCCGGGCAAGGGCCGCGAACTGCCGCTCGTACGCACCAGGTCAGGCCGCGACATCAGCCTGAAGCGGCACGCCCACGACGGCCTCCACCTGCGCTCGGGCTCCGCGCTGCCCGACGCCGACCGGGGCGGCCCGCGCCAGCGCAGACTGCGCGAGGAGTACGCGGTCCGGCGCGGCGGCCCGCTCCGGGACGCCGTCCTGTACTGCAGCTTCGACGGACGCCAGTACTCGGACTCGCCCCGCGCCGTGCACGAGGAACTGGTCGCCAGAGGCGTCGACCTGGAGCACCTGTGGGTGGTCCGCGACCAGCAGGTGGCGCTGCCCGGGAGCGCCACGCCGGTCGCCCTGTGGAGCGCCGAGTGGTACGAGGCCCTCGCCCGCTGCCGCTACGTCGTGACCAACACCCAGCTGCCCGAATGGTTCGAGCGCGCCGAGGGCCAGTACGTCGTGCAGACCTGGCACGGCACCCCGCTCAAGCGCATCGGCCGCGACCTCGCGGGCCACGCCTCCGGGGACCGCGCCTACATGGCGACCCTGCCCGGCCGCGCCGACCAGTGGAGCGTGCTCGTCTCCCCTAACCGCTTCTCGACGCCCGTCCTGCGCGGCGCCTTCGGCTACACCGGCGAGGTCCTGGAACGCGGCTACCCGCGCAACGACCTGCTGCACGCCGCCGACCGCGCGAAGGTCGCCGCCTCCGTGCGCGAACGGCTCGGCATCCCCGAGGGCAGACGCGTCGTCCTGTACGCGCCCACGTGGCGCGAGAACCAGCCCAAGCAGGCCGGCCGCTACGCCCTCGACCTCCAGCTGGACCTCGAAGCCGCCGAACGCGCCATCGGTGACGACCAGACGCTCCTCGTCCGCAGGCACTACCTCGTCGGCGGCTCCGTCCCCGAATCGGACTTCGTGCGCGACGTCACGCGCCACCCCGACGTCAGCGAACTGCTCCTGATCAGCGACGTCCTGGTGACGGACTACTCGTCCCTGATGTTCGACTTCGCGCAGACCGGGCGCCCGATGCTCTTCCACACCTACGACCTCGACCACTACCGAGACACCCTGCGCGGCTTTTACTTCGACTTCGCGGCGCAGGCGCCAGGACCGCTGCTCGGCACCGGCGACGAGGTGATCGCGGCGCTGCGCGACCCGCACGCCGCCACCGCCGCGTACGCCGACGCCTACGACAGGTTCCGCGAGGTCTTCTGCGACCTGGACGACGGGCGCGCGGCCGCAGGGGTGGCGGACGCCATGCTCGAAGGAGGCCGCGCATGAGCACGCCGGAACTGCACGACGTGAGCTGCGTCGTGGTCGCGGGACCGGACACCGAGGCGCTGCGCGAATCGGTGCGGTCCGTGCTCGACCAGACGATGGGCAACGTCGAGGCGGTCGTCGTCGACCCCGGGACGGACGCCCCCGCCCGCGCCGCGGCGCGGGAGCTCGCCGCCGAACACCCGCACCGGGTACGCCTGGTCGGCGCCGACAGCGAACTGCCGGTCGCCGCCGCACGGAACCTCGGGCTCGACGCGGCACGCGGGCGGTACGTCATCGTGCTGGGCGACGGCGAACTCCTGGAGCGGCACGCCTGCCGCAACCTCTTCGACGCGGCCCGCTCCAGCGGGGCCGACCTGGTGGCGGGGCGCTGGACGCGGCTCACCGGCAACGGCAAAAAGGAGCGGGGCCCCGGCTGGCAGGCCCCGCTGCACGCGAGGACGCGGACGGTCGGGGACCTCGCCGACGCCCCCGAACTCGTCGCCAGGGACTCCCTGGTCACCGGCTTCTGCGTTCGCCGTGACCTCCTGCACCGGACACACCTGCGGTACGCGGAGGACCTCGCCCACAGCGAGGTCCTCTTCGGCGTCGAGGCCGCCCTCGTGGTCCGCGCCATCACCCTCGTGCCCAACCTGATCACCACCCGCCGCGCGGCAGCCGACCCGGCCCGCGAGACCCCCGCACTCGCCGCCGCCAACGACCGCGTCGCCGGGCTCCTCGTGAGCCTGGGCCGCCTCGACCTGGCCGACCGGCGCGAACGGGCCTTCCTCGTCGACCACGTGCTGCCCTGCGCCCGTACGTTCCCGCAGCTCACCGCCGAGGAGCGGCGCCGGGCCACGGCCCGCGTCGCCCCGCGTCTCGAAGGCCGCGCGGACCTGCGCGCCCTGGACGCCCTCGACCCCGTGGAGCGGGTGTGCGTGCGGCTGCTCGCGGAGGGCGACACGGACGGCGTCCTCGCCGCCGCGTACGCGCTGGGGCGGCCCGGGGTCGTCGTCTCGGAACTGACCGAACGCGAGGGCAAGGTCTACTGGCGCACGGACGGACTCGACGACCCCCAGGTACGAGAATTGCTCGACGTCACCGAACTCGGCCACCAGCACCGGCAGTTGGACGAGGTCCGGCTCCTGAACCGCCTCACCCGGTGCGACGTCGACGGCGGCACTGCGGTCCTCGAAGGGCACGTCGTGCTGCCCGGCGGCCTGCTGCCCGACCGGCCGCCGCTCACCGCCTGGCTCGACGTACGGGCGCACGGCACCGGACGGCGCGGCTTCCGCGTACCCGTGGAGGAGGTCCACTACGACGGCGGCGCGGTCCTCTGGCGGGCCACGGCGGTCCTCACCGCCCGGCTGCGCGACCTCGGCATCCGCGACCGCGCGTGGGAGCCGCGGCTGCACCTGGCCGCCGGCGGCCAGGACGTGACCACCGAACTCGTCGCCGAGCCCGAGACCGTGGGGGAGAGCCAGGGCGTCACCGTCACCGGCGCGAACAAGGTGGAGCTGCGCCTGGCGCCCCGCCACCGCACCGCCCGCACCCTGCGCGCGGCACTGCACTACGCCACGCACTTCCGCCCCGCGCGCAAGCTGAGGCTCGGACTGCGGGCCCTGCGCAAGCGGTGGGACGGGCTCAGCGGCCACGGGGTCAAGGTGCGGGTCTACCGGCGGGCGCTGCGGCGGCTCCCTGTCAGCAAGGGCTCGGTCGTCTTCGAGAGCCACATGGGCAGGTGCTACGGAGACAGCCCCCGCGCCGTCCACCAGGAGATCACCGACCGGGGCCTGCGGCTGCGCTGCACCTGGTCGTACGCCACATCGGCCGACGGCTTCCCCGGCTCCGCACGCCTCGTGCCCCGTTGGTCCTGGCGCTACCTGTGGGCGCTGGCCCGCGCCGAATTCTGGATCGACAACCAGGGCTTCCCGCACGCCCTGGACAAGCCGCGGCACACCACGTACCTGCAGACCTGGCACGGCTCCGCGTACAAGCGCATGGGCTTCGACGAGGCGCGGGTGAAGACGCAGAACGCCCCGCACCGCGAATGGCTGCAGCGGGCCGTCGACCGCTTCGACCACTTCCTGGTGCGCTCCGAGCACGACGTGAACACTCTGGCCCGCGCCTACGGCATCCCCGAGGAACGGCTGCTGCGCTGCGGCTACCCCCGCAACGACCGGCTGCTCGCCGCGCGCGCCCGCGACGAGACGTCGGGCCGCTTCCCACGCCCGCCCGTGGCCGCCGACCTCGGCATCCCCGACCACAAGACGGTGGTCCTGTACGCGCCGACGTTCCGCGGCCTTCCCCCGAAGAACAACAAGGCGGTCCGACTGCCCCTCGACGTACGCAAGTTCGCCGACCGTTTCGGCGACACCCACGTCCTCCTGGTGCGCGCCCACTACATGCAGGCGGCGAGCCTCCCGGTCTGCCCGCCCGGCACCGTCGTCGACGTCTCGGCGCACCACGACGTGAGCGAGCTGCTCTGCCTCGCCGACGTCCTGGTGACCGACTACTCGTCGATCATGTTCGACTTCGCGCTCCTGGACCGGCCGCTGGTGCACTTCGCGCCGGACCTCGACGCGTACACGGCCGAGCGGGGCAGCTACTTCTCGCTGCGGGACGACGCGGGCGGGCCCGTCGTCGAGACGGAGGAGGAACTGCTGCGCGTGCTCGGCACGCTCAAGCAGACCGACGGCGCGTGGACAGAGGCCCGGCGGGCGTTCGCCGCGCGGTTCGGCGCGTACGACCAGGGGCGGGCCGCGGCCGGCGTGGTGGACGCGCTGTTCGGGGAGCGGTTCGGGAACGGGAACACGGAGACGAGGGGCGGGGCATGACCACGACGATCGCGACCACGCGGATCGCCACCACCACGACGAAGAGCCGCGATCTCTTCCTCGTGGCGAACACCGTCGACGAGCTCGGCGGCGTCACCGCGTGGGCCCACCAGATGGCCAGGCTCTTCCAGGGCAACGGCCACCGGGTGCACGTCATCGGCGTCCACGAGGCCGAGCTGAAACTGGTGCTCCCGGACGACCTCGGTTACCCCGTGACCAGCCTCTACCGCGAACACCCCGCCTCTCCGCGCCCGGCCAGGGGCCTGGGCCGCCTCAACGTCGTGGCACGCCGCCGGGAGTCGGCGCGGATCACCGCCAAGCGCCGCACCGTCGACCGGCTCTCGGAGCTCTTCCGCGCCGCGCGCCCCGGCGCCGTCGCCATCGTGACGCAGGTCTGGCCGATGGAGTGGATCAGGGAGGCGGACACCGCGGGCCTGCGCATCATCGGCATGAGCCACGAGTCGTACGCCTACACGCGCGCCTGCCACCGCTACCGCGCGGTCAAGCGCAGCTACCCCGACGTGGACCGCTGGCTCGCGCTCACCCAGGAGGACGCCGACGACTGGATCGCCGACGGCATGCACAACGTCGGGGCGATGCCCAACGCCCTGGCCCACCTCCCCGACGTGCCCTCGCCGCGCGACCGGAAGGTGGTCTGCAGCATCGGCAGGCTCGCCGACCAGAAGGGCGTCGACATGCTCGTCGACACCTGGGCGCTGGTGGCCCCGCGGCGCCCCGACTGGACACTGCGGATCTACGGCGCCGGAGCGGACGAGGCCGACCTCAAGCGGCAGTGCACGCGCCTGGGACTCGACGGCTCGGTGGAGTGGCGGGGCCGCACCAGCGACGTGCCGGGCGTGCTCGCCGAGAGCTCCCTCTTCGTGCAGTCGTCGCGCGGCGAGGGCTTCCCGCTGGCCCTGATGGAGGCCATGGCCAGCGCGGTGCCGTGCGCGGCCTTCGACTGCGCACCCGGCGTACGCGAGATCGTGCGCCACGGCGAGGACGGCCTCCTCGCCCCCGCCGGCGACATCGAGGCACTCGCCGACCGCATCCTGCGCCTCACCGGCAACCCGAGACTGCGGGACGCGATGGGGGAGCGGGCCCGCAGGAACGTGCAGCGGTTCTCCGAGGCGCGGGTCCTGGCCCGCTGGGAAGAGCTGTTCGAGCTCCTTGAGCGGTAGGGGCCAGGGACCCGGCCCACCGGACACCGGTGGACGTCAGGAACGCTCCGAGCGCGCGAGCAGCGACGACAGCAGGCCCCTGGCCCGGCCACCGGCCCGGGCCACGGCAGGCACCCCGGCGGGCACGGGCGTCCGGCCCGGCGCGTCGGGGGCCGCCTCGTCCGCGTGCCGTGACACGGGATGCTCCGGCGACCTCGCCTTCTTGCCGCTGATCCGGATCATCGGGAAGCCCGCGACCTCCTCGGCGCCGTGCCACATGTCGTCCCGCTCCTTGAGGAACACCGCGAGATCGGCGTGGATCGCGTCGTAGTCGCCCCAGGTCCCGTAGAACTTGGTGGCCGTGATGCACAGCGGTTTGAGCCCCGTGCTCGCCACGGCACCCCAGGTCGCCGCGGCCACGCCCGGACAGTGCTCGGCCCGGAAGTCGTCGAGCACGACGATCCCGTCCGGCCCGAGCACCTCCTTGGCGGCGGCGATGTCCGCGTGGACGTGCTCGTACAGATGCGAGGCGTCGATGTGCACGAAGCGGCAGCTGTCCGCCCGCACGTGCGCGGTGATCCCGGAGGACGGCTCCTGGACGATCCGCGGCAGCCCTTCGTGGAAGGAGCCGTAGTTGGCCTCGAAGGCGCGGCGCGTCAGCGTGGCGTACGAGCGGCCCATCTCGGCGGAGTTGGCCCGGTCGGGGGCGGGCGAGTCGAAGAGGTCACAGACCGTGAAGGTCTCCTCCGCGCGCAGGTACGCGCCCATGAAGATGGCGCTCTTGCCCAGGTACGCGCCGAGCTCCAGCAGATCACCCCGCTGCCCCTGGTCGCGCTGGCGGCTCAGGGTCCAGTCGAAGAGCACTTGGTCGACCGGGTGGAACCACCCCTTCACATCGGAGAGCCGGCTCGGCCGCGGCAGCCGCCCGGCTTCGTTCGAGGGCATGGTGGTGGAAGCGTTCTGCATCTCAGGTCCCGTGGATGGGGGAAGGCGGGCGGTGCGCACGGTGCGCCGGACGCGCAGTGCCGTCAGAAGCACGGTGCGGCTAGAAGCGCGGAGTGGGCCGGGAGACGTCGGCCCGCGGCAGCGGCTCATCGGCCACCCCCGCGGCCGGCGCCGGGTGCCGGTCCGCCAGTGGCGCCACAGACGGTAGACCCCCGGTCTCACCGAGCACCACATGCCTCACAACTCGTTCAGCGGCCCGCCCGTCGTCGTACACGCAGAAGCGGTCTCGGAAGGCGGCGCGCAGCTGTGCGGAGCGCGAGCCGCGCCAGTGGCCGGTGGCGAAGATGTCGGTGAGCTCGTCCTCGCTGCGCGCGACAGCGCCCGGAGGGAACTCGCGCACGTCGAAGTAGGTGCCGCGGGCCGCCTCGTACGCCTCCCAGTCGGTGGCGTGCAGGACGACGGGGCGGTCGAGGTTGACGTAGTCGAACATCAGCGACGAGAAGTCGGTGACCAGGGCGTCGGAGGCCAGGCAGAGGGACTCGACGCTGGGATGGTCCGACACGTCGATCAGACGGTCCGAGGAGGGTGCGAGGGGCGCCCCGTAGGAGTGGTGGGCGCGGGTCAGGATGACGAACCGGGGGCCGAGACTGTGCAGCATCCGCCGCAGGTCGAGGGAGTGCAGCTGCGAGTGGCGGTAGTCGCGCAGGGTGGGCGCGTAGAGGATGGCGACGGCGCCCTTGGGGATGCCGAGGGACTCGCGCAGGCGGGCCACGTCGGCGGAGCTGGCCCGCTGGTAGATGTCGTTGCGCGGGTAGCCGTATTCGAGCGTGGTGAACGAGGCGGGGTAGACGCGCTCCCAGACCAGCGTGGAGTGGCGGTTCGCCGACAGGACGTAGTCCCACTTGTCGGCGCTTTGCAGGAGGGCGGCGAAGTCCATGCCCCGGGCGGCGGCGGGCCGGTCCTGGAGGTCGAGGCCCATGAGCTTCAGGGGTGTGCCGTGCTGGGTCTGGATCATGACCTGGCCGGGGCGTTTGACCAGCCTGCGGTCGAAGTTGACGTTGTTCACGAGGTACTTGGAGCGCGCGAGGGCACTCCAGTACGCGGCCGTGCCGGGGCGGAGCCTGCGGGTCGCCGTGGGCAGGGTGTGGTGGTGGACGGGGTCGGCGATCCACGCGGTGCGCACGTGCGGGGCGTGCTCGCGCAGCGCGGCCTCCAGGGCGCCGGGGTTGCAGCCGTAGCCGCGCCCCCAGTACGAGGAGAAGACCGCGCGGTCGGCGCGCAGCGGCAGACGCAGCTGGAGGCGGTAGTGCAGCTGCAGCACGGCGCCCTTGGCGCGGCGGCGGGTGGTCGCCGCGTACCGCTGGGCCCTGGCCCGCAGGCGCAGCGCCGTCCACAGGGTGCGGTAGGTGCGGTGCGTGCCCAGGCGTACGAGGCCGTGGCGCACCCGGGTGCTGGTGCGGGGGCGGGCGCCGGGGACGCGGTAGCGGCGGTAGTGGGTGCGGGCCTTGCGCAGGAACGCGGCGCGGCTGGCGCGCGGGAGGCGGTCGCGTTTGGTGAAGACCGTCGTGAGGTGGTCGACCATCCGCCGGAAGAGGATGGGCCGCCAGGCCGCGGAGAGTTCGGGGTGCTCGTCGAGGAACGCGAAGACCCGCTCGTACTGGTCGAAGATCTCGAAGTGCCTGCGGGTCGTGGTGCGCAGGATGCTGCCCCTGCGGCGCTGCAGGTAGTGCACGCAGACCCGGTCGAGGGTGGCGATCGAGTCCGCCTTCATCAGGACCGGGTAGGTCCAGGGAGTGTCCTCGTAGAGGCCGGGCGGGAAGGTGAAGCCCTCACGCTCGATGTAGTCGCGGCGGTAGGCCTTGTTCCAGGCGACCATCAGCAGGCGCAGCAGTCCTGGCCGGTCGATCAGCCGGAACGGGGCCTGGCCGTCCTCCTTGAGGAGGCCCGCGAACTGGTTGCGCACGGCATCGCCGGACCAGAACACGCGTGCGTAGTCGTAGATCAGGACGTCCGGTTCGTCGGTCTCCTTGAGGCGGTCGGAGATCGCGTGCAGGGCGTCCGGGGTGAGGGTGTCGTCGCCGTCGACGAAGACGAGGTAGTCGCCGGTGGCGCGCTCCATGCCCGCGTTGCGCGCCCGGCCCAGGCCGACGTTCTCCTTGAGGTGGACGGCCTTCACCCGGCTGTCACGCGCCGCGCACTCGTCGATCAGGGCGCCGCATGCGTCGGGGGATGCGTCGTCGACCACGATCAGCTCAAGATCCGTGAACGACTGTTCGAGGACGGATTCGAGGCATGCGTGCAGATAGGCCTGCACCTTGTACACGGGCACGATGACACTGAACCGGGGCAAGGCACATCCATGGGTCGGCGGGGGCATACTGCCCGCAAACGCCCAGGCCGCCGGCCGGGTTACGCCGTGTGAGGCATACGGGGGACGGACGCGAAGGAGGCGGCCCGGTGCCGGACCGCCTCGCTCGTCGAACGTATGTGCCCGTGCTGTTCGTGATCGGTTACTTCACCGCGCCCGCCATCACGCCGGACACGAACTGCCGCTGGAACGCGAAGAACACGGCGAGCGGGATCACCATCGAGATGAACGCGCCGGGCGCCAGGATCTGCACGTTGTCGCCGAAGGACCGCACCTGCTGCTGGAGCGCGACCGTGATCGGCGGTTTCTCGGAGTCGGCGAAGATCAGCGCGATCAGCATGTCGTTCCAGACCCAGAGGAACTGGAAGATGCCGAGCGAGGCGATCGCGGGCGCGCCGAGCGGCATCACGACCCGGAAGAAGAGCCGCAGTTCACCGGCCCCGTCCAGGCGTGCCGCCTCCAGGAGTTCGCGGGGGATCTCCGCGAAGAAGTTCCGCAGGAGGAAGATCGCGAACGGCAGCCCGAAGGCCACGTGGAAGACGACCACACCGATCGTCGTCTCGAAGATGCCGATCGCGCCGAAGATCTTCGACACCGGGAGCAGCGCCACCTGCACGGGCACCACGAGCAGCCCGACGACACCGAGGAACCACCAGTCGCGGCCCGGGAACTCCATCCACGCGAAGGCGTATCCGGCGAGCGAGCCGATGATCACGACGAGCAGGGTCGCCGGGACGGTGATCATGATGCTGGACAGGATCGAGTCGGTGATCGTCTCGTCCTTGAGGAGGTTCGTGTAGTTGTCCAGCGTCATCTGCGACGGCGTGCTGAAGACCTTCCACCAGCCGCTCTCCGCCATGTCCTGCGAGGTACGCAGCGAGCCGAGCAGCAGCCCGACCGTCGGCACCAGCCAGAACAGCGCGACGACGACGAGGAAGACGCGTACGGCGGTACCGCTCAGGACGCCGGCGATCCGCCCGCCGAGCGACTGCTTGGCCTTCACCACTTCGACCTGGGTGGTCATCGTCGTCCCTCCCGCCGAAGTCGCCGCATATTGAAGAGCATCACCGGGATCACGAGGAGGAAGAGCAGCACGGCGATCGCGCTCGCCACGCCCGAATCCTTGTCGAGGAACGCGGAGTTGTAGAGCTGGAGCGCCAGGACGTTCGCGTCGTCCTTCGAGGAGTTCGGCGCGATGATGAAGATCAGGTCGAAGATCTTCAGTACGTTGATCATGAGCGTGACCGCCACCACCGCGAGCACCGGCGCGAGGATCGGCACCGTGATCCGGCGGAACACCTGCCACTCGTTGGCGCCGTCCACCCGGGCGGCCTCCAGGAGTTCACGCGGGACGCTGGCGAGACCGGCCGCGATCAGGACCATCGCGAAGCCCACCCAGATCCACAGGTACGAGCCGATCACCGCGGGCGTGATGAGGGACGGGCCGAGCCAGTCCACGCCGTTGTACGGCTCGCGGAAGTTCGACGCGGGGAAGCGGAGCTGGGCCCCGTCGGCATCCTTGGGGAGCGCGAAGGTGCCGTCGGACGCGGCCTCGGCCGTGGCCACCACCTTGCCGTCCTTGACGGCCTCGATCTTGATGCCGGGGTAGCCGAACTCGGTCTTGTCCGGGGCGTTGATCTCGCCCCGGCCCTTGCCGCGGGTGAAGTCCTGCCAGGCCGTGCCGGTGACCTTGCCGGGTTCCGGCTTCGCGGCCGCGGCAGCCTTGGCGTCGTCCGGCATGTTGTCCGGCGCGACACCGGTCAGCGGCAGCGCCACCGGAGTGCCCGCGCTGACCGGCTTGCGGGTGATGAAGGCGCCGCCGGATGCCGGCTTGAGCGGTGACTCCGTACTGGGATGGGCCTGCGGGAAGGCGGACGACTCGGAGAAGGTGTCGTGCACCCCCACGAAGACGGCGTTGGCCACCCCCCGGTCCGGGTCCGACTCGTACACGAGCCGGAAGATGATGCCGGCCGCGAGCATCGAGATCGCCATCGGCATGAAGATGACCAGCTTGAACGCCGTGCCCCAGCGGATCCGCTCGGTCAGCACGGCGAAGATCAGGCCGAGACCGGTCGCGACCGTCGGGGCGACCACCACCCAGATCGCGTTGTTCTTGATCGCGGTGAGGATGGTGTCGTCGGTGAACAGGGTCTTGTAGTTGCCGAACGCCGTGAAGTCGCCCGACTTGTCGAAGAAGCTGCGGAAGACGGAGTACCCGATGGGGTACAGGACGAGCGCGCCGAGCAGGATCAGGGCGGGTGCCAGGAACAGCACCGCCACGCTCTTGCGGGTGCCGGTCACGCTCTTGCGCGGTTCTGGAGCCGGGGGCAGCGCCACGTTCGGCGTGCCCCCGGCGTTCGCGGACGCCACCGTGTCAGTCCTTGAAGGCCTTGGCGGCGGCCGTCTCCAGCGCCTTCTGCGTGCCCGCCACGTCCTTCGGGTTCTTCAGGAAGTCCTGCAGCGCCTTCCACTCACCCTTGCCGGGCGTGCCGCCGAAGGCCTGCGGGGCCTGGTCGGACATGTCGTAGCGGATGTCGTCGCCCGCCGCGATGAGCGCCTTGGCGATGCCGCGCTGCACGTCGTTCGGGTACGCCGACAGATCGAGGTTCTTGTTCGGCGAGACGAAGCCGCCCGCCTCCGCCCAGATCTTCGCCGAGTCCGGCGAGGCCAGGAAGGTCAGCAGCGCCTGGGCGCCCTTGTTGTCCTTCAGGGCCACGGCCGCGTCACCGCCGACGACCGCCGGGGACTCGTCCCCGACCGCCGGGAACGGGAACACCTTGGCGTCCGTGCCGATTTCGGCCTTCGTCTCCGAGATCGGCAGCGAGACCATGTCGCCCTCGAAGACCATGCCCGCCTTGGGCTGCTCGCCGCCGGTGAACGTCTGCTTCACGGAGGCGGGGAACTCGGTCTGCAGCGCCTTGTCGGCGCCGCCCGCGACGAAGCCCTTCTTGCCGAAGAGCTCGCCGAGCGTGGTCAGCGCCTCCTTCACGGAGGGGTCCGTCCACTTGATCTCGTGCTTGGCGAGCTGGTCGTACTTCTCCGGCCCCGCCTGGGAGAGATAGATGTTCTCGAACCAGTCGGTGAGGGTCCAGCCGTCGGCGCCCGCGACCGAGACCGGCGGTACGCCGGAGTCGTACACGGTCTGGGCCGTCTTCATGAAGTCGTCCCAGGTCTTCGCCTCCTTGGCGCCCGCGTTCTCGAAGACCTTCGTGTTGTACCAGACCAGGGACTTGTTGGCGGCCTTGAAGTACACGCCGTACTGCTTGCCGTCGACGGCCCCTAGGTCCTGCCAGCCCTGCGCGTAGTTCTTGTCGAGCTGCTTCTGCGCCTCGGGCCCGACCGGCTTGGCCCACTTGTTCTGCACGGCCTGGTCGATCGCGCCGACCTGCGGCAGCATCGCGACGTCCGGCGGCTGGCCGCCCGCGACCTTCGACTCCAGGAAGCTGATGATGGGGTCCTGGGCCGGTACGAAGGTGACCTTCGCCCCGGTCCGCTTCTCGAACTCGTCGAGAACCTTGAGGAAGACCTTGCGCTCCGAGCCGCCCCAGACGGCGGCGACGGAGACGGTCTGGCCGTCCAGCTTGGGCAGTTGGACCGCGGCGGCGCTCTCCTTGCCACCGCCCTTGTCCCCGCCGTCCTTGCCGCCGTCGTCGTCCCCGCCGCATGCGGTGACGGTGAGCACGAGCGTGCCCGCGACGACGGCCGCGGCGAATTTGGCTGTGGTACGCCGGTGTTGCGGTGCCTTGCGTGATCGAAGACTGCTGCGCATCACTGCCCCGTTTCTCTGCCCTGGCGAGTCCCGTGCGGTCTGTCTACGCCCGCGCGGGGAGGGGCGGCAAGAGCGCAAACAGTGTCAACCAGGTGATCGTGATGGCGTTGTGACGTGACGTCATGAGCCGTCGGGCCCCACGTGGTGCAGAGCTGAAGGAGAGGTGGTGGAGAACCGGCAGAACCAGCGGAACCGGCAAAGCCGGAGGAACCAGCGGAACTACAGGAGGGACGGCACCTGGTCGGCGGCGACGGATCGGGCGGCCCGCTCCAGCGCGCTGGCCAGGAGCGCCAAGTCCGTTGGCCCATTGCCCAGTTCACGCACCGGGCGGCGGGCCGGAGGGTCGCCCATCCGCTCCCACTCCAGCGGGACGACGGTGGGCCGCACCGTGGACGTACGGGGAATCCGTCCCGTGACCCGTCCCGCCTGGAAGGGGCTCACGCGCCCCTCGGCCGTACGCAGCTCGCCCCGCCCGGGGGCAGGCTCCTCCGGCCCCGGAGTGACGGCGTCCAGCACGATCCGCAGGGACGCGCGCCTCCCCAGCTCCGTCTCCGGGGTCCGCTCGCTGCGTGCGGTGGTGGCGATCAGGTGCACCCCGAGCCGCTCCCCGTCCCGGGCCACCGCTTCGAGCGCCCGCACGACGGACCCCGCGGCGGGACGCCCCGGCGATCCGAGTGCGGGCGAAAGCAGTGCGTCGAAGTCGTCGACGAGCACGACGAGCCGAGGCAGCGGAGGCCCCGGCTCGGTCCCTTTGCGGGCGGCGACGGGCCGCAGCCGCATCGTGGAACTCGGCGGCGGGTCGAGGTCGTCCGCGCCACCCCCGCCGTTCCCGGCGCTTCCCATGCTCCCGGTACTTCCCGCGCCTCCGGTGCTCCCGGCACCCATGCCGCCTGCGCCGCCCCCGCTGCCGGGAGGTGCCTGCGTGTGCCATTCGGCGAACCCGAGCCGCCCGAGGAGCTCGGCCCGGCGCTTCAGTTCGGCGGTCAGTGACTGGGCGAACTCCCGCATCCGGACAGGGTCGTTGGCGGCGAGATGCGTCGTGACGTGCGGCAGGTCCGTACAGACCGCGAGGCCTTCGACCAGCCGTACGTTCCCGCCGTTCGTTCCGTTGCCCCCGCTGCCCGTGGTGTCCCGTCCGTCGATCAGCACCATGCCGAGGCGGTCGGGGCGCTCCGCAGCGGCCAGCGAGGCGGCGATGGAGCGCAGCAGCTCCGTACGACCGCTGCCCGAAGGGCCCTCGGCCAGGATGTGCGGGCCCTCGGCGGCGAGGTCCACGACCACGGGCCCGCGCGGGCCCGCCCCGAGCACCGTCCAGGCCCGTCCGCCCAGCGCATCGGAATCGTCGGCGGCTGCCGCCCACCGGGCCATCAGGGAGGCGGGGGTGGCCCGGGCGAGGCCCAACTCGTCAAGGAGCCGGGCCATTTGGGGCAGTGGAGCGGACACGCGCGCGTGCCCGTCGCCGGGCGCCCCGTCCGTGCGGAAAGGCGCCAGCGCGCGGGAGAACCGCTCGGCCCAGGCCTGCGACACCGCGTCCACCGCGGCGACCGTGCCGTGCCCGGCAGGCCGGCCGTCGGCGGTGCGCAGCAGCCGCAGCGCCGTGGCCACGTCGCCGCTGAGCAGCGCGACGGCACCGCAGGCGCGGAAAGCGGGCGACACGGAGCAAGCGGCCTCGTACGTGGCCGACACCGGGGAGGCGGGTGACGCGGCGGGAGTCTCCGCCAGGCAGACGACATGGATCCCCGCGGTGGCTCCCTCCCGCGCCAGCCGCACCACGGCTTCGCGGAGCCCGGCGGACCCGGGGTCGCCGTCCACGACGACGACGGTGCGGGGCCCGGTGTCCGGGGCGTCTTCGGCGGTGCTGTCGAGAAGGGGGTCGAGAGGGCCGTCGAGAGCGGGTCCGGCCGCGGCGGCGGACGCCCGGTCCGCCATGTGGTCCTCCAGGCGCCGCAGCAGCTCTCCCGTGCGCGCGGCGGCCTGCTCGCGGTCGTACGCCAGGAGGAGGCGGCAGTCCTGGCCGTGCGTGGGCCGCAGGTGCGGGAGCCAGCCGAGCCAGGACCACTCGGCGGTGCGCTCCGGTGTGGGCCGCGCGCGGTCCGTGCTGAGCAGCACGATCTCCAGGGCGTCGGGGGAGTGCAGCGCCGCGAGCTGGGCCACGACGGCACGGGCGAGCCCCGTGAGCCGCTCGCGCGGTCCCGCCAGGCCCAGCGCGCCCGCCTCCCGCAGGCTGACCGTCACGGGGACGGCGGGCAGCAGGCCCCGCTCGCCCGGGGTCGCGCGGTCCAGCGTGCCGAGCCGGACCGCGAGCGCCTCGGGGTGGCCGGGGCCGCGCTCCCAGAGCCGGGGGCCCGGACCGAGCGCCGTGAGCAGCAGGGCCGCGGGGTCGGGCCAGGACTCCGGGGTCCGCGCGGCGGCGGCCACCGCGAGGTCCTCCGGGGTGGGGGCCGGGGGCTCCGGGGGCGCGACGTCGCTCCCCGTGCCGTACCCGTCGTCCTCGTGGTCCGCCGGTCCGTACTCGTCGTCGCGTGCGCCCGTCAGCCGCCGGGCCCAGGCCGAGAGGCCGCCCCGCTTGCGGAGCGCGCGCGGCACGGTCGTCCCGCGCGCGGGGGTGCCGATACGGGTGCTCTCGGCGTCCGGGGCGCCGCCCTGCTGCGGCACGAGCGGCACATCGGTGAGGGATGTCCTGCCGTGCGCCCCGCCCTGGCCGTCCTCGCCCGCCGCGCCCCAGCTCGCGGAGCCGTACGCGTGGTGGGTGCCGTCGGAGGGCGTGCGGCCCGCTTCCGGGGGCGCGCTCCGGGGGGCGTCGGCGCTCGCCGCGACCCGTACGCGCACATGTCCCTCGCCGTCCGGGGCCGTCGGCAACGCGCCGCCCGTCCCGTCCCCGGTGGTGAACCGCAGCGCGGACTCGCCGAGGCGCAGCAGGGAGCCGGGGGTGAGGCGCACCGGGCGGTCGGTGATCTCGCGGCCGTCCACCGTCGTGCCGTTCGTGGAGCCCAGGTCCGTGACGGTGACCTGGCCGTCCGGGGTGAGCGTCACCGCGCAGTGCAGCCGCGACACGTCCGGGTCGTCCAGCGGGACGTCCGCGTCCGCCGAACGGCCGACGCGGATCTGGCCGCCGTGCAGGAGGTGCACACCGCCCGCGTCGGGGCCCGCGACCACGTGCAACTGGGCGGCGGCTCCCGCGAGTTCGGGTCCGGGCTCGGCGGGGGAGCCGAGCGAGAGCACCGCTCCGTCTATCAGCGGGGGCTCCCCGAGGGTGCAGCGCTGGGCGTCGAGGCGCTCCGACTCCGCGTACAGGACGACGGGTCCTTCGCCGCCCGCGACGGCGGCGGCCAGGCCGGAGGCGACGGTGGCCAGAGCGGTCCCCGCGGGGGCGGTGACCAGCACGTCACAGGCGCCGCGCGGCACGACTGGGTGGCCATGGGGCTCGGCGGTCTGGCCGCTGCGCGGCCCGAGGACGGTCAGCCGGATCTGCATCGCCGTCAGCGGTCCCTTCTGCCCTTGCCGCCGGGCACGGGGACTCGCGCTGTGATTCCCCCCACCGCACACGGCCACATCGGCCAGTAACAAGAAAGCATCCTCGCACCTGCCACTGACAACACGCCCGGCGGCCACCCGTAAGTGATCTTGATTGGTCGGCTCTGCTCGGAAAAGTGCCTGCTTGGACCGATGCGATCGCCGGTGGCCCCCTCGTGACGAAGGTCAATTCGACGGCATCCGGCAACCAACGGCTCCCATGGGGCGTCTTTCCACCGAACAGCTGTCCAGTCACCCCGGCGGCCTGGTCGGAATGTGACCCGGCGGTGCCCCGTTCGGCGGCACTACAGTGGGTCGGAACACCCTCCGGCGGGTAGCCGGGTCCGGACAGACCAGCCAGATCAGCAGGGAGCGCATGACGTGCGGCCGGTAGGCAGCAAGTACCTGCTCGAGGAGCCGCTCGGGCGCGGCGCCACGGGCACCGTCTGGCGAGCCCGCCAGCGCGAGACCGCGGGTGCCGAGGCGGCCGTTGCCGGCCAGCCCGGCGAGACCGTCGCGATCAAGGTCCTCAAGGAGGAGCTCGCCAACGACGCGGACATCGTGATGCGGTTCCTCCGCGAGCGATCCGTCCTGCTCAGGCTCACGCACCCGAACATCGTGCGGACCCGTGACCTGGTCGTCGAGGGCGAGCTCCTGGCCCTCGTCATGGACCTGGTGGAGGGCCCCGACCTGCACCGGTACCTCCGCGAGAACGGCCCGTTCACGCCGGTCGGGGCGGCCCTCATGACCGCCCAGATCGCCGACGCGCTCGCCGCGAGTCACGCGGACGGCGTCGTGCACCGGGACCTGAAGCCCGCGAACGTCCTGCTCAAGCAGGAGGCGGACGGGTCGATGCACCCGATGCTCACCGACTTCGGCATCGCGCGCCTCGCCGACTCCCCGGGCCTGACCCGCACCCACGAATTCGTCGGCACGCCCGCATACGTGGCGCCCGAGTCCGCCGAGGGCCGCCCGCAGACCAGCGCGGTCGACATCTACGGCGCGGGCATCCTCCTCTACGAGCTCGTCACCGGAAGCCCGCCGTTCGGCGGCGGCTCGGCCCTCGAGGTCCTGCACCAGCACCTGAGCGCCGAACCGCGCCGCCCCTCGACGGTCCCGGACCCGCTGTGGACGGTCATAGAGCGGTGCCTCAGCAAGAACCCCGACCACCGCCCCAGCGCCGAGAACCTCGCGCGCGGCCTGCGGGCCGTCGCGGACGGCGTGGGCGTGCACGCGTCCAGCGCGCAGATCGCCGCGGCCGAGGGCGTGGGCGCCCTCCTGATGCCCGACCCGGACCCCGCCATGGTGCCGGGGACGGCCGGAGCCGCCGACCCCACCCAGGTCCTCCCGAACAACGCCGGGTCGTACGACCCGAACGCGGCGACGAGCGTCATGCAGAACACCGGCTCCGGTGACGCGGACCCGACCTCGGTGCTCCCCGGCGGCAGCCGCGGCGCGGCCGACCCGACGGCCGTCATGCCGCCGGTGCCGCCGAACCAGCCCGGTTACGACCCGAACGACCCGCACCCCTGGCAGAACCAGATGCGGGCGGCCCGAGACCGCAACGAACAGACGCAGGTCCAGTCGTACCTGGACCCGAACGACGACCCGTTGCGCCGCCGCCGTCCCCAGCGCCAGGTGCAGCAGCCGCAGCAGCAACAGCGCCCCCAGCAGTACGCGCCGCAGCAGCAGCGTCAGCAGCCCCAGCAGCGGCAGCAGTACGCCCCGCAGCCCCAGCAGCAGCAGTACGCGCCGCCGCAGCAGACGCCTCCCCAGCAGCCGCCCGCGGGACGGCCGCCGCGTGAGCCCAGGCAGCCCCGGCAGCGCAGCTCGAACCCGATGAAGATCCCGGGTCTCGGCTGCCTCAAGGGATGCCTCTTCACGCTGATCATCCTCTTCGTGGCGAGCTGGCTCGTCTGGGAGCTGAGCCCGCTCCAGGAGTGGATCGGCACGACGAAGGGGTACTGGGCCCAGCTCGGCGAGTGGTACGACACGGTCTCCGGCTGGATGGGGAAGGTGAGCGGCAACTAGCCGCTCTGGAGATTTGTCGACACCTGCGGGGTGATTTCTGCTCCTGGAGTGAAGGTTGGCGTCGAGGCCGCGTAGTTTTGTCGCCAACACGCATCCGTAGGAGCAGTCTTGGCACGCAAGATCGGCAGCCGGTACACCGCCCACCAGATCCTTGGTCGGGGCAGCGCCGGCACGGTGTGGCTCGGCGAGGGACCCGAGGGTCCCGTCGCCATCAAGCTGCTGCGCGAGGACCTGGCGTCCGACCAGGAACTGGTCGGCCGCTTCGTCCAGGAGCGCACGGCCCTGCTCAGCCTCGACCACGCGCGCGTGGTGGGCGTCCACGACCTGGTGGTCGACGGGAACGACCTCGCCCTGGTCATGGACCTCGTCCGCGGCACGGACCTGCGCACCCGCCTCGACCGTGAGCGCCGCCTCGCCCCGGAGGCGGCGGTGGCGATCGTGGCGGACGTGGCGGACGGCCTCGCGGCGGCGCACGCGGCGGGGATCGTGCACCGTGACGTGAAGCCGGAGAACGTCCTGCTCGACATGCAGGGACCGCTGGGGCCCGGCGGCTCGCACCCCGCCCTGCTCACGGACTTCGGCGTCGCCAAGCTGATCGACTCCCCGCGCAGGACCCGTGCCACGAAGATCATCGGTACGCCGGACTACCTCGCCCCCGAGATCATCGAGGGCCTGCCGCCGCGCGCGGCCGTCGACATCTACGCCCTCGCGACGGTCCTGTACGAGCTCCTGGCGGGCTTCACCCCGTTCGGCGGCGGCCACCCCGGGGCGGTCCTGCGCCGCCACGTGACGGAAACGGTCGTGCCGCTCCCCGGCATCCCGGACGAGCTCTGGCAGCTGATGGTCCAGTGCCTCGCCAAGGCCCCGGCGTCCCGGCTGCGCGCCTCGGAGCTCGCGGCACGGCTGCGGGAGCTGCAGTCGCTGGTGGCCGGGATGCCGCCGCTGGACGTGGACGAGCCGGACACGGAGCCGCTGCCGGAAGAGGCGGAGGAGGAGCCTGCGCCGGAGCCGTCCCCCGGCACCCCACGCCGTGGCGCGGTCCCCCTCGTCCCCGGGTCGTCCCCCGACTCGAACCGGGACACCCACACCTCCATGCGCGTCCCGGGCCCGGACGAGCTCGCCGGGGGCGCCCGCGGCACGGCCCGCGCCCCGCGCGCGTCCGGTGCGGCCCGCCCCGGCTCGGCCCGCCACCGCGCGTCGGCCCGCCGCCGCAGGATCACGCTCGGCGTGGCGGGAGCGGTCCTGGTGGCCGCGGCGGGCATCGGCACCTGGGTGGCCACGAACGGCGACGACGCCGACGCGAAGCCCCAGGACACCCGTAACTCCTCCCCTTCGGCGCCGTAGCCGGGGGCCGGAGGCGGCCGTTCAGGCCGCTGGGCGGAGGGCCGGCAGGGCCACCGGCGCGCGTGGTGGGGTACGCCCGCAGGCCAGGAGGGCAGACCCCTTGCCCCCAGCCGTTAGGCTGGACCCGTGGCAGTCGTCGATGTATCCGAAGAGCTCAAGTCCCTCTCCTCGACCATGGAGTCGATCGAGGCCGTCCTGGACCTCGACAAGCTGAGGGCAGACATCGCCGTGCTCGAGGAGCAGGCGGCCGCGCCGTCCCTGTGGGACGACCCGGATGCGGCACAGAAGATCACCAGCAAGCTGAGCCACCTCCAGGCGGAGGTACGGAAGGCCGAGGCCCTGCGCGGGCGTATCGACGACCTCAGCGTGCTCTTCGAGATGGCCGAGGAGGAGGACGACCCGGACACCCGCGCCGAGGCCGAGACCGAGCTCACGGCCGTCAAGAAGGCGCTGGACGAGATGGAGGTCCGCACCCTCCTCTCCGGTGAGTACGACGCCCGTGAGGCGCTCGTCACCATCCGCGCGGAGGCCGGCGGCGTGGACGCCTCCGACTTCGCCGAGAAGCTGCAGCGCATGTACCTCCGCTGGGCCGAGCGCCACGGCTACAAGACGGAGCTCTACGAGACCTCGTACGCGGAAGAGGCCGGCATCAAGTCGACCACCTTCGCCGTCCAGGTCCCGTACGCGTACGGGACGCTCTCGGTCGAGCAGGGCACGCACCGTCTCGTCCGCATCTCGCCCTTCGACAACCAGGGCCGTCGCCAGACCTCCTTCGCCGGAGTCGAGATCCTCCCGGTCGTCGAGCAGACCGACCACATCGAGATCGACGAGTCCGAGCTCCGCATCGACGTCTACCGCTCGTCGGGCCCCGGCGGCCAGGGCGTCAACACGACCGACTCCGCGGTCCGCCTGACGCACCTCCCCACCGGCATCGTCGTCTCCTGTCAGAACGAGCGCTCGCAGATCCAGAACAAGGCGAGCGCGATGAACGTCCTCCAGGCCAAGCTCCTTGAGCGCCGCCGCCAGGAGGAGCAGGCGAAGATGAACGCCCTCAAGGGGGACGGCGGCAACTCCTGGGGCAACCAGATGCGTTCGTACGTCCTGCACCCGTACCAAATGGTCAAGGACCTGCGGACGGAGTGCGAGGTCGGTAACCCCGAGTCCGTTTTCAACGGCGAGATCGACGGTTTTCTCGAAGCGGGAATTCGCTGGCGCAAGCAGCAGGAGAAGTAAGCGCCGCTTTATCGACAAGGCAACTGCCGCCCACGAGGCGGCAGTTGCCTTTTACGTCACAGTCACATCTCCGTACGCCAGTCAACTGCTGCTATTTCAGACATCGCGCACGCAACGACCTTGACGTTGCTGTGGAAACTGGAAAGGCTAGCGAGCGGCATGCGTATCTCTGGGGCGCGTGTGATCTGTGGGGGGCGGATTCAGCGCTCCTGACGAACGCGGACCCGGACGCTGCCTCACTGACGATTCAGCTACTGGGGGTAGCAGCCAGATGACCAAGAAGACGCGGATCCGCGTTGCACGTATAGCGGCCGGTGCGGTGATCGCCGCCGGTGCGTCGCTGACCGCCGCGGGTGCCGCCTCGGCCCTCGACGTCGGTGTCGACCTCGGCGGTGCCAGCGCCAGCGCCAGCGCCGACGAGAACGGCATCGGGGTCGACGTCGGCATCGGCGACGACGAGCCGACCGACGACCCCACCGAGCCGACGGCGATTCCGACGGAGCCCACCGAGGAGCCCACGGAGCCGACCGAGGAGCCCACCGAGCCCACGGAGGAGCCGACCGAGCCCACCGAGGAGCCCACGGACCCCACCACGCCTCCCACGTCGGACCCGACGGACCCGAGCGAGCCCACCGAGGGCCCGAGCGACCCCGGTAACGGCAACGGCACGGGTGGCAACGGCACCGGTGGCAACGACAACGACCCCGACGGCGGCGCCAACCCCGTCGAGCAGGGCAAGGGCAAGGACAGCCTGACCGACACGGGCTCCGCCCCGGTCGAGCAGGGTGACAAGGCCGACAAGGGCGAGCTCGCCGAGACGGGCGCAGCCGAGACCACGTTCCTGCTGATCGGCGCCGCGACGATGATCGCCGGCGGCATCGGCTTCCGTATCCTGCCGCGCTTCGTCGGCAACCGCGGTGCCGCTGCCTGATAAAAGGCACCGTGCGCGACATGACACGCACGACATGACAGAAGGGCCCGGAGCAGCCAGCTCCGGGCCCTTCTGGTGTCCTGGCACGCGCCTCGTGGCGCGCTAAGCGGTCTGGTGCGCCAGCAGGGCCACCGCTGCGATCAGCACGACGAGCACCCCTATCAGGGCCGCAGGGCTGAGGCCGCCGAAGGGACCCTCCTGCTGCATGCGCTCGCGATTGGCCCGGCACACGGGGCAGCGGCCTTCACTCACGGGCGCCGCGCAGTTCGCGCACACCAACCTGTCATAGGTCATGCGCTCCTCCTCCCGCACAGTCACAGCCTGCCCAACGCTAGGGGGAACTCAACCGTTCCCCCTACCACTGTGCCAGCTTCCACGAATTTCGGCGCGGCCCGCCCGTCCTCGTCGGTTTCCGACTGTTACGTTCCGTGGTATATCCGCGACAATTCGCGCAACTCAGGACGCTGACTGCGCTCGCGTACCGGGTTCGCGTATGGTCACGCTCACCTACCCCCGGCGACCCGTGGTGCATCCGTGATCCGATTCGACAACGTCTCCAAGGCCTACCCCAAGCAGACCCGGCCCGCCCTCCGGGATGTCTCTCTGGAGATCGAGAAGGGCGAGTTCGTCTTCCTGGTCGGCTCCTCCGGCTCCGGAAAGTCCACCTTCCTGCGGCTCGTGCTCCGTGAGGAGCGCACCAGCCACGGCCAGGTGCACGTCCTCGGCAAGGACCTCGCGCGCCTCTCCAACTTCAAGGTGCCGCACATGCGGCGCCAGTTGGGCACCGTCTTCCAGGACTTCCGGCTCCTTCCGAACAAGACCGTCGGCGAGAACGTCGCCTTCGCGCAGGAAGTCATCGGCAAGTCCCGCGGCGAGATCCGCAAGTCCGTGCCCCAGGTCCTCGACCTCGTCGGTCTCGGCGGCAAGGAGGACCGGATGCCCGGCGAGCTCTCCGGTGGTGAGCAGCAGCGGGTGGCGATCGCGCGAGCCTTCGTCAACCGCCCGAAGCTCCTCATCGCGGACGAGCCGACCGGCAACCTCGACCCGCAGACGTCGGTCGGCATCATGAAGCTGCTCGACCGGATCAACCGCACGGGCACGACCGTCGTCATGGCGACCCACGACCAGCAGATCGTGGACCAGATGCGCAAGCGGGTCATCGAGCTGGAGAAGGGCCGTCTCGTCCGCGACCAGTCGCGCGGCGTCTACGGCTACCAGCACTGAAGACCCGTACTGATCCACTGCACTGATCCACTGAAAGGGAGCCATGCGCGCCCAGTTCGTCCTGTCGGAGATCGGCGTCGGCCTCCGCCGTAATCTCACGATGACTTTCGCCGTCATCGTCTCCGTAGCGCTCTCGCTCGCCCTCTTCGGGGCCTCGCTCCTCATGAGCGACCAGGTGAGCACGATGAAGGGCTTCTGGTACGACAAGGTCAACGTCTCGATCTTCCTGTGCAACAAGGGGGACGCCGAGCAGGACCCCGGGTGCGCCAAGGGCGCCGTCACGAACGAGCAGAAGGAACAGATCCGCACGGATCTGAAGAAGATGCCCGTCGTCGACACGGTCCAGTACGAGACGGCCGACCAGGCGTACAAGCACTACAAGGAGCAGTTTGGCGACTCCCCGCTGTCCAGCTCCCTCACCCCGGACCAGATGCAGGAGTCGTTCCGGGTCAAGCTGAAGAACCCGGAGAAGTACCAGGTCGTCAACACCGCGTTCAGCGGGCGGCCGGGCGTGCAGAGCGTGACGGATCAGCGCAGCGTCCTGGACAACCTCTTCAACCTCCTGAACGGCATGCGGTACGCGGCGCTCGGCGTCATGGGGCTCATGCTGGTCGTCGCGTTGATGCTGATCGTCAACACGGTGCGCGTATCGGCCTTCAGCCGACGCCGCGAGACCGGCATCATGCGCCTGGTCGGGGCGTCCAGCTTCTACATCCAGGTGCCCTTCGTCATGGAGGCCGCGATCGCCGGTCTGATCGGCGGCGCCTTTGCCTGCGTGCTGCTGGTCGCCGGCAAGTACTTCCTCATCAACAACTGGCTCGTCGACAAGATCGACATGGTCAACTTCATCGGCTGGGACGCGGTCCTGGGCAAGTTGCCGCTGGTGCTTACGGTCAGCTTCCTCATGCCGGCGTTCGCGGGCTTCTTCGCCCTGCGCAAGTACCTGAAGGTCTGACCCGGTGAAGGTCTGACCCCGTAGCCGGATTTGACGCGCCGAACCCTCCTGAACGAAGATCAATTCGCCTTTGACCAGGGCTTATTGACAAGAAAATCGGGAGGGTTCTGTCGTGCGTATGCGACGTTTCGAGGGTGGCCGTACGGCCAGGGGGACGCGGGGGATCCGGACGGCGGTGCTCGGCGTGGTGCTGTCCGCCGCCGTGGTGGCCGCGGGGACGCCCGCACAGGCCGCGGTGACGGAGGCCAGGCCCGCGCGCGCGGAGGTGGCCGCCGAGCTGCCCGCGCAGCCGGTCACGCCGCAGGGAGCGGAGCCGCGTGCGGCGCGTGGCAGCCAGTACGGCTACCACTTCGAGTACTACGTCTCCCGGCGCACCGCGACGGCCCAGGTGTCGTTCCGGAAGATGAACCGGATCATGAACTCGGTGTTCCCGATCCCGGGGATGCCGAAGACGGTCAAGAAGGGGCAGAAGATCTGCCTCAAGGGCGGCGGTCGCTGCAACCCGGTGCGCGTGACGAAGGTGGGGAAGACCTACTTCGTACTGAAGTCCCTCCCCGGTCACCTTGAGGGCGCGGGCAAGGTGATCACCTTCACCCTGAAGAAGAAGAGCGGCGGCAGGCTCTACCTGGACGTGCGGGCCAAGGGGCCGAAGACCGTGTGGCAGCGGCACCCGCTGGGCGGCGGCGCGAACAAGCTGTTCGCCAAGACCATGTGGGGGATGTACGCGACCAACCTCAGCAGTGCCGCTCAGTACAACCTGATCTGATCAGACCCGATCCGATCGGCAAGGGCGTGCTTCGTGAAGCCGGGCGTGTGCTCCGGGGTGTGAGGTATGTCCGGGGCGCTGTACGGTTCAACCGACCGTACGGCGCCCTTCGTTGTCCTAGACTCACCGGCATGTCAGGCCCCGACCGGTTCTGCGACCGGCTCTCCCGGCCCCGCCGCATCCGCCGCGGGGCGACCCTGACATTGGTGTTCGCGAGCGTCCTCGCCACCGGTGCGGCCACCGGATCCTGGAGCGAGGCGACCGGCGAAGGCCGGAAGTCGCCTGCCCCGGCCACCCGTTCCGTCGCCCTGTCCGGTGACGCCGCCGACGAAGCCGCGGATGCCGCGGCCGAGGCGATGGCCGACGGCAAGTCCGGCAAGAAGGCCGCCGAGGAGGCCGTCAGCCGCAGCGGTGACCGCTGGGGATCGGTCTACTCCCCCGGGGAGTACCAGGAGTTCGAGCAGGCCCTCGACGGCGCGTACACCGGCGTCGGCCTCTGGGCCAGGCGCGCGGAGGACGGGCGCATCGAGGTCTCCCGGGTCCAGCGCGGCGGTCCCGCCGAACAGGCAGGCATCCGCGAGGGCGATCAGCTCAACAGCATCGACGGCAAGCGCGTGGCGGGACTTCCCGTCACCGAGGTCGTGTCCCTGCTGCGCGGTGCCCGCGCAGGCACCCCGGTCGAGCTCGGCCTGGAGCGGGGCACGCGCGCGTGGAGCGAGACGTTGCACCGGGCCCGCCTCTCCACGGACTCCGTCACGGTCACACAGCTCGCGGGCGGCGCCGTCATGATCAAGGTCGAGGCCTTCACCAAGGGGACGGGCGAGCGCGTACGGTCCGCGGTGCGCAAGGCACCCAAGGGCGCCGGAATCCTGCTCGACCTGCGCGGCAACTCCGGGGGCCTGGTGACGGAGGCGGTCACGGCGGCATCGGGTCTCGTCGACGGCGGCCTGGTCGCCACGTATGACGTACGCGGCCGGCAGAAGGCCCTGCACGCCGAGCGGGGCGGGGACACCACCCGGCCCGTGGTCGCGCTGGTCGACGGCGGCACGATGAGCGCCGCCGAGCTGCTCACGGGCGCCTTGCAGGACCGGGGCCGCGCGGTCGTGGTGGGCTCGAAGACCTTCGGCAAGGGCTCGGTCCAGATGCCGAGCCGGCTGCCCGACGGCTCGGTCGCCGAGCTGACGGTCGGGCACTACCGCACTCCTTCGGGGCAGGCGGTCGACGGCCGGGGCATCACCCCGGACCTGGAGGTCGAGGACGGGGCCGAGACGCGGGCCGAGACAGTATTGACTGGCCTCGGACCCCCCTCGTAGTGCGAAAATGGCCGCACTATGGCCAAGGAAAAGGTAAAGCGCAAGGCCGCGAAGGCCGCTGAGAAGGCCCCTGCCCGGAAGATGGTCGCGCAGAACAAGAAGGCGCGGCACGACTACCACATCATTGACACGTACGAGTGCGGCCTGGTGCTCATGGGCACCGAGGTCAAGTCGCTGCGGATGGGCCGGGCCTCCCTGGTGGACGGCTTCGTGCACATCGACAACGGCGAGGCGTGGCTGCACAACATCCACGTCCCGGAGTACGTGCAGGGCACCTGGACGAACCACTCCGCCACGCGGAAGCGCAAGCTCCTGCTGCACCGGGCGGAGATCGACAAGCTGGACTCCAAGTCGCAGGAGACGGGTCACACGATCGTGCCCCTGGCGCTGTACTTCAAGGACAGCCGGGTCAAGGTCGAGATCGCGCTCGCGAAGGGCAAGAAGGAGTACGACAAGCGTCAGACGCTCAAGGAGAAGCAGGACCTGCGTGAGACGAACCGCGCGGTCGCGGAGGTCAAGAAGCGTCAGCGCAGCGCCTAGCCCCCGGAGCCCGGACGGGCGCCGCGGGAATTGGCTGGCCCCGTCGGGCGTTGTTCACGTACGATGGGCACTGCACCTCACCGAAGGTGGGTGTGGTGAGCAGTATCTAATTCAATAGTGGTACGCATGGGGATGATCGGTTTCGACAGCGGATGTCGAAGCAGGGGAAGCGAGCCGAGGAAGCGACAATGATCTCGTAAACCACCTGTCGCAACCAATAATCGCCAATTCCAAGAGCGATTCCCAGTCCTTCGCCCTCGCTGCTTAATTAGCAGTGAGTGAAGGACCCTTAATGGGTGTCAGCCCGGGGGTGTTCCCGACCCGGACCCTGGCATAATCTAGGGAACTAAACCATCGATCCCGGTCACGGGGTTCGATGGGAAATCAAACAGTGACTGGGCCCGTCGGAGACTTGTTCGCGAGATCACCGGGGCCGAGAAAATCGTAGCGAACTGCGCTCGGAGAAGCCCTCCTTTTGCACCGTTGGACGCGGGTTCGATTCCCGCCATCTCCACAATTCCCATGTGAGGTCAAAGCCCTCCGACCAGTGGTCGGGGGGCTTTTTCCGTGTGCGGGGCATGGAAGGGCTGGGCACATCCTCTGGGCATGTGACTCGTTACTGCATGGGAATGCAGGTTCCCAAACGGCCGGGCGGCACGGAAGCGCGGCCGAGTACGCGAGTGCAGGAGGCAGTCGCTTGGATGCCACCGTCACACTCTTAGGTTCCCTCGTCGCCAGTCTCGGGGTTCTGGGCGCGGCAGTGGTGGCGTATCTCGGCAAGCGCGGTGAGAACGCGCTCACCGGCTACTCCAGCCTCACGGAGAAGCTGCAGACCGAGCGCGACCGGCTGGAGCGGCAGGTCGCCGAACGCGACACGAAACTCGCCGAGTTAAACGCCCTGCATGTCCATGACCAGAGTGAGATCGCCAGGCTGCTCATCGACAACCAACGGCTCGGAGGCACTTCGTGATCCAGCTCGAGCGACTCCTGGCCCGCCGTTGGCGCACCGTGTTCCTCGTCTGTGTGCTGGTCGCGCTCTCCGGTGTCGCGGTGCTGCTGTGGGCCCGTATCGACGCGGGTGACCGCCGGGCCGACCGACTCGCCGCCGAGACGGACCGGCGCGGCGAGGCGGTGTCCACTCTGGCCCGTGACGTCCGCACCCTGCGCGCGCAGGTCCGCGCCCACGGCGAGACCCCGGCCGCACCGGACCCCTCCGACGCCGTCGAGGACCTCCTGTCCAGGGCGCGGGTGCCCGGCTCTCCTGGTGCCACCGGCTCGCAGGGCGAGGACGGGAAACAGGGCGAGAAGGGACCACCGGGCGTCGGCGGCCGGAAGGGGGACGCGGGCACGGCCGGAGAGCCGGGTTCCCCGGGAAAGTCCGGCGATCCGGGCCCCGCGGGGTCCGACGGCGCTGACGGCACGAACGGCGAACGGGGCCCGGAAGGTCCGGCAGGAGCGGCGGGCCCGCCAGGCTCCAACGGAGCCGATGGCGCTGACGGGGCCAACGGCTCCGACGGCGCGGGCGGCGCCTCGGGCCCCGAAGGCCCGGCAGGCCCCACGGGTCCACGCGGCGAGCGAGGCCCCAAGGGCGAGGCGGGCGCCGCGGGTCCCAGCTGCCCCGACGGCTACAGCCTCCAGCAGCCACCGGACGACCCCGACGCCCTGGTCTGCCGCCGCAACGGCGTGACCCCCGCGGACCCGGCCCCCGCCATTCTCCTCCTGGCCACCCTGCTGCCCCGCCGCCGCCCGACCCCACCGGACGCCGGACACGCCTCGACACCACTACGCCGCCGCCCGGCGCGGCTGCCCGACTGCCGCGGCTCGTCGGAGGTACCGGACTGACGGCGGGGTGCCGCCTGTCGGCCTCGGGGGCTGCGGGCGGGGGCCCGCCACCACGGTCTCGCCCCGCGCCGCTGCCGTGCGGTTTGCGGCTTGGCCGATGTACGGGACTGATGGCGGGCGGTGGGGTGCTGGGGCATCGCGCGCTCGGTCGGCGTTGCTGCCGGGTGGTTGCCGCTCGGTCGGCATACCGGACCGGCAGCGGGGTGACGTGTCGCCGTGACCTCGCCCGGCGTCGCTGCCGGGGTGTCGTCGCATGCCTGGCCGTGGGCGGGCCACCAGACGCCCCGCCCCGCCGCCGCTCGTTCGGCACCGCGGGCCGGCGGTGAGAGTGCCATGTCGGCTCGATACGTGGCCGGTGTGGGGGCTGTTGCGGGGCGGGGGAGTCGGGGATGCTGCTGGGTCATGAGTAGACCCGCGAGACGCGTCAACGCCCGTATGCGCCACTGGATCTGGCCCGCCGTGCTCGGTGTCGCGGCGGCCACCCTCTCCGCCGGTTCGCCGGCCGGTGCGGATTCCGACCGCAGCGGCCTGCCCGAAGCCATCGACACCATCCTCGGCGACCCCCGGATGGAGGGCGGCGCGGCGAGCGTCGTCGTCGCCGATGCCGCGTCCGGCGACGTGCTCTACCAGCACCTGCCCAGCGGGCGCCTGATGCCGGCGTCCAACACCAAGCTCCTGACGTCGACGGCGGCCATGGAGCGGCTAGGCCCCGACCACCGCTTCACCACCGATGTGCTCACCGATGGCAAGCGGCATGGCCGAGAGCTCGACGGTGATCTCTATCTGCGGGGCACCGGTGATCCGACCACGCTCGCCAAGGACTACGACCAACTCGCCGCGAAGATCGCCGATTCGGGCGTCCGGCGGGTCTCGGGGCGCCTCGTCGCGGACGACACCCGGTTCGACGACAAGCGCATCGGCGACACCTGGTCCGGCGACGACGAGTTCGCGTACTACGCCGCCCAGATCTCCGCACTGAGCGTCGCCCCCGACACCGACTACGACACCGGGACCGTCATCGTCGAGGGCACTCCCGGTGCGACGGCCGGGGACAAGCCCAAGGTGACGGTGACCCCGAAGACGGACTACGTAGACGTCGACATCAGCGCCAGGACCGTCCCCTCGGGCGGCCAGGACACGCTCACCATCGAGCGGAAGCACGGCACCAACACCATCACGGTCACCGGCACGGTCCCGGTGGGGGGTTCCGCCACCAAGGAGTGGATCACCGTCTGGGAGCCGACCGGGTACGCCGCCGCGATCTTCCGGGACGCCCTCAAGGCGCACGGGGTGCGCGTGAGCGGGCCGACCAAGGCCGGGCTCGCCACCCCCAAGGGCGCACGGCAGCTCGCGTCGCACGACTCCATGCCGCTCAAGGAGCTGATGATCCCCTTCATGAAGCTCTCCAACAACATGCACGCGGAGAACCTCACGAAGACCATGGGGTACGAGGCGTCCGGGCGGCCCGGAAGCTGGCCCGACGGACTCGCCGCCATCAGCGCCTACTTGAAGACCGCCGGTGTGGACCCCGGCAAGATCCGCCAGGTCGACGGCTCCGGACTCTCCCGCAAGGACAACGCCCCCGCCGACCAGCTGATCAAGCTGCTGCTCTCGGCGAAGGGCGAGCCCTGGTACGCCGACTGGTACAAGTCCCTCCCGGTGGCCTGCGACCCGGACAAGTTCGTCGGCGGCACGCTGCGCACGCGGATGTGCGGGACTCCGGCGGCCCTCAACGTACGGGCGAAGACGGGGTCGTTGACGGCGGCCTCTGCCCTCTCGGGGTACGTGAAGGACGCGGGCGGGCGTGAGCTGGTGTTCAGCATCATCCTGAACAACTACATGCCCTCCTCGGTGAAGGCGCTGGAGGACGCGATCGTCGTGACGCTCGCCAAGTCGACCGAGGACAAGGCCGTGCTCGTCAGGCCGCGCTCGGAGCGTGGGGCCGAGCCGAGCGGCGACCTGGAGTGCTCGTGGCGCAAGCCTGCGCGATGCTGAGCAGCAGCGCGCAGCACGCGGCGGTGACCGGGACCGCGTAGCCCTGGGCGGTGCCCAGGTGCTCGACCATCCAGCCGCCGCTCGCGGCGCCGCAGGCGATGCCCCCGAGGAGGCCGGTGACGGCGAGGGTCATGCCCTCGTTCAACCTGCCCTCGGGGGTGTGCCGCTGGATCAGGGTCATGCCGGTCACCATCGTCGGCGCCGTCGCCATTCCGGCGACAAGGAGAGCCCCGGCGAGCACAAGGAGCGAGCCGGTGAGCGTGGCGGCCAGCAGCGGCAGGGTCATCAGGGCTGCCATCGCGGCGACGCACAGGAGGTGGCGGCGGGGCAGGGGCCCGCTCGGCTTGAGCGTTCCGTAGAGGAGGCCCGCCGCACAGGAGCCCGCGGCCTGGAGCGCGAGGATGGCGCCCGCGGCGGCCTTGTGGCCCTGGGTGTCGGCGTAGGCGATCGTCACGACCTCCATCGAGCCGAAGACGGCACCCGTGGCGAGGAACGCGGCGAGCAGAGCGGGCATCCCGCGCGCGTGAAGGGGCGATTTCCCCGGAGCGGCCGTACGCCCCAGGGGCGGCGGTTCCGTCTCGCGCCGGGAGGCGAAGAGGAGTACGCCGGTCAGGAGCAGCACGACTCCGACGAGGGTGCCCGCCTCCGGGAAGAACGCCCCGCAGAGGAAGGCCGCGAGGACGGGGCCGAGCATGAAGCACAGCTCGTCCGCGGCCTGCTCGAAGGAGTTGGCGGTGTGCAGGGCCCGCTCGTCGTCCTTCAGGAGGTGGGCCCAGCGGGCCCGGGACATGCCGCCGGTGTTGGGCGTGGTGGCCGTCGCGGCGTACGCGGCGAACAGGGTCCAGTCGGGCGCTCCGTAGTGCACGCAGAGCAGCAGCGCGAGCGAGCCGAGCGCGGCGATCGCGGTGGCGGGGACGGCGATCCGCGCCTGACCCTGCCGGTCGACGAGCCGCGCCGTCCAGGGCGCCACGACAGCGGTCGTGGCGAGGCCCGTCGCGGTGACGGCGCCGGCGAGCGCGTACGAGCCGCGTGCTCCGGCGATCATGATGACGGCGCTGACGCTGAACATGCCCATGGGGAGGCGGGCGATGAGGTTGCCGATGGTGAAGGCGGTGGCTCCGGGTATCCGGAAGAGCCGGGCGTAGGGATTGCGGCGGCGGGGTGCTTCGGGGTCGGCGGGTTCGGCGGGCGACGGGGGTGCTTCGGGATCGGCGGGCGGCATGGGATCACCCTCACCGGGGCGGTGCCGCGCGGTCCAACACCTTCTGAGGCCCGACTCACGCACTTCCGTTGTAAGTTGCGGATCCCGCCTCCGCTCCCGCTGTAGGTTCCCGGGGTGACAGCAGAACCCCGCATACCCCGCGACCTGGAGCCCCGCCTCCTGCGCGCCTTCGTGGCCGTCTTTGAAGAGCTGCACTTCACGCGGGCCGCCGCCAGGCTGTATGTGGCCCAGCAGGCACTCAGCCGTGATGTGCGGCGCCTGGAGCGGGAGTTGGGGGCCGAGCTGTTCGTGCGGACGACGCGGCAGGTCACGCCGACCGCCGAGGGGGAGCGGCTGCTGCCGTACGCGCGGCGGGTCCTGGAGGCGCAGGACGACCTGACGGCGGCCTTCGCGCGCGGCACGGGAATCGGCGGCGCGGCCCGCCCGCTGCTCGTGGACCTGAACAGCCCGGGGCTCATCTCCGGCCGCGTCCTGGAGCGGGCCCGCGAACTCGTCCCGGAGTGCGAGCTGATGGCCCGCTTCGAGAGCGGGCTCACCGGGGCCGCCGCCGAGATCCTCGCCGGGCGCCTCGATGTGTCCTTCGGGCGGTACGCCGGGCTCGAACCGGCGCTGCGGGCGCGGCTCGCCCAGCAGCCCGTGCGCTACGAGCCGATGGCGGTGCTGCTGCCGCTGGGCCACCCGCTGGCCGAGCTCGACGCGGTGCCGCTCGGTGCGCTCGCGGGGGAGAGCGTGTACGCGGGTGCGGGAAACCCCCGGACGCTGGAGTGGACCGACCTCGCGCGTCGCCTTTTCGAGGGACGCGGGATCGAGGTGGCGGCGCCCGCACCGCTGGCGGTGGGACCCGAGGAGTTCGGACGGATCATGGCCAAGAACCGCCACCCCGTCCTCACCGCGGTGGACTTTCCGGCCATGCCCGAGTCGGTCCTGCGGCCTCTGATCGACCCCGTGCCGCTGTCACCTGTGTCGATGGTGTGGAGAAAGGGGCTCGCGCACCCGGGGGTCGACGCCCTGCGCGAGGCGGCGGCCGAGCTCGCCGCCGCCGAAGGCTGGCTGCGGAGGCCCCGAGATGGCTGGGTTCCGGCCACAGATGCACTCATCATGATGAGGCTGGACTGACGGATTAGTACGACTGTCACTGCCGTGCGCTACATTCATGGTCCGGGCGCGGTGTGATAGGGGGGCGCTCGGACCGGGTGGGGGCCTGGTCCGACGGCAAGTTGCCCGGAGCCTTGCGCGCCCAAGTCAGGTTATGTGGGGGTTGTGCGTGCGCATGGAGAATTGGCGAGAAGATGCCCTACCGGAACACACCCATGATCCGAACGAGGTCACCGTTCAGATCGACGGGGTGGGGCGACAGCTGGCGGATCTTGCCGCCCAGAGTGATCAGGATGCGCCTGACGGGCCGGTTTTCGTCGACGAGACGGGCCGCCGCAGCCGGAGGTACCGCCGGATAGGCGTGATCGTCGGCATAGCCTGCGCCGTCTACGCGGTGATCATCGTGGGCACCCTGTTCTCTGGCAACTCCAGCGCGCCCTGGCTGCCGATCAGCCCCAAGGACGAGAAGCCGGCGAGCAAGGTGGACACACCGAACAGCCCGGCCGGCTCCCTCGACCCCACGGCCTCACCCGGCTCGACCCCCTCGCCCGGCGCGTCGGAGAGCGGCAGCACCGCTCCCACCACCGGTGACGACGATCCGGCCGACCCGTCCAAGCCGGATGACGGCAAGGCCAAGCCGGGCAAGACGCCCGACCCGGACCCCACGGACGGCGGCGGCAAGCCCGACCCCGACCCCACGGGCGGCGGCAAACCCGACCCGACGGACGACCCCCCGAAGCCCGACCCGGACCCGGACCCGACGGACGACCCCATCACGCCGTCCCCTGACCCGTCGACCGAGAACCCGGGCGGCGCGGGCGGAGGCGGCGGCGAAGTCCCCGCCGTGCAGCCCGCCGCCGACCAACAGAGTCCGCTGCGCGCCCAGGCGGTCGGTTATCTGTCCCCGCGAGGCGCAGGCCAGCAGCCCTCGGAGGGCGCACAGCTATGAACACCCGCACCAACAGGGGCCGGTCCGCCGGCTCCCGTCACAGTCACGCCCAGCCCCGGGGCGGCGGAGGCGGCAGGCGCCGTGCGCAGCCCGCCCGTGGCGCCAAGCGGCGCAGGCTGCCCCTGCGCTACCTCCTGCCCCTGCTCCTCCTGGTCGCCCTGATGGCGATGCTCATGCTGCGCGGCTACACGCACAGCGAGATCCTCGCCGACCACCGCGTACGCCCGCCCGCGGCCACCGACAAGGTCCCGCAGAAGGTCCTCGAAGGCGGCGGCCCGGTCATCAACACCCGCGGCGGCCACGAGGAGACGCTGAGCGTCCCCCGCCACCGGCTCGTGCTGACCTTCGACGACGGTCCCGACCCGGAATGGACCCCCAAGGTCCTCGACGTACTGAAGAAGCACCACGCGCACGGTGTCTTCTTCGTCACCGGCACCATGGCGTCGCGCTACCCCGACCTCGTCGAGCGCATGGTGGACGAGGGTCACGAGGTCGGCCTGCACACGTTCAACCACCCCGACCTGTCGTACCAGTCCGAGAGCCGCATCGACTGGGAGCTCTCGCAGAACCAGCTCGCCCTCGCGGGCGCCGCGGGCATCCGCACCTCCCTCTTCCGCCCGCCGTACTCCTCGTTCTCCGACGCCATGGACAACAAGTCCTGGCCGGTGACGAAGTACATCGGCAGCCGCGGCTACCTCACCGTCGTCAACAACACCGACAGCGAGGACTGGAAGCGCCCCGGCGTCGCCGAGATCATCCGCCGTGCCACCCCCAAGAACGGCAACGGCGCCGTGGTCCTGATGCACGACTCCGGAGGCGACCGCTCGCAGACGGTGGCCGCGCTCGACACCTTCCTGCCCGGTCTGCAGGACAAGGGCTACCGCTTCACGAACCTCACCGAGGCGCTGGACGCCCCCAGCGCGCACGCGCCCGTCACCGGCATCGACCTGTGGAAGGGCAAGGCCTGGGTCTTCCTGGTCGGCGCCTCGGAGAAGATCACCGGCGTACTCGTCGTCGCCCTCGCCGTCATCGGCTCCCTGGTCATGCTCCGCTTCGGCCTGATGCTGCTGCTCTCCGCGGTGCACGCGCGCAAGGTGCGCAAGAAGGGTTTCCGCTGGGGCCCGGACATCACCGAACCGGTATCAGTCCTCGTCCCCGCCTACAACGAGGCCAAGTGCATCGAGGCCACGGTCCGTTCGCTCATGACGAGCGACCATCCCATCGAGATCATCGTCATCGACGACGGCTCGTCGGACGGCACCGCGCTGATCGTCGAGGGCCTTCGCCTCCCGAACGTACGCGTCGTACGCCAGCAGAACGCGGGCAAGCCGGCCGCCCTCAACCGCGGCATAGCCAACGCCCGTTACGACCTCATCGTGATGATGGACGGCGACACGGTCTTCGAGCAGTCCACCGTGCGCGAGCTCGTGCAGCCGTTCGGTGACCCGAGGGTGGGCGCCGTCGCGGGCAACGCGAAGGTCGGCAACCGGGACTCGCTGATCGGCGCCTGGCAGCACATCGAGTACGTGATGGGCTTCAACCTCGACCGCCGGATGTACGACATGCTCGGCTGCATGCCGACCATCCCCGGCGCCGTCGGGGCCTTCCGGCGCTCGGCGCTGGAACGGGTCGGCGGCATGAGCGACGACACGCTCGCCGAGGACACCGACATCACGATGGCGATGCACCGCGACGGCTGGCGGGTCGTGTACGCCGAGAAGGCACGCGCGTGGACCGAGGCGCCAGAGACGGTGCAGCAGCTGTGGTCGCAGCGCTACCGCTGGTCGTACGGCACGATGCAGGCGATCTGGAAGCACCGCCGCTCGGTGATCGAGTCCGGGCCCTCGGGCCGCTTCGGCCGCGTCGGCATGCCGCTGGTGTCCCTCTTCATGGTCCTGGCGCCGCTCCTCGCACCCCTGATCGACGTGTTCCTCCTCTACGGCCTCGTCTTCGGCCCCACCCAGAAGACGATCGCCGCGTGGCTCGGCGTGCTCGCCGTCCAGGCGGTGTGCGCGGCGTACGCCTTCCGGCTCGACCGCGAACGCATGACCCATCTGATCTCGCTGCCCCTGCAGCAGATCCTCTACCGGCAGCTGATGTACGTCGTGCTGCTGCAGTCCTGGATCACCGCCCTGACCGGAGGCCGCCTTCGCTGGCAGAAGCTTCGGCGCACGGGAGTCCTTGGAACCCCGCCCTCGATTCCGCAGCAGCGGACGGGCAGCCCTGATCGGAGGCCCGTCGCATGACCCATCCCACGCAACCGCTGCCGCAGATGCCGCCGCCCCCCGGCCTGGGAGGCCCGGCGGCCTACGCCCCTGCGCCCCCGGCCGCGCCGGTTCCCGCCGCCCCCAAGAAGCCGGGCCGCGACCGCTACTTCGACGTGCTGCGCTCCCTGGCCCTGGTCCGCGTCGTCATCTACCACCTGTTCGGCTGGGCCTGGCTGACGATCATCTTCCCGTCCATGGGCGTGATGTTCGCGCTGGCGGGCGCGCTGATGGCACGCTCGCTGAAGCGCCCGGCGTGGGGCGTGATCAGGGGCCGCATCCGCCGCCTGCTCCCGCCCATGTGGGCGTTCAGCGCGGTGGCGCTGTTCCTCCTGTTCTACGGCGGTTGGAACGTCACCAAGGACCCGGACCACGGGGGCACGTGGGGCCTGGTCAGCATGCTCAACTACGTGTTCCCGATCGGCGCCCCGCCCTTCCCCTGGCACATCGGGGACAAGGCGGGCCTCCTGGAGGACACCTGGCCGGCCCAGGCCGCGGGCCCGCTCTGGTACATCCGCGCGTACCTCTGGTTCGTGATCGCGTCGCCGCTGCTGCTGTGGGCGTTCCGCCGGGTCCCGTGGGCGACGCTGTTCGCGCCGCTCGCCCTGACGGCCGTCCTCGCGACGGAGATCGTCAAGATCCCCGGCGAGACGGGCAACGCGGTGTCGGACTTCGCGGTGTACGGCAGCTGCTGGGTCCTGGGCTTCGCCCACCAGGAGGGCGTACTGGCCCGTGTCCCCCGCTACTTGGCGGTCTCCGTCTCCGCCCTGATCATGGCCTTCGGCCTCTGGTGGGCCTCGGGCCACCTGGGCCCGGACGGCTGGGACCTGAACGACATCCCCCTCGCCCAGGCGGCGTGGTCCTTCGGCTTCGTCGTCATCCTCTTCCAGTACTCCCCGTCGTGGCAGGAGCTCCCGGGCCGCCTGAAGCGCTGGGACAAGCTCATCACCCTGTCCAACAACCGAGCGGTGACGATCTACCTCTGGCACAACCTCCTGATCATGGCCACGGTGCCGATCATCGACCTGGCGTACGACCTGCCGTTCATGGAGAACGAACGCTGGAGCTCGGCACTCGACACGACATACATGGTGTGGATGACGGTCCTGGTCTGGCCCTTGATCGGCCTGATGGTCCTGGCGGTGGGCTGGATAGAGGACTTCGCGGCGAAGCGGAGTCCGAGGCTGTGGCCCAACGGGGCGAAGTCGGGGAAGGGGCGGAGGGCTCGGTAGGGGAACGCGCTTGCGGTGGGCGGGGCTTGTGTGGGGGTGGTGGGTAGTGGATGTTGGGGAGTCGGCGGGGGCAGGGGGTCTTCGCTGGGCTCTGTGAAGAGCCGGACAGCGAGGGGACCCGAACCGACATGACCCAGCCTCCCGGCCAGCCGCCGCAGGACGGATTCGGCCCACCCCAGCAGCCGCCCGCCGGGCCCTATGGGGCTCCGCCGCCTCCGCCGCAGCCCGACGGGCAGAATCCGTATGCGGGGCAGGGGCCGTACGGTGGGGCGCCTCCTCAGCAGCCGCCCGGGTATGGGCAGCCGCCCGGGTATGGGCAGGCTCCGCAGGGACCTTATGGGCAGCAGCCCCCTTACGGGCCGCCTCAGTCTCCGGCCCCTTACGGGGGCTATCCGCCGCCGCCTCCCCCGGGAGGTTCCCGTAAGCAGCGGCTCGCCCTGATCGTCGGGGGCGTGGTCGTCGTTGCCGCGCTTGTCGGTGGTGGGGTCCTTCTTGCCACCGGTGGTGACGGCGACGACGAAGGTGGCGGTGGGAAGAAGCCGCAGGCCGACAAGAGCGTTTCGGCCGGGCCCTCCGCCGAGCCCTCCGCGTCCGAGCCGGAGGCGCTGCCCTCCGAGGATCCGACCACCGAAGACCCCCTGGGCGGGGACGACAAGACCCGGCCCGCCGGTGACACCGGGTACCAGGGGCAGTGGCAGAACGCCGAGAGCAAGACCCTCACCATCGGGTCCAAGCTGACCTCGGGCCAGGGCAAGGGCAAGCATTCGGTGTCCTACATCGACGCGGGCGGCGACGGCCTCTGCATGGGGCTCGGCCAGGAGCAGGACGGCACCGGCTTCCGTATCGCCCTCAAGTGCGGCACCGGCGACGACGCGAAGTACGTCTCGGCGAACCTCACCCAGGCCGACGACGAGGTGACCATCAAGTGGGACAAGGGCGGCGGCAGCGACGTCCTGCCCTGGATCAACAGCGCCTGACCCCGTCTGACCTCGCCTGACCGGGGCTCAGTAGCCTGCCGTGAAGCGGGTCCGGACATGCCTCGGGGTCTCCGCCTCGTCCAGGAGCGCTGTCGCCAAGTCCTCCATGGAGATGGAGGAGTTGTTCGTCTCGTCCACGAGCAGCTCGTCCAGCCCCAGGCGGAACGTTCCCGTGCGCGTGCCCGGCTCCAGGACCGCGGACGGGCTCACGTACGTCCAGTCGACGTCCGTGTCCGCCGTACGGACCGCCTCGTACTGGTCGTTGGACGCCTGCGCCATGTGCCGCCACGCCGTGGGCACGTACGTCGGGTCGTCGATGGCCAGGACCCCCTGCGTGCCGGGCACCGTCAGGCTGCCCGCGCCGCCGACGATCAGCAGGCGCACACCGGTGCCGGCCAGGCCCTCCAGGAGTGACTTGGCGACGGCCGCGTGCTCGTGTTCCCGGCCCTGCGCCGGTCTCGTGGCGTTGATCACGAGGTCCTGGTCCGTGCTCAACTCCGCGATGGAGTAAGGGTTCTCGGCGTCGCCCGTGCGGTGGGTGGCCGCGGGGTGCAGCTCGGGGTAGCGGGCCGCGTCGCGGACCACCGCCGTCACCTCGTGCCCACGGGACAGGGCCTCCGCGACCACTCGGCTTCCTACGTTTCCCGCGGCTCCGAAGACGGTGATGCGCATGACCTCAGCTCCTTGATGACTGGGGGATGGGGGTGGTGGGGGGCGGATTTGCTTGTCCGGTGGGTACTTCCGTTACTTCTGCTGTGCTCGCCTCGCGCCACCGCTCTGGCCCAGCAGCACGCTCCCCAGTACCAGCACCAGGCCGCCAAGTTGCCAGGTCGTCAGGGTCTGGCCCAGGAGCAGGAGGCCGGCGAGCGTGGCCACCACCGGGTTGGTCAGACCGAGGAAGGAGACGGACGAGGCGGGGAGGCGTTCGATGCCGCGGAACCACAGGGCGTACGCGATCGCCGTACCGATCACCCCGAGGTACGTGTACCCGGCGATGTTGGCGCCCGTGAGGTGGTCCGGCAGGCCCTCCGCGGTGAGGGCGATGGGGGCCAGGATGAGGCCGCCCGCCGTCAGTTGCCAGCCCGTGAGGGTGAGGAGCGAGACCCCTTCGGGGCGGCCCCAGCGCTTGCTGAGCACCACCGCGAGGGCCATCAGCGTGGTCGCCGCCAGCATCGCCGCGATGCCCGCCGGATCCACCGCCGCGCTGCCGCGCAGGACCAGCAGGGCCACTCCCGCGACACCCACGAGTCCCGCGAGGAGCGTACGGCCGGACGGGCGTACCTTGAGCACGCCGATCCCGAAGCCCGCCACCAGGAGCGGCATGACGGCGCTGACCGTCGAGGCGACACCTCCGGGGAGGTGGTACGCGCCGAAGAAGAGGAGCGGGAAGAACGCCCCGAAGTTCAGCACCCCGAGCACGGCCGCCTTCCACCACCAGTCGCCGCGCGGCAGCCGCCGGGTGAGCGCGAGGAGGATCAGCCCGGCGGGCAGCGCGCGCAGGGCCGCAGCCAGCAACGGGCGGTCGGCGGGCAGGAGTTCGGTGGTCGTGACGTAGGTGGTGCCCCAGGTCGCCGGGCCGATGGCCGCGAGGCCCGCGGCAGCGAGGGCGTAGGTCCGCGGCGCCGGGGACGCCGGGAGTGCCGGAACCGCGGGGACGGAGCGGCCCTGGCCGGTCGGGCGGTGGGCGGTCGGGCGGTGGGCTGTGGTTGCGCGCGGGCTGTGGATGGACATGGTTACTCCCCCTCGACTCCTCAACGCTGTTATTCTCAACGTTGAGGTAAATATGTACCCCAGGTCTGCGAACGTCAAGTATCTGAACGTTGAGATATTGCGCGGGGTCGGCCTGTCGAGAGAGGAACGCGGAAAATGGCTGAGCTTGAGCCCGAGCCGTCGAAGGAAGCCGACGCCATCGACGAGCTCCGCGGCCAGTGGCGAAGGGAGCGCCCGGACCTGGACCTCGCCGCGCTGGACGCGATGGCCCTGGTGGGCCGCATCAAGCGCGCCGACCATCTGTTGAGCAAGGGCATGAAGAAGGTCTTCGTCGAGTACGGGCTGGAGTTCGCGGAGTTCGACGTCCTCGCCACGCTGCGACGGGTCGGCGCCCCGCACGAACTGACCGCGGGCGGCCTCCTGAAGACGGCGATGGTGACCTCCGGTGCCATCACCAACCGCCTCGACAAGCTGGAGCGCAAGGGCCTGATCGAACGCCGCCCCGACCCGGCCGACCGCAGGGCCATCCGCGTCCGCCTCACCGAGGCGGGCCTGAACCTGGTCGACCGCGCGGTGGTCGACCACATCACGAACGAAGAACGCATGCTCGCGGCCCTGACCCCCGAGGACCGCGGCGCCCTCGACGGGGCGCTGCGCAGGCTGCTCGTATCCCTGGGGGACACCCACCTGGGCTGAGCCCCTCGCCGCCGCGCCCCTCACCGCCCACCCCGCCCCCAGGTGAGAGCGAAGTTCCCCCGTGGTCACCGCGTGCCACAGGGCTGAAATGCGGCCTCCCTACCTTCGGGCCATCAGCCATCAGCCGCCGGCTGTGGAGATGCGGAGGTCTGGCATGTGGATCCAACGGTGGGACCCGGAAGACGGGAAATTCTGGGAGGAGGAAGGGGAGCGGGTCGCCAGGCGAAATCTGGTGTTCTCGATCCTCTCGGAGCACATCGGGTTCTCCATCTGGACCCTGTGGTCCGTGATGGTGCTCTTCATGGGGCCCGAGTACGGGATCGATCCCGCCGGAAAGTTCTTCCTGGTGTCCATGGCGACCCTCGTCGGGGCCGTCGCCCGCGTCCCGTACACCTTCGCCGTCGCCCGCTTCGGCGGACGCAACTGGACGATCATCGCGGCCAGCGCGCTCCTCGTCCCGACCGTCGCGGCCTTCGTCGTCATGGAGCCCGGGACCTCGTACACCACCTTCATGCTGTGCGCCCTGCTCACCGGCGTCGGCGGCGGCAACTTCGCCTCCAGCATGACCAACATCAACTCCTTCTTCCCGCTGCGGAAGAAGGGGTGGGCGCTCGGGCTCAACGCCGGTGGCGGCAACATCGGTGTGCCCGTCGTGCAACTCGCCGGACTCGCGGTCATCGGAGCGGGCGGCGGGCCCCGCGTGCTCCTGGGGATCTACATCCCCTTGATCTTCGTCTCCGCCCTCTGCGCCGCCCTCTTCATGGACAACCTCGCCACGGTGAAGAACGACACCGGCGCCGCGAAGGAGGCCGTCCGGGACGCACACACCTGGATCATGGCCTTCCTGTACGTCGGGACCTTCGGGTCCTTCATCGGCTACAGCTTCGCCTTCGGGCTCGTGCTCCAGACCCAGTTCGGCCGTACGCCGCTGCAGGCCGCCGCCGTCACCTTCATCGGGCCGCTGCTCGGCTCGCTGATCCGGCCCGTGGGCGGGCGGCTCGCCGACCGGTTCGGCGGGGCCCGCATCACGCTGTGGAACTTCGTCGGCATGGGCGCGGCCACCGCCGTCGTCGTCATCGCCTCCATGCGGGAGTCGCTCGCCCTCTTCGTCGCCGCCTTCGTCGTGCTCTTCGTGCTCACGGGGCTCGGCAACGGGTCGACGTACAAGATGATCCCCGGCATCTTCCAGGCCAAGGCCCTGCAGAAGGGGCTCCAGGGGGAGGCCGCCGCGGCTTACGGACGGCGGCTCTCCGGGGCCTCCATGGGGCTCATCGGCGCCGTCGGGGCCCTCGGCGGGCTCGGGATCAATCTCGCCTTCCGGCAGTCCTTCCAGACCGTGGGGTCCGGGACCGGTGCCTTCGTCGCCTTCCTGGCCTTCTACGCCGCCTGCTTCTGCGTCACGTGGGCCGTATACCTTCGCCGCCCGGCGGCGACGCAGGACTCCGGGCAGACCCCGGACGCGGAGACGAAGCCCCAGCTCACGTACGCGGAAGTCTGACGGAGGGGTGGCCGTAGCCTGGTGTAACACGTACGACATCGTGATGATCCGGGGTTGTCACGGGCCGTTGGCAGGCTCGTCCAACCCCGGCCCATCCATCACGCGGTACTAGCGGGACGAGAGCAGCTGCCATGCACGCGACCCCTCAGAACGGTCACCAGAACGCCCCACTCGCCGGATTCACCGTCGGCGTCACCGCCGCCCGGCGCGCCGACGAGCTCGGTGCGCTGCTCCAGCGGCGTGGTGCCACCGTCCAGCACGCTCCCGCACTGCGCATCGTTCCGCTCGCCGACGACAGCGAACTCCTCTCCGCCACCAAGCAGTTGCTCGACCACGCGCCCGACATCGTGGTCGCCACCACCGCCATCGGGTTCCGCGGGTGGGTCGAGGCCGCCGACGGGTGGGGCTTCGGGGAGGCGCTCCTGGGGTGTCTGAGGGGCGTCGAGCTGCTGGCCCGCGGGCCCAAGGTCAAAGGCGCCATTCGCGCCGCCGGGCTCACCGAGAAGTGGTCGCCCTCGTCCGAGTCGATGGCGGAGGTGCTCGACCGGCTGCTCGCGGAAGGCGTCGACGGCAAGCGCATCGCGCTCCAGCTGCACGGCGAGCCGCTGCCCGGCTTCGTCGAGTCGCTGCGCGCCGGGGGAGCGGACGTCGTGGGCGTGCCCGTCTACCGGTGGATGCCGCCCGAGGACCTCGCGCCCGTCGACCGGCTCCTCGACGCCACCGTCGCGCGCGCCGTCGACGCGCTGACCTTCACCAGCGCGCCCGCCGCCGCGTCCCTGCTGGCCCGCGCCGAGGACCGCGGGATGTCCGCCGAGCTCCTCGCCGCCCTTCAGCACGACGTCCTGTCCGCCTGTGTGGGGCCGGTCACCGCGCTGCCGCTCCAGGCCCTCGGTATCGACACCGTGCAGCCCGAACGCTTCCGGCTCGGCCCTCTCGTGCAGGTCCTCTGCCAGGAACTGCCGTCCCGCGCCCGTACGTTGCCCCTCGCGGGGCGCCGCGTCGAGATCCGCGGCCACGCCGTCCTGGTCGACGACGAGCTGCGGCCCGTGCCGCCCGCCGGCATGTCGCTGCTGCGGGCCCTCTCGCGGCGCCCGGGATGGGTGGTCTCCCGCGCCGAACTGCTTCGGGCGCTGCCCGGCGCGGGGAGCGACGAGCACGCCGTGGAGACCGCGATGGCCAGGCTGCGTACGGCACTTGGCGCCCCGAAGCTCGTCCAGACGGTGGTCAAGCGCGGCTACCGGCTCGCGCTCGACCCGGTCGCCGAGTCCAAGTACGCGGACTGACCGGCCCGTTCACTCCTGCCGGACCTGCCGAACAGCACCAGCGCCCGCACGAGCAGCGCCGCCGAGAGGGTGCAGAGCACGGCCCGCACGACGTTCCACGCCACCCACGCGTCCTCGAACTTCTCGCGCACGGCGGCCGGATCGGAGATCTTCGCCGGATCGCCGGCGTTCATGAGGTCGTCGTTCAACGGCACGTTCACGAACGACGTGAGCGCGAACGCCACGACGTAGACGACGAGCGCCGCCACCACCCACCGGTGCGGCCCCGTCCCGCGCAACTGCCAGGCGGAGACGGCCGTGAAGAGCAGGGCCCCCATGAAGCTCGCGAAGAAGACCGGATTCTGGATCACGTCATTGATGTTCTGCATGACCTCGATGTAGACGCGGTCACGGCTGCGCCCGAGGGCGGGCATCACCGCGCAGGCGAAAACGTAGAAGGCCCCGGCGATCAGGCCCATGGTGACGGCGGCCGCCCCCAGAACGACTCCGGCGGTGCCCCGTACCCGACTGTCCGTCCCACGTGTGTCTGTCATGGGACCGAGTCAAGCGGGTGGGCGCGCTCCTGACCATGGTTCTGCGGCGCACTGCCATAAGCGGGCGTCTCACCCAGGCCCGGTGGCAGGGGTTCCGCACCCGCCCGAGGCGAGGCACTGTAAGGGGGAGCACTCACCGGTAACCCCACAAGGCGGTGACAGGCGCATGGCACTGGGCATGGACCCGGCCACGTACGAGCTGCGATTCGACTCCGGGCGGAGTTGTCTGGACCTCGTGGCGACGAACCATCCCGTGGAACGGCTCGACTCCGTGGACCGGCTGCTCGCCTGGCTCGCGGGTGCCGGGCTCATCCCGGATCGCACGGCCCTGCCGGGAGCGACCCCGGTCTGGCTCGTGGCGTTCCGTGAACTGCGGGCACAGGTGGAGCAGTTGGTGCTCGCCGAACTGGCGGGGCGGCCCGCCGACACCCCGCTGGCCAGGGTCAACGCCCTCGCGGTGCCGGCCCCGCCCGCCCCGCGCGCCGTCCGCACCCCCGAGGGCGGCCTCGTCCGCATCCTCGACGGCGCCCCCGGGTGCGCGGCCCTGCTCGCCGCCGTCGCCCGCGACACCGTCGACCTGCTCACCGACCCCGCCGCGCGCGCCCTGCTGCGCCAGTGCGAGGGCGACACCTGCCCCATCGTCTACCTGGACACGTCACGCGGGCGCCGCCGCCGCTGGTGCTCCAGCGAGGTGTGCGGCAACCGGGAACGGGTGGCCAGACACCGGCGGCGGGCGGCGCTCGCGCGGGCCTGATCAAAATTCTTCCGGGCGCGGCTGAACACGGCCGCTCCCGTGTACGTACATCCCCGGTGAGCCAGCCAAGACGAAGAGCGGACACCGGAGGCAGACGTGCGCAAGGATTCCGCCGTGGCCGATGAGCGCCCGCAGGAACGCCCGCACCGACATCGTCTGGTCCCGCAACGCAACGGACCGGACGAGGAGTTGATGCGCGCCCTCTACCGCGAGCACGCGGGGCCACTTCTCGCCTATGTGCTCCGTCTGGTGGCGGGAGACCGGCAGCGCGCCGAAGATGTCGTACAGGAAACGCTCATCCGTGCCTGGAAGAACGCCGGTCAGCTCAACCGTGCGACCGGTTCGGTACGCCCCTGGCTGGTGACGGTCGCCCGGCGCATCGTCATCGACGGCCACCGCAGCCGGCAGGCCCGGCCGCAGGAGGTCGATCCGTCGCCGCTGGAGGTCATCCCCGCGGAGGACGAGATCGATAAGGCGCTGTGGCTGATGACACTCTCGGATGCGCTCGACGACCTGACTCCCGCCCACCGGGAGGTACTTGTCGAGACCTATTTCAAGGGGCGTACGGTCAATGAGGCGGCCGAGACACTGGGTATACCGAGTGGGACGGTGCGCTCGCGGGTCTTCTACGCGCTGCGTTCGATGAAGCTGGCGCTTGAGGAGCGGGGGGTGACGGCATGAACGAGTCCTACGGACATGACGCGCGGGGCCATGCGGAAGCGGGCGACGTGCACGAGACCGTCGGCGCCTACGCCCTCGGCATCCTGGACGACGCGGAGGCCACGGCCTTCGAGGCGCATCTGGCGGGCTGCGAGTTCTGCGCGCACCAGCTGGAGGAGTTCTCCGGGATGGAGCCGATGCTGTCCGCGCTCGCGGACTTTCCGGAGGCACGCGGTGTACCGGCGATCGGCGAACAGCTCGCCGCGAGGCCGAGCCCGCGCCTCGCGGACCGGCTCGTGGACGAGGTCTCCGTCAAGCGCGCGCAGAAGCGCAGGCGCGGCATGTACCTGGTGGCGGCAGCGGCCGCGCTGATCATCGGCGGGCCGCTCACGGTCCTCGCGGTGAGCGGCGACGGCGGTTCGAAGGACGTGGCGGGCGAGCCGCACCCCACGAGTCCCGCCGAGGACGCCTTCTTCAACCACATGAGCGACAAGATGAAGGCCACGGACCCGACGACCAAGGTCAGCGCCACGGTCGGCACGGAGGAGAAGGCCTGGGGCACGCACGCGGTCCTGGAGCTGAAGAACGTGAAGGGCCCGCTCAAGTGCTCCCTGGTCGCCGTCGGCAAGAACGGCGAGAAGGAGACGGTCACCACCTGGTCCGTCCCGAAGTGGGGCTATGGCATCAAGGACAGCCCGAACAAGTGGGCGCGCAGCCCCCTGTACGTCCACGGGGGCGCCGCGATGGACCGCAACGACATCGACCACTTCGAGGTCACCACCTTGGACGGCAAGCGCCTGGTGGAGGTCGACGCGTAGGAGAAGTGCACAAGGGGTCCCCCTTTCGCGTACGGTAGACGGCTGCTCAATAGAGCAGCTGCACGTCCGGAAAGGGGCCTCGGTGGCCGACGTACGCGACCGTGAGATCAGCGTCGAACAAGAACATCTCGACCAGGTCTACCGGCGTCTCGAGGAGAAGATCCACGAGGCCGAGTTCCTCATGACCGACGCGGCCAAGCGCGCGCAGGTCGGCACGCCCGGCGCGCTCGCCGAGCGGGACGCCCAGGTGTTCCGCGCGGGAGTGCATCTGAACCGCCTCAACAGCGAGTTCGAGGACTTCCTCTTCGGGCGGATCGACCTGCTGCTCGGCAAGGACGGCAAGAAGGGCCCGGACGGGGCCTACACCTCGGTCGAGCCGGCCGAGGACGCGATCAGCGCGAACAACACCGCCGAGATCGCCGAGACCCTGCACATCGGCCGTATCGGCGTCCTGGACGCGGACTACTCCCCGCTCGTCATCGACTGGCGGGCACCGGCCGCGGCGCCCTTCTACCGCTCGACGCCGGTCGACCCGGGCCGTGTCGTGCGCCGCCGGGTCATCCGCTCCAAGGGCCGCAAGGTCCTGGGCGTCGAGGACGACCTGATGCGCCCGGAGCTCAGGGCCACCCTGGACGGCGAGTCCCTGCCGGTCATCGGCGACGGCGCCCTGATGGCGGCGCTCGGCCAGGCCCGCAGCCACACCATGCGCGACATCGTGGCGTCGATCCAGGCCGAGCAGGACATGGTCATCCGCGCCCCCGCCGCCTCCGTGACGTACGTCGAGGGCGGCCCCGGCACCGGCAAGACCGCCGTGGCCCTGCACCGCGCGGCCTACCTCCTCTACCAGGACCGCCGCCGGTACGCGGGCGGCATCCTCATCGTCTCGCCGACCCCGCTGCTCGTGGCCTACACCGAGGGCGTGCTTCCCTCGCTGGGCGAGGAGGGGCAGGTCGCGATCCGCGCGGTGGGCGCGCTGGCCGACGACGCCTCGGGTCCGGCGGAGGCGACGGTCTACGACTCTCCCGCGGTGGCCCGGGTCAAGGGCTCCTCCCGGATGCTGCACGTCCTGCGGAAGGCCGCCCGGGGTGCCCTGGAGGGCGGCGCGGGGACGGCGCCCAAGGCCGCCGCGCAGGACGGCCAGCTCGCGTTCGGCGACTACGACGAGGACTCCGCCGAAGAGCGCCAGACCCCCGCCGAGACGCCCACACGGCTGCGTGTGGTGGCCTTCGGGCGCCGCCTGGAGCTGGAGGCCGACGCGCTGGGCCGCATCCGCCGCAACGCGCTCAGCGGCACCGCTCCCGTCAACCTGCTGCGCCCGCGCGCCCGCAAGCTCCTCCTGGACGCCCTGTGGTCCCAGTCGGGCTCCGCCGGCCGGCACAGCGATCCGGAGCTGGCCGCCGAGCTGCGCTCGTCCTTCGACGAGGACATCACGTCCGAGGACGACTTCATCCGGTTCCTCGACGCCTGGTGGCCCGAACTCACCCCGCGCGCCGTGCTCTCCGCGATGGCCGACGAGCGGCGCCTCGGCCGCTGGTCGCGCCGCGTCCTGAACCCGGGCGAGGTCCGCAAGGTCGCCCGCTCGCTCAAGCGTGACGCCCTGTCCGTGCACGACGTGGCGCTCATCGACGAGCTCCAGTCGATCCTCGGCACGCCGCCCAAGCCCCGCAAGAAGAAGGATCTGGACCCCCTCGACCTGCTCACGGGCCTCGACGAACTGATGCCGCAGCGCGAGGAGTCCCAGCGCGAGCGCGCCGAGCGGCTCGCCGCCGAGCGCACCGAGTACGCGCACGTCATCGTCGACGAGGCGCAGGACCTGACCCCCATGCAGTGGCGCATGGTCGGGCGCAGGGGCCGGCACGCCACGTGGACGATCGTCGGCGACCCCGCCCAGTCCTCCTGGTCCGACCCGGACGAGGCCGCAGCGGCCCGTGACGAGGCCCTGGGCAGCCGCCCGCGCCGCCGCTTCACCCTGACCGTCAACTACCGCAACCCCGCCGAGATCGCCGATCTCGCCGCCAAGGTGCTCGCGCTCGCGATGCCGGGCTCCGAGTCGCCATCGGCCGTCCGGTCCACCGGGGTGAAGCCCCGCTTCGCCGTCGTACGCGACAAGGATCTCGGCGCTTCGGTGCGCGAGGAGGCGGCGCGGCTGCTCGACCAGGTGGACGGCACCATCGGCGTCGTCGTGGCGATGAACCGCCGCGAGCAGGCGGCGAGATGGCTCGACGGGCTTGGCGACCGCGTGGTCGCGCTCGGCAGCCTGGAGGCCAAGGGACTTGAGTACGACGCGACGGTCGTCGTCTCTCCGGCGGAGATCGCGGACGAGTCCCCGGCGGGCCTGCGCGTCCTGTACGTGGCGCTGACCAGGGCGACCCAGCAGCTCACGGTGCTGTCGGGGGAGCGCGACGAGCCCGATGCGGAGGGCGTGCCGGACCTGCTCCGCGAATGACTTGAAGGACTTTGCGGTACGGGAATTGCCTTGCGGGGATCGTTTGTTACCGTTGATGTGGCACCGGCCCGATCCAAGCCCCCGGGCCCAACCTTCGTCGCTACGAGCGACCACTTGCCGCGAGGCGAGCATGGCGGGTCGGTGTCATAAGCGTCAGAGAGAGGCCCTCGTCACCACGTGACGAGGGCCTCTTTCGGTTTCAACCACCGGTTTCCGTTTCCCCCTACCGACGGTCGCCAACTTCTCGTATGGTGGAAACTAGTTTCCGAAAGTCTGATGAACGAAAAGTTCGCAATCCGAGGCGGCTACCACGTACTCAGTGGTAGGTGCGACGATCGGACGGCAAGAGCAACACGGTGAAAGCAGAGGAAGTCGGCCATGGCAACGGCGCCCAGCGTCTCCTACTCGAACACGGTCCGGTTGGAGGTGCCCGCGAGCGGCACCGCGGTCTCCCAGATCACCACGGCCGTCGAGTCCCACGGAGGCTCGGTGACCGGCCTCGACGTCACGGCCTCCGGCCATGAGGCACTCCGGATCGACGTCACGATCGCGGCGACCTCCACGACGCACGGCGACGAGATCGTCGCGCAGCTGCGCACCATCGAGGGTGTCACGGTCGGCAAGGTCTCCGACCGTACGTTCCTGATGCACCTCGGCGGCAAGATCGAGATGGCGTCCAAGCACCCCATCCGGAACCGCGACGACCTCTCCATGATCTACACCCCGGGCGTGGCCCGCGTGTGCATGGCGATCGCCGAGAACCCCGAGGACGCACGCCGCCTCACCATCAAGCGCAACTCCGTTGCGGTCGTAACGGACGGTTCGGCCGTTCTCGGGCTCGGCAACATCGGCCCGAAGGCCGCGCTGCCCGTCATGGAGGGCAAGGCGGCCCTCTTCAAGCGCTTCGCCGGCATCGACGCCTGGCCGCTCTGCCTGGACACCCAGGACACCGACGAGATCGTCGCGATCGTCAAGGCCATCGCCCCCGGCTTCGCGGGCATCAACCTCGAGGACATCTCGGCGCCGCGCTGCTTCGAGATCGAGGCCCGGCTGCGCGAGGCCCTGGACATCCCCGTCTTCCACGACGACCAGCACGGCACCGCCATCGTCGTACTGGCCGCTCTCACCAACGCACTTCGCGTGGTGGGCAAGGGCGTCGGTGACGTACGGGTCGTCATGTCCGGTGCGGGCGCGGCCGGTACGGCCATCCTGAAGCTGCTCATCGCGGCGGGCGTCAAGCACGCCGTCGTCGCCGACATCCACGGCGTCGTGCACGCGGACCGCGAGGACCTCGTGGACGCCGCGCCGGACTCGCCGCTGCGCTGGATCGCCGACAACACCAACCCCGAGGGCGCCCGCGGCACCCTCAAGGAAGCGGTCGTCGGCGCGGACGTCTTCATCGGCGTCTCGGCCCCGAACGTCCTGGGCGCGGACGACGTCGCGGCCATGGCCGACGGCGCCATCGTGTTCGCGCTCGCGAACCCCGACCCCGAGGTCGACCCCGCGATCGCCCGCCAGACGGCGGCGGTCGTGGCCACCGGCCGCTCGGACTTCCCGAACCAGATCAACAACGTCCTGGTCTTCCCCGGCGTCTTCCGCGGTCTGCTCGACGCCCAGTCGCGCACCGTCAACACGGAGATGATGCTGGCGGCGGCGGGCGCCCTCGCGGACGTCGTCGCCGAGGACGAGCTCAACCCGAACTACATCATCCCCAGCGTCTTCAACGACAAGGTCGCGGGCGCGGTCGCCGATGCGGTGCGCAGCGCGGCGAAGGCCGCCGGGGTGACTGTGACAGCCGCCACGGCCCAGTAGTACGGCGCGTCGCGGAACGCGGGGCCCGCAAAGGCCCTCTAGGGTGGCGTGGAAGCGCGCCCCCGACTGCCACCTTCCAAGGGGCGGTGAAGCTTTTCGTGTGACCCCAAGGGGCCCGGATTGGCTTTCCCGCCGCAGGTGGGGGCAGGATGCCTTTCTGGGCGCGAGGGTCCGGATGACCGGACCCGGGTCCGGGGCCTGACCGAGGACCCTGGCAGCATCGGCTTCGCTGTGCCCATCATGCGGCTCCGCCGCGTGGCACGCCTCAACGGCAAGAAGAACACGGGAGTACAAACATGAACCGCAGTGAGCTGGTGGCCGCGCTGGCCGACCGTGCCGAGGTGACCCGCAAGGACGCCGACGCCGTGCTGGCCGCGTTCGCCGAGACCGTCGGCGAGATCGTTGCCAAGGGCGACGAGAAGGTCACCATCCCCGGCTTCCTGACCTTCGAGCGCACCCACCGTGCCGCTCGCACCGCCCGGAACCCGCAGACCGGCGAGCCGATCAACATCCCGGCCGGCTACAGCGTCAAGGTTTCGGCGGGCTCCAAGCTCAAGGAAGCCGCCAAGGGCAAGTAGCCTGAAGCAGCTATAGAAGGGGCGGCCACCCGGTTGGGTGGCCGCCCCTTCGGCGTGCTTGGTGTGGCGTCAGCCGAGCGTCGCCCGGCCCGGCAGTTCCACCTTCGCGCCGAGTTCCACGAGCTTGTCCATGAAGTTCTCGTAGCCGCGGTTGATCAGGTCGATGCCGTGCACGCGGGACGTGCCCTGCGCCGCCAGAGCCGCGATCAGATACGAGAAGCCGCCGCGCAGGTCGGGGATGACCAGATCGGCGCCCTGGAGCTTCGTGGGGCCGCTCACGACCGCCGAGTGGAGGAAGTTCCGCTGCCCGAAGCGGCAGTCGGAGCCGCCGAGGCACTCACGGTAGAGCTGGATGTGCGCGCCCATCTGGTTGAGCGCGGAGGTGAATCCGAGCCGGGACTCGTAGACCGTCTCGTGGACGATCGAGAGGCCCGCGGCCTGCGTCAGGGCGACGACGAGAGGCTGCTGCCAGTCCGTCTGGAAGCCCGGGTGCACGTCCGTCTCCAGGGCGATCGCGTTGAGCGAGCCGCCCGGGTGCCAGAAGCGGATGCCCTCGTCGTCGATCTCGAAGGCACCGCCCACCTTCCGGTAGGTGTTCAGGAACGTCATCATCGACCGCTGCTGGGCGCCGCGGACGTAGATGTTGCCTTCGGTCGCCAGAGCCGCGGAAGCCCAGGAGGCGGCCTCCAGGCGGTCCGAGAGGGCGTGGTGGTTGTAGCCGCCCAGGCTGTCGACACCGGTGACCCTTATGGTCCGGTCGGTGTCCATCGCGATGATCGCGCCCATCTTCTGCAGGACGCAGATGAGGTCCTCGATCTCGGGCTCGACGGCGGCGTTCGAGAGCTCGGTGACGCCTTCCGCCAGGACCGCGGTCAGCAGGACCTGCTCGGTGGCGCCGACGGACGGGTACGGCAGCTTGATCTTCGTGCCGCGGAGCCGCTGCGGGGCCTCCAGGTACTGGCCGCCCTCGCGCTTCTCGATGGTCGCGCCGAACTGGCGGAGCACCTCGAAGTGGAAGTCGATCGGCCGGCCGCCGATGTCGCAGCCGCCGAGGCCGGGGATGAAGGCATGGCCCAGGCGGTGCAGGAGCGGCCCGCAGAACAGGATCGGGATCCGCGAGGAGCCCGCGTGCGCGTCGATGTCCGCGACGTTGGCGCTCTCCACGTGCGAGGGGTCCATGACCAGCTCGCCCGGCTCCTCACCGGGGCGGACCGTTACGCCATGCAGCTGCAGGAGCCCGCGTACGACGCGGACGTCGCGGATGTCGGGGACATTGCGCAGCCTGCTCGGAGCGCTGCCGAGCAGCGCGGCGACCATGGCCTTGGGCACGAGGTTCTTCGCGCCGCGGACACGGATCTCGCCCTCCAGCGGGGTTCCGCCGTGGACAAGCAGTACATCGTCGGTGACGGTCATGAATCTCGCGTTCCGATTGGATGGACGGGTGGACCAAAGGGCAAGGGTAATGGGCGCGTACCCCCCTTCCGTAAGGCTAAGGACGCGCAAACCGCGTCAGGAGTTCGCGACAACACGAAACGTTCGGAACCGGACACTCCGGGTCACCGGCCCCGGTGTGCGCTCGGGACGCTTCAGTGCGCCCTGAGCTGCATTCACTCCCGTACGGGCATTGCCTCCCCCCGCGGGGCAAAGATGCGGGATCATGTCGTTCATGACGGAGGTGTCCTCGCTCACAGGGCGGCTGCTCGTGGCCACGCCTGCCCTGGCGGACCCGAACTTCGACCGCGCGGTGGTGCTGCTCCTCGACCACGACGAGGAGGGCTCGCTCGGCGTGGTCCTCAACCGGCCCACGCCGGTGGACGTGGCGGACATCCTGGAGGGCTGGGGCGATCTGGCCGGTGCCCCGGGAGTCGTCTTCCAGGGTGGCCCCGTCTCGCTCGACTCGGCGCTCGGCGTGGCTGTCATCCCCGGCGAGGAGGGACCCGCGGCGGGTTCACGGACGCGCTCGGGCAGAGGCGAGCCGATCGGCTGGCGGCGCGTGCACGGCGCGATCGGCCTGGTCGACCTGGACACGCCCCCCGAACTCCTGGCCCCCGCGCTCGGCTCGCTGCGGATCTTCGCCGGTTACGCGGGCTGGGGCCCCGGCCAGCTGGAGGACGAGCTCGTCGAGGGCGCCTGGTACGTGGTCGAGTCCGAACCCGGCGACGTCTCGTCGCCGGACCCCGAGCGACTGTGGCGCGCGGTCCTGCGCAGGCAGCGCAGTGAGCTGGCCATGGTGGCGACATATCCGGACGATCCCTCGCTCAACTGACGGTCCGGCGCCGCACAATGGATCGCAGTGGCGCAACCACGAGTCACACGGTTACCGTCCTGACGCGTACTTGACGTCTTGCATACGGGGGTTGACCGTGAAGCGCCGCTATCCGCCCAAGTTGCCTGCCCTCGCGGCGGCTTCGTACGAGCGGGAGGTCTGAGCCCGTGTCGGACAGAACCAGGTACGACCTCGACCTCATCAAGGACTGCTCGGAGTCGCTCTACCGCATCCACCGCGAGTTCAAGGACAACGGCGACCCCTCGGACGGCTACGAGAAGGACTTGGGCAGCGACAAGCTGCGCGAGATCTTCGACGACTTCTCCAGCACGTGGAAGAAGACGCGCAAGAAGCTGAACAAGGACATCGAGAACCTCGCCAAGATCACGGCCGACGCGGCCAAGGCGTACGAGGACATCGACCACGAGCTCGCCAACGCGCTTCGTGACGCGAAGAAGAGCGACAAGAAGGGCGCGAAGTGAGCGGGCGGCCGACCGACTGGACTCCTCTCTACGACTCCGATCCCGTGCCCGGCGACCCGTACGAGGTCGCGCGCCTGGGCAAGAAGCTGCGCGGCATGGCCGAGGAGATCGACAAGCAGGCGCGCAACATCAAGGCGCTCGCGTCGGTCGAGAGCTGGGACAGTGACGCCGGGCGCGCCTTCCACGAGGTCGCGGGCGACACCGCGGGACGCCTGAAGAAGGCGTACGACCGCTATGACGAGGCCTCCAACGCCCTGGGCACCAAGGTCAGGGAGGGCGAGTCGAAGGAGTACGCCAGCGAGCTGCACCGCGCGCAGCGCATGGCGGACAAGGCCCTTGAGGAGTTCCGCAAGGCGGAGACGGAGCAGAAGTCCGCGCTCAAGGAGCTGGAGAAGACCGAGGGGACGGTGCCCTCCTCCAAGGAGGACTCCGTCGACCGGACGAAGCAGCAGAAGAAGCGCGACGACGCGACGACGATCATGGCCCAGCACCGCGGCAAGATCATGGAAGCGGTCGAGATCCGGGACGACGCGGCGAGCGCGGCGGCCAAGAAGATCAAGAACGTCATCCACCATGACGGGGTGCGTGACCCCGGCGGGTTCATGAACTGGATCGCGGATCACGCGGACTGGTTCACGGCCGCGGCGACGGTCCTCGCGGTGGCGGCGCTCGTGGCGGCGATCGTCCTGTCGGGCGGCACCCTGGCGATCGTCCTGGTCGGCGTCGGCGCCGCGATGAGCGCGACGGCCCTGTCCGGGCGGTTGTACGACGTCTTCGCGCGCGGCGGGAAACTCGACCTCCTTGCGATCGGCATCGACGTCCTCGGCATCATCCCCGGGCTCGGCGCCCTGAAGGGCCTCACCGCGGCCGCCAAGGGCGCGCGTCTGGCCGGTGCGGGCAAGGGCGTCTGGGGCGCGTTCACCAACGGCTTCGCCGTGAAGAACATCAACAAGGGCGTCGGCTTCGCCTCCAAGATGCTCGCCAAGCGGGGCATCACCACCCCCAAACTGCCGGCCGGCGGCTGGAACCCGGAGGTCGTCACCCGCTACATCAAGGGCGCCGCCCTGGGGAACCTCTACGTGAAGTCGATCATGCGGATGAAGGAGGCCATGGGAGAGCCGTCCGACACGCCGCACCCCATCACCCCGGCCCCCGGGCCCGGCCCCAGGCCCAGCGCCCCGCCGACCACGCCGTCGAACCCCACCACGCCCACGCCCACGCCGTCCCCGAGGCCGGGCCCGAGCCCGACGCCCTCCTCCACGTCGTTCCACTCCTCGCTGGCCCCGGCCGGGTAAGGAGAGGGGCGGATGAGCGACTACCACGCCCTGGGGCGCGGCACGTTCGTCGACGACAGCGGGACCGGGCACGAGCTGGTTCCGTCGTCGGTCATCGCCGCCGTGCCCGCGGCGCGGGAAGCGGCCGAGGCGTACGGGCGTGCGGTGCGGTTCGACTTCCTCGACGACCGGGCCGTGCACTGGCTGCTGTACCAGCGGCGCAGGGACACGGAGAAGGGGAGCCTCGTCGGCTGCTTTCTCGCCGTCCCGGTCTTCGTGTTCGGGGTCGGCGCGTGGCCCTTCTGGGATCTCGTCGCATCCCAGCGGTCCAGGCCGTTCCAGATCGCCTTCTTCTGCGTGGACGCGCTGCTCATCCTGGCGTCCGTCCTGGTGGCCTACCGTCTGCGCGGCCCCGATGTGGCCGATCCGACCCTGCGGAACATGCGCTGCAGGGTCCGCCTCTACCGGAAGATCGTCGGCATCGCCCGCAGGGGCGGCGCCGACATCCCCGCCCTCTACCCGTACTACGGCATGTACGCGACCTCCCGGAAGTTCTTCCCCGAGGCCCCCGAACTCCCCATCCCACCGCTCCCGGAAAGCAACGGCGCCAAGTGACCACGGAATCCCCAGCAGCCACGGCCTCCCTAGTGGCCCCTCCCTACGAGCCGTTGCGGTTCGAGGCGACGACCCCGGCGATCCCCGCGCAGAACGCCGGGCCCGATTCCGGATCCGCCACCCGCATCGACCGCGACGGCATCCACGTCCGCTGGGTGATGCCGGAGATCTTCCACGACCTCCCCCTCCACGAGGAGGACGAGGACGAAGGCGCCCGCCTCCTGGAGGAGCTCGCGGCGAAGGCGCTGCCCGGCGCCGAGGACGAGGACCTGCTCAAGCTCGCGGTCATCTGCGCGCTCGGCATCGACGACCTGCTGGAGTCCGGGGCCGAGTACGCGGCCATCGCGGTGGGCGCGGTCGGCGACGCCCCGTGCAGCGCCACGGTCTACGCGGCCCTGGTCGACAGCCCCGAGGACGAGGACGCGGACCCCCTCGCGGCGATCGCGTCCAGCCTGCGCCGTGAGGACGCGGGCGAGGTCACGGAGCTCCTGCTGCCGTGCGGCCCCGCGGTGTCCTGCATCGGCACGCGCGTCGACAAGGTCACCGGCGAGCTGACCGAGTCCCCGGACGGCATCCGGATCCCGACGTGGTTCATCCGCGTCTACGTCCCGCTGCCGAACGGCACGACGCTGGTGATGGAGATGGGCACGCCCACCCAGGTCGGCTGGGACGAGTTCTCCACGATGTTCGGGAACATAGTCAGCAGCATCCGCCTGTTCGAGGCGGACGGGGAGCCGCTGATCATCCCGGACCGGGACGCGGACGCGTGAGCGACACCGTGGCGCCGCCGTCCGACTACCGCATCCTCGTCCCCCGCGACTGGTTCCGCGTCGACCTGACACAGGAGCGGTGGCGTGGCCAGCTCAAGACGTTCGTGGACCGCGAGGCCGCCGACAGCGGTGCCTCCGCGGAGACCCGGCGCGGCATCTGGACGACCCTGCGCAACACCGCCGAGGTGGGAGTCGCGCAGGGTGCCCTGGAGTTCTTCCTCAAGACCGAGTCGCCCCAGGACTCGGCCTATCCCGCGTCGCTGCTGGTCTCCCTGCTCCCCACGCCGCCGGGGCTCGCTCCGGAGGTCGCCGGCCTGGCCGGGACGCTGGCCCGGCGCAGGGGCCCGGACGCGCGGATCTCGACCGGTGAGCTCCCCGCGGGGGAGACGGTCCGTGCCGTCACGGACACGACGTCGGACTTCCACGTGCGCATGCCGGGCGGCGTGGGCTATCTGGTGCTCGCGTTCTCCATGCCGCTGAGCGGCACGGAGGGCCCCATGGGCGACCTGTGTGAAGCGATCGCGTACTCGTTGAGATGGGTGTGAGGCATGACCGAGGAAAACGACCACGCGATGATGGTCGGGGCGCTGGTCTACAAGTTCGTGGGCTGACTTCCGGTGGTCTTTCGCGGCAGCCGGGTACGTACGGCCCGGCGGACGATGCCCGCAACTGGCAAGCGTAGGTACCCTTGGATGCCATGAGCACTCTTGAGCCCGAGCCCGAGCGCGGGGCAGGTACGGGGACCCTCGTCGAGCCGACGCCGCAGGTGTCGAGCGGTGACGGTGACCACGAGCGCTTCGCGCACTATGTCCAGAAGGACAAGATCATGGCGAGCGCGCTCGACGGTACGCCCGTCGTGGCGCTCTGCGGCAAGGTGTGGGTGCCGGGCCGTGACCCGAAGAAGTACCCCGTCTGCCCCATGTGCAAGGAGATCTACGAGTCCATGAGCGCCGGTGGCGACAAGGACAAGGGCGGCAAGGACGGCGGCAAGAAGTAGCACGCGGCGCGGCCCATGACCCTCCTCGCGACGGGGCGTTGCGTGTACCGCAACGCCCCTTTTGCGATGTGCAATCGCGTGGCAGCCTCCCCGCATGACCTTTGAGCGCCCACCCGTCGCCCACCACCGCCCTGCTCGACGGCCCTCCGGGCCGCTGTCTCAACTTGTCCCGGCGCCCGCACGCGCCGAGGGACCGCATTCCGAAGGCTTCATCCTCGACTCGTCGACCGTGCTCCGGGCCGGTCCCGGCACCGAGTCCACCGAGCGCTGGCTGCGTGCCGCGCTCGGCGGCGCGCTCGGCCTGCCCCTGGCGCCCGGCGAGGGCAGCGGCATCTCGCTGGGCATCGACGACTCCCTCGCGCCCGAGGCGTACCGCCTCACCGCGGGGGAGCGCGGCATCGAGATCCTCGGCGGCGCCGCCCCCGGTGTCTTCTGGGGTGCGCAGACCCTGCGCCAGCTCATCGGGGCGGAGGCGTTCCGGCGGGCCCCGCTGCGGGCCGCCGGGCGGTATGCCGTGCCGGGGTGCCTCATCGAGGACAGCCCCCGCTTCGGATGGCGCGGCATGATGCTCGACGTGGCCCGGCACTTCATGCCCAAGGACGGTGTCCTGCGCTACCTCGACCTCCTCGCCGCCCACAAGCTGAACGTCTTCCACTTCCACCTCACCGACGACCAGGGCTGGCGCATCGAGATCAAGCGCCACCCGAAGCTGACGGAGGCCGGTTCGTGGCGGCCGCGCTCGAAGTGGGGGCACCGCGCGTCCGAGCTGTGGAACGACACCCCGCACGGCGGCTTCTACACGCAGGACGACATCCGCGAGATCGTCGCGTACGCCCATGAGCGGCACATCGCCGTCGTACCCGAGATCGACATCCCCGGGCACTCGCAGGCCGCCATCCACGCCTATCCGGAGCTCGGCAACACCGACGTCGTCGACACCTCGGCGCTCGGCGTCTGGGACACCTGGGGCGTCAACCCCAATGTCCTTGCCCCGACCGAGAACACCCTCCGCTTCTACGAGGGGGTGTTCGAGGAAGTGCTCGACCTCTTCCCCTCCACCTTCATCCATGTCGGCGGCGACGAATGTCCCAAGGACCAGTGGAGGGAGTCGCCCACCGCGCAGGCCCGCATCAAGGAGCTGGGGGTCGGCGACGAGAACGGGCTGCAGAGCTGGTTCATCCGGCACTTCGACTCCTGGCTGACCGAGCGGGGGCGCCGGCTCATCGGCTGGGACGAGATCCTGGAGGGCGGCCTCGCGGAGGGCGCCACCGTGTCCTCCTGGCGCGGCTACGGGGGCGGCATCGCGGCGGCCAAGGCGGGGCACGACGTCGTCATGTGTCCCGAGCAGCAGGTGTATTTGGACCACCGGCAGCACGAGGGCCCCGACGAGCCCGCGCCCATCGGCTTCGTCCGCACCCTGGAGGACGTCTACCGCTTCGAGCCGGTGCCGCCGCAGCTCACCGAGGACGAGGCCCGGCACGTCCTGGGCACCCAGGCCAATGTCTGGACCGAGGTGATGGAGTACCACGCACGCGTGGACTACCAGGTGTTCCCGCGCCTCGCCGCCTTCGCCGAGGTCTCCTGGAGTTCGCTCCCGGCATCCGCCGAGCGCGACTTCGCGGACTTCGAGCGGCGAATGACCCCGCACTACGCGCGACTTGACGCACTCGGCGTCGACTACCGCCCGCCCGGCGGCCCGTTGCCGTGGCAGAAGCGCCCGGGAGTGCTCGGACGCCCGATCGACGGGGCGCCCCCGAACGTGTGAGGCGTACCCCATGCTCCGCGTGTCGGGCCGCCCGCGCTGGCAGCGTGGGCGGTTCGACGAAAGCCGTACAAGAGTCACCGAAGAGTGGCAATTCCCGCTGACCGGCAAGGGCGTGTGAAAACGGCACATCCCCCAGGTCTACGGACGAATGACTCCTAGCGGACCCCCGCGCCGGGGGCCGGGGAAGATGTGCCAGAGTTGCCACGTCCGGGCTGTGAACACGTACCGTACGGCGGAACAGGCGTAACGGTGAGAACGGCGAGAGAACCGCCGGGCATCGGGAAGGGGCAGCCGGTTTTGAGCACGCACGCACCGCAGGCGGCGCAGCACGCGCAGACGGCGAAGCTGCCTGGGACGTTGGACGAGGCCGTGGAGGCACTCGCCGCGATGCCCGCCGCCGTGCCCGTGGCCGGCGGCACCGACCTCATGGCGTCCGTCAACGCGGGCCTCCTGCGCCCCGCCGCGCTCGTCGGCCTCGGCCGCATCAGCGAGATCCGCGGCTGGCAGTACCAGGACGGCCACGCGCTGCTCGGCGCGGGCCTCACCCACGCACGCGTCGGGCGGCCCGACTTCGCCGCCCTGATCCCGGCGCTCGCCGCGGCCGCACGGGCCGCCGGGCCCCCGCAGATCCGCAACGCGGGCACCCTGGGCGGCAACATCGCCACGGCGGGACCGACCGGCGACACCCTGCCCGTCCTGGCCGCCCTGGAAGCCGTCCTCATCATCGCGGGACCGGGTGGCACGCGCCGCGAGGTTCCCGTCTCGCACCTGCTCGCGGGGATGGACATGCTCCGCCCCGGCGAACTCATCGGCTTCGTACGGCTGCCGCTCCTGCACGCCCCGCAGGTCTTCCTGAAGGCCACCGGGCGCACGGGCCCCGGCCGCGCCACCGCGTCCGTCGCGCTCGTCCTGGACCCCGCGCGACGCGGCGTGCGCTGCGCGGTCGGTGCCGTCGCGCCGATGCCGCTGCGGCCCCTGGAGGCCGAGCAGTGGGTCGCGTCGCTGATCGACTGGGACGGCGAGCGGACGATCGTGCCGGAGGCGCTCACCGCCTTCGGCGAGTACGTCGCCGCCGCCTGCATCCCCGACCACCCTCCGGCGGAGGACGGCTCACCGCAGCCGCTGCCGCCCGCCGTACTGCACCTGCGGCGCACCGTCGCCGCGCTGGCCCGACGAGCACTGGGGAGGGCGCTGTCGTGAGCGACGACCAGAACGGAAATGGCGGCTGGCAGCCACATCCACAGGGCGAGTACGACTCGGACGCCACGGCCTTCGTGCAGCTGCCGGAAGGCGCCCTGGACTCCTTCGACCACTCTCCGCTGGCCGCGCCCGGCCACGGTTACGTGCCGCCGCAGATAACGGTCACCCCCACGACGGCCGACGCGACGGACCCGGCCGCCACCGGCGTCTGGGTCATGCCGCCCGAGGTGACCGGCGCGGGCCCCGGTGCCCAGAACGTCCAGTGGCCCGACGCGGGCGGCATGCCCGAGCAGTCCGGCCACGAGGGCCACGGCGGCCACGAGGGCCACGGTGGCCGTGACGTACAGGAGCACGCCTACGACCCCCGGGCGACCGGGCAGTGGAGCTTCCACGAGGCGGAGGGGCACGCGCCCGCCGCCCCTGCCCCGGCCGATGTCACCGGGCAGTGGTCGATCCCCGTCGCCAATGGTGATCTTCCGGACGAATCGGGTGAGTTCACCGCGTCGTCGCTCGCGGCGCAGTGGGGAGGTACGCCCCCCGCGACGCTGCCCGGCGGCGCCGCGGCGCCGTGGGCGACCGGTGGCGCGGGCGCGGGCGCGCCGTGGTCGGAGCCGGCCCAGCAGCCGTATGCCGAGCCGTACGCGCAGCCGCATGCCGACCCGCACGCGCAGCCGTACGCCGGGCACGCCGAGCCGCAGCACCACCACGAGCCCGTGGTGCCCCCGGAGGCGTTCGTCCCGACGGCGCCGGTGGCTCCCGAGATGCACGTGGTGCCCGAGGAGGCCGTGGCGCCTGAGGGGGCCGAGGTGCCTGAGGCGGCCGAGGTGCCTGAGGCGGCCGACGTCGCGGCAGCAGAGCCGGAGCCCGAGCCCGAGCCTGAAGCGGCGCCGGAGCCCGAAGCCGAGACCGCCCCCGTCGACGAGAGCCCCGAGGCCGAAGCGGACGCCGAAGCCGAGACGGAGGCCGAAGCCGAAGCAGAAGCCGCCCCCGAAGCCGAAGCAGAAGCCGCCCCCGAAGCCGAAGCCGAAGCCGAAGCCGAGGCGGCCCCCACCGCCCTCTCCGACGAACACCCCCTCTGCTCTTACGTCCTGCGCGTCAACGGCGCCGACCGCCCCGTCACCGACGCCTGGATCGGCGAGTCCCTCCTCTACGTCCTGCGCGAGCGCCTCGGCCTCGCGGGCGCCAAGGACGGCTGCTCGCAGGGCGAGTGCGGTGCCTGCAACGTCCAGGTGGACGGCCGTCTCGTCGCCTCCTGCCTGGTGCCCGCGGCCACCGCCGCCGGGAGCGAGGTGCGCACCGTCGAGGGCCTCGCCGTCGACGGCAGGCCCTCCGACGTACAGCGGGCGCTCGCGGCCTGCGGCGCCGTCCAGTGCGGCTTCTGCGTGCCGGGCATGGCGATGACCGTGCACGACCTGCTCGAAGGCAACCCCGCCCCGTCCGACCTGGAGACCCGCCGCGCCCTGTGCGGCAACCTCTGCCGCTGCTCCGGCTACCGGGGTGTGCTCGACGCCGTCCAGGAGGTGGTCGCCGAGCGCGAGGCGTCCGCCGCGGCCGCCGAGCCGTCGGTGCGGGACGACCAGGCGGGCGAGGCACGCATTCCGCACCAGGCGGGACCCGGCGCCGGAGGGATCAACCCGGCGGCGCAGGACGGAACGTACGAAGGGCCGTACGGCCAGGACGGAGGCCAGGCGTGAGCAGCGAAGCCGCGGGGAACGGGAACACCGCGACCGCAGTGGAGCCGCAGCCCGGCCCCGAGCCGCTGCCGCACGGCATCGGCGCCTCGCTGCCGTCCGCCGAGTCGCGCGCCAAGACGGAGGGCACGTTCCCGTACGCGTCCGACCTGTGGGCGGAGGGGCTGCTGTGGGCGGCCGTCCTGCGCTCGCCGCACGCGCACGCGCGCATCGTCTCCATCGACACCTCCCAGGCGCGCGAGATGCCGGGCGTGCGGTCCGTCGTCACGCACGAGGACGTGCCCGGTGAGGCCCTGCACGGCCGCAAGACCCCGGACCGCCCGGTCTTCGCCTCCGACGTCGTACGCCACCACGGCGAGCCCATCGCGGCCGTGGCCGCCGACCACCCCGACACGGCGCGGATGGCCGCCGCGGCCATCTTCGTCGAGTACGAACTGATGGACCCGGTCACCGACCCGGAGAAGGCCTTCGCGGCCGAACCCCTGCACCCCGACGGCAACTTGATCCGGCACATCCCGCTGCGGCACGGCGACCCGGAGGCGGCGGGCGAGCTCGTCGTCGAGGGGCTCTACCGCATCGGCCGCCAGGACCCGGCGCCGATCGGCGCGGAGGCCGGGCTCGCGGTGCCGCGTCCGGACGGAGGAGTGGAGCTGTACATCGCCTCCACCGACCCGCACACCGACCGCGACATGGCCGCGTCCTGCTACGGCATCGACCCGGACATCGTGAAGGTCGTCGTGACCGGTGTCCCCGGCGCCACCGCCGACCGCGAGGACGCCAGCTTCCATCTCCCGCTCGGCCTGCTCGCGTTGACCACCGGCTGCCCGGTGAAGCTGACCGCGACCCGCGAGGAATCCTTCCTGGGCCACGCCCACCGCCACCCGACGCTGCTCCGCTACCGCCATCACGCGGACGCCGAGGGCAAGTTGGTGAAGGTCGAGGCGCAGGTCCTGCTCGACGCGGGCGCGTACGCGGACACGTCGTCGGACGCGCTCGCCGCGGCCGTCTCCTTCGCCTGCGGTCCCTACGTCGTCCCGAACGCCTTCATCGAGGGCTGGGCGGTCCGCACGAACAACCCGCCGTCCGGGCATGTCCGGGGCGAGGGCGCCATGCAGGTGTGCGCGGCGTACGAAGCCCAGATGGACAAGATCGCCAAGAAGCTGGGCATCGACCCGGCCGAGGTGCGGCTGCGCAACGCGATGGCCACCGGCGACATCCTGCCCACCGGGCAGACGGTGACCTGCCCGGCCCCGGTCGCCGAACTCCTCGGCGCCGTACGGGACTTCCCCCTCCCCGAGCTGCCCAAGGACACCCCCGAGGACGAGTGGCTGCTGCCCGGAGGGCCCGAGGGCGCGGGCGAACCGGCCGCGGTGCGCCGGGGTGTCGGCTACGGCCTCGGGATGGTCCAACTCCTGGGCGCGGAGGGCACGGACGAGGTGTCCACGGCCACGGTGAAGGTCCACGACGGCATCGCGACGGTCATCTGCGCGGCGGTCGAGACGGGCCAGGGTTTCACCACGCTCGCCCGCCAGATCGTCCAGGAGACGCTCGGCATCGACGACGTCCGCGTGGCCCCCGTCGACACGGACCAGCCCCCAGCGGGACCGAGCTGCCACGGCCGCCACACCTGGGTGTCGGGCGGTGCGGTGGAGCGCGCCGCGAAGATGGTCCGCACCCAGCTCCTGCAGCCCCTGGCCCACAAGTTCGGGATGTCCACGGAGCTGCTCCAGATCACCGACGGCAAGATCACCTCGTACGACGGGGTGCTGAGCACGACCGTCACCGAGGCGATGGACGGCAAGGAGCTCTGGGCGACGGCCCAGTGCCGCCCCCACCCCACCGAGCCCCTCGACGAGGCCGGCCAGGGCGACGCGTTCGTGGGCATGGCGTTCTGCGCGATCCGCGCGGTCGTGGACGTGGACGTGGAGATCGGATCCGTACGGGTCGTGGAGCTGGCGGTGGCCCAGGACGTGGGCCGCATCCTCAACCCGACCCAGCTGAAGGTGCGTATCGAGGCGGGCGTCACGCAGGGAGTAGGCGCGGCCCTCACGGAGAACCTCCGCACGCCGCGCGGCCTGGTCCGCCACCCGGACCTGACGGGCTACGCGCTCCCGACCGCCCTGGACACCCCCGACATCCGCATCGTGAAGCTGGTCGAGGAGCGCGACGTGGTCGCCCCCTTCGGCGCGAAGGCGGCGAGCGCGGTACCGGTCGTGACGACCCCCGCTGCGGTCGCCTCAGCCGTACGGGCGGCCACCGGGCGCCCGGTCAACCGCCTCCCGATCCGCCCGCAGGCGGCGGTCGCGACGTGACGGCGCCCTTGGCCGGTGTCGTCGTCATCACCGGCATCATGGCCTCGGGCAAGTCCACGGTGGCGCAGGCCCTGGCCGAGCGCCTGCCGCGCGCGGCGCACGTGCGGGGCGACGTCTTCCGCCGGATGATCGTGTCGGGCGGCCAGGAGTACGAGCCCGGCGCATCGGATGAAGCGGAGGCCCAACTCCGCCTGCGCTACGGCCTGTCGGCGTCGACGGCCGACGCATACGCGTCGGCGGGCTTCGTCGCGGTGGTCCAGGACGTCATCCTGGGCGAGGAGTTGAAGACGTACGTGGACCTGCTGCGTACGCGCCCCGTACATGTCGTGGTGCTCGCCCCGAGGCCGGACGCGGTCGAGGCGAGGGAGGCCGGTCGCGGGAAGACCGGCTATGGCGCGTGGACCGTACAGGACCTGGACACGGGCCTGCGGGAGACGACGCCACGGCTCGGCCTCTGGCTGGACAGCAGTGACCTGACGGTCGACGAGACGGTGGACGCGATCCTCGCGGGGCTGGACGAGGCGCGGCTCTAGAACGGGACCCCACGGCCCCGGGTGGGGCTACCGCGCCTTCCAGTCCGTGCACTTCTCACTGGAGGCCGTGGCGGGAATCGAACCCGCGTTACTGGATTTGCAGTCCAGCCCCTAAGCCACTCGGGCACACGGCCGTGTTGAACCCGATGAACTGCCGAGTTCGACCCTTTGAACGTAGGCGAGGACCATCGACCTGTTCAAGGTCGGAGCCAGGGCTGCAACAGAACTGCCATACGTCGTTCATGAGCGCCGCCGCGAGGTTCACGTCTACTTGGAGTACTCGCGGAAGTGGGTTCCTGGGTGAGAGGAGATCCATCGCAAAATTTCGGCGTATGGGACAATTTCCTCGTAATTCGTATCTAATACTCCCTTTAGGCCCGGAGCTACGCACCGAAGGAACGCGTCTCTGCACGCAGTATTTTCGTACTCCACAAGCGCGGCTCGGAAGCTCCCGATGATTCCCTCGATATGGGAGAGTTCCTCGGCTTCGAAATCAGCCGTGACATCCTCCGTCGAGTCGAATCCAATTACTCCGCCCTCGACTTCGTAATATTGGAAGTAAGGGCCAGTCTCCAGTTTTTGCAGGACATTTAGCCTGCTCGTGAACGTGTCCCAATCGTTCGAGTTCGTAAACAGGACCATGGTGTCCCTCATGGCGCAAGCACCTGCATCAGGGTTTCCTTGTCTCGAGTGACCATTATCCCGGCTTCCTCCAGGGATTTGATGACGGATCCGCGCCCCTTCGGCAGGTAGACAATAACTGGGTAGTCCGTCAGGCTCTGAGTGTTGAGCGCCTGCTTCAAGGCTCCCTTACCCGAACCATCCTTGACCTGGACGACGGCGTTGCCTGTCACGATATCGAAGTCGGTGAGCGGCTTTCCGTCCGCGCCGACTATGTCAACGCCCTGTGCCTTCATGTGTCCCGGGTATCGTGCGTGAATCTCATCCGCCAGTTCCGGGACCAGCGGATCATCTCCCTTGCCGATGACCCAAGGTCTGCATGGAGAAAGCCCGTGGGGGTCCACCCACATGTGAGGGTTGTTGACGTACGTGACGGTGTTGGGCGCCGGTTCGAGTCCGAGAGGGTCGCTGGTGAGGTAACGGGCGGACTCGGGGTCGTAGTAGCGCAGATAGTTGTAGTGGAGCCCGGTCTCAGGGTCGTGGTACTGGCCCGGGAAGCGAAGTGGTGTGTACGTGGCGCTGTCGGCGGGCCAGGCTGTCTTGCCCCAGAGGGTGCTGCGCGCGCGCCAAGCGATGCCGCCGGTCTCGTCGATGAGTTCGGTGGGCGTGCCGATGAGGTCGGTGACCATCGAGAAGAAGCGGGAGTCTATCTCGTGTTGCGGCTCATCTGGCGTGGACACCCGTTCGGTCTGCGCGACGGGTGCAAGCCCCTGGTGCTCCCAGGTGAGAGTGACGGGATTGGGAAAGTTTGGTGCTGTGGTGGTCTGTTCGCACAGAGTGCTGCCGTCCCAGGTGAAGACGGTTTCTTCGACGATCGTCTTGTTGTCGGAAGCCAGGCGTTGCTTGGCGGTACGGCGGCCAAGGGGGTCGTAGAGGTAGACCCAGCAGGTGCCGTCCGGAGTGGTGACGGACGTGAGACGGTCTTCGGCGTCCCATGCATAGCGCCAGGTGTCGGGTCTACGGGACAGACGCGTCCTCTGGCGCAGGGTGACTCGACCGAGGGCGTCGTATTCGTAGCGGATGCGTCCGGCGCGAGTAAGGCGAGTGCCGGTGTAAGCACGTGGTCCAGAGGATTCGTGGCCCGGGTGGGTATCGGGCCAGTCCGACTGCATCTGATTGCCGGCTGCATCGTATGCGTAGGATTCCGTCCAGCCGCGGGCCCGGACTGCTGTGACCCGGGCAGCTGAGTCCAGGTCGAAGTGGCGGGTGCCGGAGATCTGGTCGTCGATGCCTGTGAGGTTGCCGTCGGCCCGGTAGGTGTAGGCGCGGTGCTGGATCGACCTTCCGTCCTCGGCGGTGACCGACTGGGCGGTGAGCCGGCCTGCCTCGTCATAGGCGCGGGCCAGGGTGACGTTCGCGCCGATGTGGCGGGCCACTTCCCGTCCCGAGGCATCACGGTCGAAGTCGATGACACGGCCGGCAGCATTGATGCGCGCGAGATGGCCTACGGCGTCGTAGGTCCTTGTGCTGGTCGCCCCGACGGGAGTAGTGCGGCCGGTACGGCGGCCGGCGTCGTCGTATGCGTAGGTGAGGGTCCGCCCGTTCACGGACTCCGTGAGGAGCCGGCCGGCGCGGTCCCTCTCCAGAACGAGGGTGCATTCCGATGCCGTCGCGTGCGTGAGCCGACCCAGCAGATCGTGCGAATACGTGCTGACTGTCCCAGCGGCATCCTTGCGTACGACCTGGCCGAGCACGTCCCTGTCGAATGTGATGGTCTGGCCGAGGGCGTCGGTGCGGGAGGCCAGGCGGCCTGTGGCGTCGTGGGTATAGGTGAGTGTGCGGCCGTCGAAGTCGGTCTCTGCTTTCAGACGACCGACTTCATCGTGGTCGTAACTCCAGGTCATACCCATCGAATTGGTGACCTGCTTGAGGCGCAGTGACGTGTCGTAGGTGAACTCGTGGCGGGCGCCGTCGGGGTTGGTGCGGGCCGACAGCAGATCGAAGTGGGTGTACTCGAAGTGGGATACCTGCCCCAGCTGGTCTGTGTGGCTGGTCAGATTGCCTTCGCCGTCATATGTCCATGCCTCGGTCGCTCCATCGGGCATGAGGCGGTGGACGAGGCGGCCCTCTGTCGACCAGCCCAGTCGGGTGGTGCGCCCCGTTTCGTCGGTGACGGCGACAGGACGTCCCCATGCGTCGCGTGCCCAACTGATCGTGGCATCCAACGGGTCGGTGACCTCAAGAGGAAGCCCGGCGGGGTTGCAGCGCACTCTGGTGACGTGACCGAGCTCATCGGTGGTCGTGACTGGGTGGCCTTGCGAGGTGTACGTGCTCTGAGAGGTCGCTCCGGACGGATCGACAGTGCTGGTGCAGTTGCCGCGCTCGTCGTAGGCGTATTGCCAGGAGGTCCCGTCCGGCAGGTCGATGGCCGTGGCAAGGGCCAGGCTGTTGTAGGCCACGCGCACGACGGCGCCATCAGGCCGGGTCACCTCAACGGGCTGCCCCAGCCCGTTGTTCACGATCCTCGTGGTGTTACCCAGTTCATCCGTCCAGGCCGTGACGTGTTGGTGAGCGTCGTAGTCCGTCCGTACGACCCCGCCAAGGGGGTCTATTTCGGCGATGACCATGCATCGGTCGTCGACGACGAGACGGGAAGTGGAGCCCTCTGCCGTGGTGACCTCGGTGACGCGGCAGCCGGGCCACTCGGGGTCGATCACGTCGTAGACGAAAGTGTGGGACAGGTGCTCGGCCTCACCGCCCTGGGCGATGCAGCGGTCCTGCTCGTCGTAGGTGTAGTTGTAGCGGCTGTGGTTGCTGTCCGTCCAAGACGTGATGCGCAGTTGCTCGTCGTAGGTGAACAGCATGCGTGAGCCATAGGAGTTGGTGACCGCAGTGAGGTTGCCGTCGGTGTATTCGTATTGCTTGATCGTGACGTCGGTATGGTTCTCGCCCGCGTTCGTCAGGCTGAGTGCGGTGATGCGCTCTTCCTCGACGGTCAGTGCGAGGTGGTAGCCGCCGCTGTGCCGGATCGCCAGCGGGGCGCCCTCGGTGTCGTAGTCGACATCGATGGTGTTGTGATTGCGGTCAGATATCCGGGTCAGGAGTGCGGTGTCGTCGAAGGGCGCGCCGAAGCAGCGGGTGTGGCCGATGATCGGGTCGGCAACGCGGTAGCTGCCGTCGTCCCGTCGGGTGAGCGGCCAGCGCGGCCCCGAGATGGGCAGTACCGCGGCGTCCGGCCCTTGGGGGTGTGGATATTCGAGGAGCATGCCGTCTTCGGTGACGAAGACGATGCCCTGTTCGTCCAGCTCCAGGCGTTGGTCGATCGTGGAAGTCCAGGTGGGGCCGAACCAACCGCCCGTGCGGTAGCCGGAGGCAACCCGACGAGTGAAAGCCAGCGGCAGGGTGCCGGGCAGCGTGATGTCGGTCGCGTCCAAGAACATCTGCCCGGTGGCCGCGTCCACGGGGTCTCCGCAGCCCTTGATCTTGCCCTTAAGGCGGTTGAAGGCTCCCTTCGCACCCTTGGTCAGGGCACCACGGGCCGACTTCAGCCCCTTGAGCCCGGCCTTGAGGCCCTTCATGCCCTTGGCGAGGCCGCGGAGGGAGGTCAGTCCCTTCATGCCGGGTATGCAGTCAAGGGCGGCGAAGGCGACGTCCCATAGGGATGCTTCCCCGTTGGCGTATTTGTTGAGGGTGTCGGCGAGGACGACGAGGGCGGCGATGAGGACGATGGCGCCGAGGATGGGCCCGCCGATGATCATCGCGATGACGCCGAGGACGGCGACGACGACTTTGCAGACGGCGACGATGGTGTCCCAGTTGTCGGTGACCCAGTCGCCGACCTCCTCCCACCACTTGCGGTTCTGGATCCCGGCGTCGGAGGCGTCCTCGAGCTTCTTCTTCGCCGTCCCGGCCGCGTCCTGACGCATCTTGCGGGCGTCTTCGGCCATTTTCTTCGCCGCGTCCAGACTGCTTTGGGCGGCCGAGACGTCCGACTTCGCTGCCGTCTGGGCTTTCTCGGCGGAGTTGGCGTTGCGGGTGGCGGCCTTGACCTTGTCCGGGTCGGGCTTCGGGACGTCCTTGCCGGCCTTGGAACCGCCGTCGTCGTCCTTGTACTTGTCGGCTTCCTTGCCCGCCCTGTCCACCCAGGAGTCGGCGGAGGTGAGGCGGGACTGGGCGGCGGAGAGGCTGGTCTGCGCCTCACGGCCCTTGGCCAGGGCCTTGTCGGCGAGAGCCTGGGAGCGTTCGAGTTCGGGCCAGTAGGTGGAGAGGGCGTCGCCGGCCATCTCGTAGCTCTTCTTGAGCTTCTTCAGCTTGCCCGGCGCGTCCTCGAACTCGGAGGTGAAGGACTCTGCCGTTTTGCCCGCCCAGGTCAGGATGGCGTCCTCGCCCGCCATCCCCTTGATGTCACGGAGGACCTTCGACACGTCGTCGGCGAAGTCGTGCAGATTCTTGGCGAGGTTCCGGACGCGGTCCGGGTCCCCGGGCGTCGGGTCCTTGTCCAAGTCAAGGACATGCCAGTCAGCCGGTCGGTGCGACACGGTTCAATCCCCCGTCGTGACTCACGTTTTGGCGGTTGTCGTAGCTGGTAAAAGGCCAACTCACGTTATCCATGAGGTTGGTGAGGACACCAGAACAAGTTTCGACAAAGAGGCAAGCCCGGGTTTTACCCAACAGCTCGTAAGGGCGTTTAGGTGTAAAAATGGACTCTTCGGCAGACTGTCCAGCGGGGACGGAGCCTCACCGCTGATGGCCTGGCCCTACGACCAAGGGACCAGCGCACCCCCGCCCCCGGACAGGGGCCACAGCCCGTCACGCCCCTTACGCTGGCCGGCATGAGCGCTCTGGAACCGCGTGACGCAGCCGTCGCCGCCGAACCGATAGCACCGCCGTCCGAGCTCCAGGGCGGAGTGCTTCGCGCGCCCTACCGCGCGCTCAGCTTCGGGATCGTCTCCGTGGTGCTGCTCATCGCCTTCGAGGCCACCGCCGTCGGGACCGCGATGCCGGTCGCGGCCCGTGAGCTGGACGGCCTCTCGCTCTACGCCTTCGCCTTCTCCGCGTACTTCACCACCAGCCTCTTCGGCATGGTGCTCTCGGGGCAGTGGGCCGACCGGCGCGGGCCACTCGGGCCGCTCGCCGCCGGGATCGCGGGGTTCGCGGCGGGGCTGCTGCTCTCCGGGACCGCCGGGGCCATGTGGATGTTCATCCTGGGCCGCGCCGTGCAGGGGCTCGGCGGCGGGCTCGTCATCGTCGCGCTGTACGTCGTCGTCAGCCGGGCCTACCCGGAGCATCTGCGGCCGTCCATCATGGCGGCGTTCGCGGCGAGCTGGGTCGTGCCGTCCGTGGTGGGGCCGCTGGTCTCCGGGACCGTCACGGAGCACCTGGGGTGGCGCTGGGTCTTCATCGGCATCCCGGTGCTCGTCGTGGCGCCGCTCGCGCTCGCCCTGCCGCAGATCAGGCTCAGGGCCGCCGGGCCCGTCTCCGAAGCGTCCGCGGGCCCCTTCGACCGCCGCCGCATCCGGCTCGCGCTCGGGATCTCGCTGGGCGCCGGGCTCCTGCAGTACGCGGGGCAGGAGCTGCGCTGGCTCTCGCTGCTGCCCGCCGTGCTCGGCGCGGCCGTGCTCGTGCCCTCCGTCCTCGGTCTGCTGCCGCGCGGCACCTACCGGGCCTCGCACGGCCTGCCCTCCGTGGTGCTCCTTCGCGGCATCGCCGCCGGATCGTTCATCGCCGCGGAATCCTTCGTGCCGCTGATGCTCGTCACCCAGCGCGGGCTCTCGCCGACCATGGCGGGGCTCTCGCTCGCCGTGGGCGGTGCGACCTGGGCGCTCGGCTCGTTCGTACAGTCGCGGCCGGCCATGGAGCCGCACCGGACCCGGCTCACGGTCGTCGGGATGCTCCTGGTCGCCGCCGCCATCGCCACCGCGCCCACGGTCCTGATCGACGCCGTCCCGGTGTGGATCGTCGCGGTGGCCTGGGCCTTCGGCTGCCTCGGCATGGGCACGGTCATCGGGTCCACCAGCGTCCTGCTCCTGCGGCTCTCGCCGCCCGAGGACGCGGGCACCAACTCCGCCGCCCTGCAGATCTCCGACGGCCTCTCCAACGCCCTGCTCCTGGCCGTCGGAGGCGCCGCGTTCGCCGCGCTCGGCGGCGGCATGGTGGGCGCGGGGCACGGCGCGGGCGAGGCGAACGGATCCCATCCGGGGGCCTTCGTCGCCGTGTTCCTGCCGATGGCGGCGGTCGCGCTGGTGGGGGCGTGGGTGGGGACGCGGCTGAAGGAACGTGCTGCCTGAGCGAGCCGTGTGAGTCCCGTCGCACCCGTCCCGGGGGCCGTGCCGTTCGCCGCGACGCGTCAACCGGCACCGGTAGGGTGGCCCGGTTGTCGTACGTACTCGTACGCGCTTTGTCGTCCGTACCCGAGCGTCAAACCGGAGACCGTGACTACCACCGCCGCCAACTCCGCATCGCACCACCTCTCTCCCGCCTTCCCCGGCCGCGCCCCCTGGGGCACCGCCAACAAGCTGCGCGCCTGGCAGCAGGGGGCGATGGAGCGGTACCTCCAGGAGCAGCCGCGTGACTTCCTGGCCGTCGCGACACCCGGCGCAGGCAAGACGACGTTCGCGCTGACGCTCGCGTCCTGGCTGCTGCACCACCACGTCGTGCAGCAGGTGACGGTGGTCGCGCCGACCGAGCACCTGAAGAAGCAGTGGGCGGAGGCGGCGGCCCGCATAGGGATCAAGCTGGACCCGGAGTACAGCGCGGGCCCGCTCAGCAAGGAGTACCAGGGCGTCGCCATCACGTACGCCGGTGTCGGCGTGCGGCCCATGCTGCACCGCAACCGCGTCGAGCAGCGCAAGACCCTGGTGATCCTCGACGAGATCCACCACGCCGGTGATTCGAAGTCGTGGGGCGAGGCCTGCCTGGAGGCGTTCGAGCCCGCCACCCGGCGGCTCGCGCTCACCGGTACGCCGTTCCGGTCCGACACGAACCCGATCCCCTTCGTCGCGTACGAGGAGGGGAACGACGGCATCCGGCGGTCCGCCGCCGACTACACGTACGGCTACGGCAGCGCGCTCGGCGACGGCGTCGTGCGGCCCGTCATCTTCCTCTCCTACTCCGGCAACATGCGCTGGCGCACGAAGGCCGGTGACGAGATCGCCGCGCGGCTCGGCGAGCCGATGACCAAGGACGCCATCTCGCAGGCCTGGCGCACCGCCCTGGACGCGCGCGGCGAGTGGATGCCGAACGTCCTCAAGGCCGCCGACCAGCGGCTCACCGAGGTCAGGAAGGCCATCCCGGACGCCGGTGGGCTCGTCATCGCGTCCGACCAGGACTCCGCCCGCTCCTACGCCAAGCTGATCCGCGAGCTCACGGGGGAGAAGGCCACCGTCGTCCTCTCGGACGACACGGGCGCCTCGAAGCGGATCGACGACTTCACCGCGAGCAACGACCGGTGGATGGTCGCGGTCCGCATGGTGTCCGAGGGCGTCGACGTGCCGCGCCTCGCGGTGGGCGTGTACGCGACCACGATCTCGACGCCGCTCTTCTTCGCCCAGGCCGTGGGCCGTTTCGTGCGTTCACGGCGGCGCGGCGAGACCGCGTCGGTCTTCCTGCCCACCGTCCCCGACCTCCTCGGCCACGCCAACGAGATGGAGGTCGAGCGCGACCACGTCCTCGACAAGCCGAAGAAGGAGGGCGAGGAGGACCCCTACGCCGAGTCCGAGAAGGAGATGGACGAGGCGAACAAGGAGGAGGACGAGGACACCGGCGAGCAGGAGCAGTTCTCCTTCGAGGCCCTCGAATCCGATGCTGTCTTCGACCGCGTGCTCTTCGACGGCGCCGAGTTCGGCATGCAGGCCCACCCGGGCAGCGAGGAGGAGCAGGACTACCTCGGCATCCCCGGGCTCCTCGAACCCGACCAGGTGCAGATGCTGCTCCAGAAGCGGCAGGCCCGGCAGATCGCGCACAGCAAGAAGCGGCCCGACGAGGAGGCCGATCTCCTCGAACTGCCCGCCGAGCGGCGGCCCGTGGTCTCCCACAAGGAGATGCTCGAACTGCGCAAGCAGCTCAACACGATGGTCGGCGCGTACTCCCACCAGAGCGGGAAGCCGCACGGCGTGATCCACACCGAGCTGCGCCGCACCTGCGGCGGGCCGCCGAGCGCGGAGGCCACCGCCGGGCAGCTGCGGCAGCGGATCGCGAAGGTCGGCGAGTGGGCCACCCGCATGAAGTGACCACCCCCAGGAAGTGAGCGTGCGGGCTCCGTTACGGGAGGAGGGGTGGGTTCCGTGTGCGGGAGTCGTGCACACCTCCGTCGGCGTCCCCCGCGTATGGGGCATTGCGCCCCTAACAACCGGTCTCGTGCCCGGATTCTGGACGGAGTCTTCCGCTGAGCGGGACGGCCTCGCTAATGTCCCCGCAACGTACACGCCCCGTGGCAGCGCCGCCGCGGAGCGCAGCCGGAGTTCCGACCGGCGGCCTCTGACGCGCGTCGCCCACGGGACCGGCGACGCAACCGCCGCGTAAAGGGGCCGTCGACCCTCACCTAAGGAGTGGGCGTCGTGACCGCGGAGACTTCCCAGACCCTCGACCGAGGACTGCGTGTCCTCAAGTTGTTGGCCGACACCGATCACGGGCTCACCGTCACCGAGCTGTCCAACAAGCTCGGTGTGAACCGCACCGTGGTGTACCGCCTCCTCGCCACGCTGGAGCAGCATGCCCTGGTCCGCCGTGACCTCGGCGGCCGGGCCAGGGTCGGCCTCGGGGTGCTCCGCCTGGGCCGCCAGGTGCATCCGCTGGTGCGTGAGGCCGCGCTGCCCGCTCTCCGTTCCCTCGCCGAGGACATAGGGGCCACCGCGCATCTGACGCTGGTCGACGGCACCGAGGCCCTCGCCGTGGCCGTCGTCGAGCCGACCTGGACGGATTACCACGTCGCCTACCGGACCGGCTTCCGGCACCCCCTCGACCGGGGCGCCGCGGGCCGCGCCATCCTCGCCGCCCGGCAGGGGCTCGCCACCGACCCCGGCTACGCGCTGACCCACGGCGAGCTGGAGGCCGGCGCGAGCGGGGCCGCCGCCCCGCTGGTGGGGGTCACCGGGATCGAGGGGAGCGTGGGGGTCGTCATGCTGTCGGACTCCGTGCCGGAGCGGGTGGGCCCACGGGTGGTGGACGCGGCCCGGGAGGTCGCCGACGCCTTGCGGTGAGCCCTGTCCGCTGATCCGGTCACGGAACCGGTCACGTTAGATTGATCCCGTGTTCTCCCTCTCTCGCCTCACGCGCCCCAAGGCCCTCGCCGTCTGTGCCGCCCCCGTGGTCGCCCTGCTCGCCGTCGCCTGCCTCGCGCCGCTGCCGTTCGCCGTGGCCCAGCCGGGCACGACGGCGGACGTACTCGGCGAGAGCGGGGGCAAGCCGGTCATCACGATCACCGGGGCGCCCACCCGTGAGCCGAAGGGGCAGCTGCGCATGACGACGATCGTGGCCACGGGGCCCGACATGGACGCGAGCCTGGGCGACGTGCTGGACGGCTGGTTCCGTACGGACCGTTCCGTGATGCCCAAGGACTCGGTGTACCCCACGGGCAACAACGTGAAGGAAGTCGAGAAGCACAACCTCGGCGACATGAGGGAATCGCAGGACACGGCCACGAAGGCGGCGCTCTCCTACCTCGCCGCGAACGGCGTGGACGGCACCGGCAAGGTGAAGGTGAAGGTCGACCTCGGCAAGATCGGCGGCCCCAGCGCGGGCCTCTTCCTCTCGCTCGGCATCATCGACCTGATCGACGGCAACGGCAGCGGCGGCGACCTCACGGGCGGCCGGAAGATCGCGGGCACCGGCACCATCTCCGCCGGCGGCGAGGTCGGCCCGGTCGGCGGTGTCTCGATGAAGACGCAGGCCGCCAAACGGGACGGCGCGAGCGTCTTCCTGGTCCCGGAGGACGAGTGCTCGGACGCTCAGGCGGAGCTGCCGAAGGGCCTGCGGCTGATCCCGGTCACGACACTGAAGGGCACGGTCGACGCGCTGCGTGCCCTGGACCGGGGCGGGAAGGTCCCGAGCTGCTGACCAGGCGCAGGCCCAACTCGACCATGGTCCAGCCCAGTTGAGTACGGAGCCGGGGACGGCGCTGCGGTAAGGGTGCCGCGCGGTGGAGTTCGGCGGCGCGGGTGTGGTGCAGGCGCAGGTGGATGTCTGGGTGCATGGCCGGGGCCTCTCTCACTCGGTGGGGTGCGTCGGGAAGACGTGGGTGTGCAGGCGGACCTTGGCGGAGCCCGGGGTGTCCTCATCGACCGCCAGTGCGCGGTAGCTCTCGATGAGGCGGTCGATCTTTCCGGCCAGTTCGGTGGTGAGCTCGGGCGTCAGGCGCAGGGTGTAGTCGCTGAGGTCGGAGCTCTCGATCCACTCCGCGGACCAGTCGTGCTGGGTGCCGATCCAGGTGGAGACCTCGGCGGCGTGGAACGTCGCGACCTCGTGGAGGTAGACGCTGACCGCGCCGCGCACCGTGGGGTCCGGGTCGTTCATGAGCCCCTCGTCGAGGCGCGTCCCCTGGTGCGCCGCCTGCCACCACCGCTCGCGGCCCTTGCCCCGCCCGGGGGCGTCCTCGACGAAGCCGTGCGCCGCGAGCTGGCGCAGGTGATAGCTCGTCGCGCCGCTGGACTCGCCCAGGCGGGCGGCCAGTTGGGAGGCGGTGGCGGGACCGCCCTTCCGCAGCGACTTGAGCAGCGCCATGCGCAGCGGATGCGCGAGTCCCCGCAGCGAGTGCGGGGTGAGGGTGTGGACCTTGTGGGGTTCTGGTTCCGTCGTGCCGTCCGTCATGGCTCAACCGTAGACATGCAAAGACTCCGTTGCAACACCTTCTTTGCAACGGAGTCTTTGTAACTTCTGGAGGCCGTGACTCCGGATGGCGCCCCGCCCGGCGGCGCTACCCCTCCTTCACGAAGCCCTCCTGCACCATCCAGTCCAGCGCCACCTCATGCGGATCCTGACCCTCCACATCCACCTTGGAGTTCAGCTCCTGGGCCACCGTGTTGTTCAGCTTCTTCGTGATGGGGTCCAGGACCTCCGCGATCTTCGGGTGTTCATCGAGCGCCTTGCTGTTGATCTCCGGGGCGACGTTGTAGTTGGGGAAGAAGTGCTTGTCGTCCGCCATCACCGACAGCTTCATCGCCTTGATGCGGCCGTCGGTCGTGAAGACCTCGCCGAACGTGCACGACCCCTTGGAGACCTGGGTGTAGATGATCCCGGTGTCCATCTTGGTGATGCTGGAGTTGGGGATCTTCATCCCGTACTCCTTCTGCATGCCCGGCAGACCGTCCTCGCGCGAGGAGAACTCGCTCTCCACGCACAGCGTGACCGCCTTCGGGTCCTTCTTCGACAGGGCCGCCACGTCGGAGAGCGTCTTGGGCTTGTACTTGGCCTCGTTCTTCTGATTGATGGCCAGCGCGTACGTGTTGTTGAGCTCGGCGGGCGGCAGCCAGCTGACGCCGTTCTTCGCGTCCGCCTTGCGCACCGCCTCCCACTGCTTCCGCGGGTCGTCGATGGGATCGGAGTTGCCCAGGTACGTGATCCAGGCGGTGCCCGTGTACTCGTACATGGCATCCGCGTCACCGCCCTTGACCGCCTCGCGCGCGCCGATCGAGCCCTGGATGCCCGTCCGGTCGAGGACGTCCGCGCCCGCCGCCTCGAAGGCGATGCCCATGATCGCGCCGAGGACCAGCTGTTCGGTGAACTCCTTCGACGTGACGGTGAGGTCGACGCCCTTCAGGGGCTGGCCCTTGCCGATCGTGCCCGGCTTCACGTCGTCCACCATCGGGCTGCCGCTGGTGAGACCGCAGCTCACGAGCAGGGCACCGCCCACCACGCCGACCGCCGCCGTACGCACCGTGAGCCTCATGAGCCGACCTCCAACCCGCGCGGACGCAGGACCAGTTCGGCCAGCGAGGCCAGCCAGTCCACCAGGAGCGCGAGCGCGATCGTCAGGATCGAGCCGAGCATGAGCACCGGCATCCGCTGGTTGGTGATCCCGGTGGTGATGAGGTCGCCGAGCCCGCCGCCACCGCCGAAGGTGGCGAGCGTCGCCGTGCCGACGTTCAGCACGAGCGCGGTGCGCACACCCGCCAGGATCAGCGGCACGGCCAGCGGGAGCTCGACCTTGCCGAGGACTCCCCACGACGACATGCCGATGCCGCGCGCCGCCTCCAGGAGGGTCGGGTCGTTGGCGTTCAGGCCCGCGATCGTGTTGGAGAGGACCGGCAGGACGGCGTAGATGATGATGCCGATCAGGGCCGCCTTCTCGCCGATGCCGATCCAGATCACCAGGAGGGCGAGGAGGCCGATCGCCGGGGTCGCCTGGCCGATGTTCGCCAGGGCCATCGCGCCCGGCGCCGCCTTGCGGAGCTTCTTGCGGGTCAGCAGGATGCCCAGCGGGATCGCGATGATCAGCACGAAGAAGGTGGAGATCACCGTCAGCTGGATGTGCTGGCGGAGCCTGAGCCAGACGTTGCCGTCCGCGAGGGCGTTCTTGCTGATCGCGTCCAGGTCGGCCTGCTCGAACCACCACCAGGTGAGCAGCAGGATGAGGGCGAGGAACGCGGGCAGGACGGTGAGCTTCTGCCAGCCGATCCGCCGCGCCCGGCCCGTGGCCACAGCCCCCGCCGAGGGCGGCGGCTCCGGCTCCGCCTCGCCCGTGTCGCGGAAGAGGTGGCCCTTGACCTCGTGCTCGCCGTCCGGCCGTGGACCGGGCCCGCCGTCGGGGGCCGGTGTGCGGTCGGGGATCCGGGGGTTGCTCCCGGGGATGCCGCTCACGCCTTCGCCGCCCCTCCGTCGCCCTCCTGCTCGTGGTGGGTCAACAGGGCGCGCTGTTCCTGCAGTTCGTGCTGGTGCTCCACCGCGTCGAGCCGGTCGGCCTCCAGCATCTCGTGCACGGAGTTCATCAGCGTCTCCATGTCCACCACGCCGGTGTACTCGCCGCGCCGCCCGGTGACCGCGACCCGCCCCGCGTTGTCCGTGAGCACCGCTTCGAGCGCGTCACGCAGGGTGGCGTCACGGGTGACCGTGTCGTGGACGAGCGTGCCGGCGCGGGCCAGCGAGCCCTTGGCGCGCATCAGGTCACCGCGCCGCAGCCACTTGTAGGGGCGGCCGCGCTTGTCGAGGAGCAGCAGTTCGTTCGTGCCGCTGGCCCGCAGCCGGTCGAAGATGTCCTGGAGCGGGTCGTCGACGGTCACCGTCGCGAAGTCGGCGATCTCCACGTCGCGTACGCGGGTGAGGTTGAGCCGCTTGAGGGCCGCGCCCGCGCCCACGAAACCGGAGACGAAGTCGTCCGCCGGGTTGGTCAGGATGGCTTCCGGGGTGTCGAACTGCGCGATGTGCGAGCGCTCCCGCAGGACCGCGATGCGGTCGCCGAGCTTGATGGCCTCGTCGAAGTCGTGCGTGACGAAGACGATCGTCTTGTGCAGCTCGTGCTGGAGCCGGATCAGCTCGTCCTGGAGGTGGTCGCGGGTGATCGGGTCGACCGCGCCGAACGGCTCGTCCATCAGGAGGACGGGTGGGTCGGCCGCCAACGCCCGTGCCACGCCCACGCGTTGCTGCTGGCCGCCGGAGAGCTGGCGGGGATAGCGGCCGTGGAACTCGGCCGGGTCGAGCCCGACTAGGTCGAGCATCTCCTCGACCCGGGACTTGATCTTCGTCTTCCCCCAGCCGATCATCCTCGGCACGAGGGCGATGTTCTGGGCGACCGTCATGTGCGGGAAGAGCCCGGACGACTGGATCGCGTAGCCGATCTTCCGGCGCAGCTTCACCGGGTCCATGTCGGTGACGTCCTCGCCGCCGATGCGGATGCGGCCGCTGGTCGGCTCGATGAGCCGGTTGATCATCTTCAGCGTGGTCGACTTACCGCAGCCCGAAGGGCCGACGAGGATGACGATCTCGCCCGCCTTGATCTCCATGCTGACGCTGTCCACCGCGGGGTCGCCGCTGCCCGCGTACCGCTTGGTGAGGTTCTCCAGCTCGATCGTCGCGCCCGTGGTGGCGTTCGGGGCCGCCGCGCCCCCGGCCGTCGCCCCGTCGGTGGAAGTCGCGGTGGTCTCAGACACGGATACCCCTCGAAATGGTCAGGCGGCCGATCAGGACGTACGCGGCGTCGAAGAGCAGGGCCAGGATGATGATGCCGAGCGTGCCCGCGAGCACCTGGTTGAGTGCGTTCTTGCTGCCGAGCGAGCCGATGCCGCGGAAGATCTCGTTGCCGAGACCCGGACCCGACGCGTACGCGGCGATGGCCGCGATGCCCATCAGCATCTGCGTGGAGACGCGGATGCCGGTCAGGATCGGCGGCCAGGCGAGCGGCAGCTCCACCCTGACGAGGCGTGCGGCGCGCGACATCCCGATGCCCTTCGCCGCGTCGACCAGCGAGGGGTCGACGCCGCGCAGGCCGACGATGGCGTTGCGCACGATGGGGAGCAGGCCGTAGAGGGTCAGGGCGATGACCGTCGGGGCGACGCCCAGGCCCACGACGGGAATCAGCAGACCGATCATGGCGAGCGACGGGATGGTCAGGATGGTGGAGGTCGCGGTCGTGGCCAGGTTGCCTGCCCACTCGCTGCGGTACGTGATGACGCCGATCAGTACTCCGATGACGGTCGCCACGACCATGCACTGGAAGACTGCGCTGGCGTGCTGGTACGCGTCCGTCAGCAACTGCTGGTGGCGGTTGCCGAGGTAGTCCCAGAAGTTCACTGAACTGCTCACCTGCCCAGGCGCGGTTCAGACGGCGCCGGGAGTCTCCCGTCGCCCGCGTGCGTGCTGCGTCGTGCGGCCCTGTGGAGCTGGGTCTGTTCGGCCGTTCGCTCTCCTATCTACCCGCGTCAGGTGTCTTCTGACGCCTGTTCGACCAGCGGGATGATCCGCAGCGGAACAGGGTTCTCCATGACGATCGCCGTGGAGGCCCGGACGATGCCATCAAAACCCACGACCCGGTCGATCACACGTTGGAGATCCGCGTTCGAACGGGCCACGAGACGGCACAGCATGTCCCCGTGGCCGGTGATGGTGTGCAGTTCGAGCACCTCGGCGACGGTCGCCAAATGTGCCCGTACGTCGGCGCCCTGGCCCTGTTTGATCTCCAGCGTGGCGAAGGCGGTGACGGGGTAGCCCAGGGCCGCCGGGTCGACCTCCGGGCCGAAGCCGCGGATGACTCCGTTCGACTGAAGGCGGTCCATCCGGGCCTGCACGGTCCCCCGCGCCACACCGAGCCGGCGGGACGCCTCCAGGACGCCGATGCGGGGTTCGCGGGCGAGAAGCACGATGAGCCTGCCGTCCAGATGATCGATCGTCATGGTGCGCTCAGCTCCGCTCCCGAGGTGGTCATCATGTACAGATAGCCCGCCCATCCTGGCCTACGGCTATGCAGATTGCCCACTGAATACGCAAACTATTGCGCACCTTGCGATACGGCGGGAGCCTGCGGACATGGCAGCTACCGCGAACACCCAGCACACGGCCACCACCCCCCACACCGCGCGCGAGGCAGATCCCTTCCCGGTCAAGGGGATGGACGCGGTCGTCTTCGCCGTGGGCAACGCCAAACAGGCGGCCCACTACTACTCCACGGCCTTCGGCATGAAACTCGTGGCGTACGCGGGACCGGAGACCGGCAGCCGTGAGACCGCCTCGTACGTCCTCACCAGCGGCGCGGCCCGCTTCGTGCTCACCTCCGTCATCAAGGCCTCCACGGACTGGGGCCAGTTCATCGAGGGTCACGTCGCCGAGCACGGCGACGGCGTCGTCGACCTCGCCATCGAGGTGCCGGACGCGCGCGCCGCGTACGCGTACGCCGTCGAGCACGGCGCCCGCGGCATCACCGAGCCCTACGAGGTCAAGGACGAGAACGGCACGGTCGTCCTCGCCGCCATCGCCACGTACGGCAAGACCCGCCACACGCTCGTCGACCGCAGCGGCTACGACGGCCCCTACCTGCCCGGCTTCAGGGCCGCCTCGCCGATCGTCGAGCCGCCCGCCAAGCGCACCTTCCAGGCGATCGACCACTGCGTCGGCAACGTCGAGCTCGGCAAGATGAACGAGTGGGTCGCCTTCTACAACAAGGTCATGGGCTTCACGAACATGAAGGAGTTCGTGGGCGACGACATCGCGACCGAGTACAGCGCGCTGATGTCGAAGGTGGTCGCGGACGGCACCCTCAAGGTGAAGTTCCCCATCAACGAGCCGGCCATCGCCAAGAAGAAGTCCCAGATCGACGAGTACCTCGAGTTCTACGGCGGCGCGGGAGTCCAGCACATCGCGCTCGCCACGAACGACATCGTGGAGTCCGTACGCACCATGCGCGCGGCCGGAGTCCAGTTCCTGGACACCCCGGACTCGTACTACGACACGCTGGGGGAGTGGGCGGGCGAGACGCGCGTCCCCGTCGACACCCTGCGCGAGCTGAAGATCCTGGTCGACCGTGACGAGGACGGCTACCTCCTGCAGATCTTCACCAAGCCGGTCCAGGACCGCCCGACGGTCTTCTTCGAGATGATCGAGCGGCACGGCTCGATGGGCTTCGGCAAGGGCAACTTCAAGGCGCTGTTCGAGGCGATCGAGCGGGAGCAGGAGAAGCGGGGCAACCTCTGAGGGGCTCCGGGAAAGCTCCGAGGGGCTCTGTTTCTGGTCCGCTTCGGGCGCTCGCTGGTTAGAGTGCGGGCATGGCCAGGATCAACGACGTCGGCGGGATGACGGGCTTCGGGCCCATCGACACCACCGACGACACGGAGCCCTTCCACGCGGACTGGGAGGCGCGGGTCTTCGCGCTCAACAGTGCGCTGGTGCGTGAGGGCGTCTACAACCTGGACGAGTTCAGGGATGCCGTGGAGACGATGCCGCCGGGTGAGTACCTGGCGGCTTCGTACTACGAGCGGTGGTTCCACGCGATCCGGGTGCTGCTCGTGCGCAAGGGTGTCGTGACGGCGGGTGAGCTGGATGCCCTCGTCTGACGACCGGTTCGCCGCGGGCGCCCGCGTCCGCACCGTCCACCACGACCCGCCGCACCACACCCGCCTGCCGCGGTACGCCCGTGGCAAGCGGGGTGTGGTGATCGAACCCGAGGGCCGCCATCCGCTGGCGGACGTCAGCTCGCAGGGGCGGGGGGACGCGCCGGTGGAACAGGTCTACGCGGTGCGGTTCGCGGCGCGGGAGCTGTGGGGTGAGGGGGAGCACGGGGTGGTGCTGGAACTGTGGGAGAGCTACCTGGAACCGGAGAGCTGCTCGGCCCCGGAGAGTTACTCGGAAGCGGAGGGCAACTGATGTCCGGTACGCACTCGGATGCGGCGATCTCCCGCCAAGTACGCGGCCTGGAGGCTCTGTTGGAGGAGCGAGGGATCGTCGCCGGGGCGGTCCTCGACGAGGCTCTCGACGCGTTCCTCGCGGGGTCCTCCCCGGTGAACGGGGCGCGGGTGGTGGCGCGGGCTTGGACGGACCCCGCGTTCAAGGACCGCCTCCTTGCGGACGGTACGGCTGCCGTGGCGGAGCTGGGTTACGCGGCGGGCGGGGTCCAGCCGCAGCGTCTGCGGGTGGTGGAGAACTCCGCCCGCACGCACAACGTCATCGTCTGCACGCTCTGCTCCTGCTATCCGGTACGGCTGCTCGGGCCTTCGCCCAGCTGGTACAAGAGCGAGGCGTACCGGTCGCGGGTGGTGCGGGAGCCGCGGGCGGTGCTGGCGGAGTTCGGGCTCTCCCTGGCCCCGGACACGGAGGTCACGGTCTGGGACTCCAGTGCGGAGACCCGCTACATGGTCCTGCCCCGCCGTCCTCCCGGCACGGAATCCCTCCCGGAGGCGGACCTCGCCGCCCTGGTGACCCGGAACGCCTTGATCGGCACAGCCGCGCTGTAGTCCCCGCCTGCGGGGCCCTTCCGCCCACTCCGCGGCGTGCCCCCTGCCCCGCCGCTTCGCGCCGGATGCCCCCCACCCACCCGCCCGTTCACCCGGCAGCGCGACCCTGACGTGACGGGCCTCGCCCGTCGGTTGCCTGCGGCGGCCATCGGGCTGTTCCTGTCCCGCCGCTTCGCGCCGGAAGTCCCCCACCCACCCGCCCGTTTGCCCCGCAGCGCGCTCCTGGACGTGACGGGCCCCGCCGGGCGGTTGTCTGCGGCGGTCATCGGGTCGCCCCTCTCCCGCCGCTTCGCGCCGGATCTTTCCCGTCCACCCGCCCGTTTGCCCGGCAGTGTGCTCCTGGGCGTGTCGGCCCCCGCCGGGCGGTTGTCTGCGGCGGTCATCGGGTCGCCCCTGTCCCGCCCGCCCGTTCACCCGTTTGCCCCGCAGCGGGATCCGCGTCCCGCCCGCCAGCACGGTGGTCCTACCCGTACTCCTGTGCTGCGGGGTGATCGGGTGGGTGGGTGGGGGAGGTCCGGCGCGGAGCGCCGGGACGGGGTCAGGAATTTTGGGATGTTGATGTTCCGCTTCGGGGTGCCGGTGGTTTGGGGGTGGGGCGGGATGTGGTGGGAGGGGGTGTTGGGGGCTCGGGGGGTTTCGCGGCGTACATTTCGGCGGGTCCGCCCTCCGGGGGGTCGCCCAGGGAGTCCAGCGCCTTGCGCGCCTTCGGGGCCAGGAGCGGGGAGAAGTAGGGGTTGAGCAGGAGAGCCTCGCCGATGTGCCGGCGAGCAGCCCCGTACCGCTCCAGGTCACGCTCGATCTCACCCCGGTGGTAGGAGAACGCGGCCAGCCGCGGGCCCTTGTCCGTAGCCCGGGTCGCGTACTTCAGCGCCTCCTCGTCCTCACCGGCCCGGTGCAACGCCCAGCCCAGCGCATCCGCCGCCTCCGGACTCCCGTGCCGCTTGAACTCCGCCCGGAGGCGGCCCACCGCCGCGTCCGCGTCCCCGTGGTCCGCCTCGAACAGGCCGAGGATCCGTTCGTCGTTGACGCCGTTGACCCCCTCCTGCTTCACCCGGGCCCGCAGCACGTCGTACTGCGCCCGGGCGGCCGGTGCCAGCCGCAGCGACTCGTACAACTCGCCAAGGGCGAGGGCGTACTCCGGGGCGGGCTGCCTGAGGAGCGCGCTCTGGTAGGAGCGGAGGGCCTCCGACGTACGGCCGAGTGCCGCCAGCGCACGGCCCTTCCCGGCGAGGGACGGGTGGTGGTCGGGGTCCGAGCGCAGCGCCGCGTCGTAGTAGCGCAGGGCCTCCGTCGGCTCGCCCCGCTCCCACGCCAGCTCGCCCACCCGGTACAGGCACGCCGCCTTCTCCGCGGACCCCTCCGCGAGCGCCGCCGCGTCCATCAGCTTCGAGGCCGCGTCCTCGCGCCAGCCGCGGTCCCGGTAGACCTGCCCGGACCGCGCCATCACGGACGTGCCCGAGTTCAGCTCCTTGAGTGTGTCCAGGGCCTTCCCCACGCCCTTCGCGTCACCCAGACCGCTGTACGCGTCGATCAGGACGGGATACGCCGACCACCGCTTGGGCGCCTGCTCGACCGCGCTCTCGGCCCACTTCTTCGCCCCGCGGAAGTCGTGCCGCGCGTTCGCGAGCGCCGCCATGCCCGTCAGCGCCTGCGCGTTTCCCTCCGGCCGCGTCTTCAGGGACGTACGCAGCGCGTCCTCCGCCCTGGGGTAGTACGCGGAGTCCGCGGTCCGAAGGCCCCGCTCGACGTAGGCGGCCCCGAGCACCGCCCACGACTCGTCGTCCCCGGGATGCTTGCGCAGATGCGCCTCCCGTTCCCCGATCAGCACGGTGAGGTCGGGCAGCGCCGCCGGCACCCCGGCGCCCGCCGCCGCCATCGCCCGCCCGGCCGGCCCCAGGGCGGGCGGCGCCGCCTTCCCGCCCGCGTCGGGCCGCAGCACCACCACCGCACCCCCGAGCACCACACACCCGGCGACGGAGGCGGCAAGCACCCGCCGCAGGGAAGGGGAGCGGCGCGCACCCCGCGGCGACTCGCTCCAGACGGCCGACGCCGACACGGGCGTCGACCCGGACGCGAGGGCAGGCGAGGGAGGCGGGCGCTGTTCCTTCTGGGTCACGGACTCGGACCCGGTCTCGATCTCCATGGCGCTCACTGTGCGTCAATACGAAGAGCACACCCCGGCATACGGACGGGCGTCGCACACGGGTTCACACCGATGGCCCCGGGTGCGAGGCTGTGATCATGAGCCGCACACTCATCGAACTCCTCTGTGGCGGTAACGACGCCCTCCCCGGCGACGCCGTCCTCACGGACCCCGACATCACGTCCGCGTACGCGAACGACATGGCGAGCTTCTGCGACGCGGGCACCCCGGCCGTCGTCGTCATGCCCCGCACCGTCGAACAGGTCCAGCACGTCATGCGCACGGCGACCGAGCTACGCGTCCCGGTGGTCCCGCAGGGTGCCCGCACGGGCCTGTCGGGCGGCGCGAACGCCACCGAGGGCTGCATCGTGCTGTCCCTGGTCAAGATGGACCGCATCCTGGAGATCAACCCCGTCGACCGCATCGCGGTCGTCGAGCCGGGCGTCGTCAACGCCACGCTCTCCCGGGCCGTGAACGAACAAGGTCTCTACTACCCGCCGGACCCGTCCAGTTGGGAGACCTGCACCATCGGCGGGAACATCGGCACCGCATCGGGCGGCCTGTGCTGCGTGAAGTACGGCGTGACGGCGGAGTACGTGCTCGGCCTCGACGTCGTCCTCGCCGACGGACGGCTCATGAGCACCGGACGGCGCACGGCCAAGGGCGTCGCGGGCTACGACCTCACGCGCCTCTTCGTCGGCTCCGAGGGCAGCCTCGGCATCGTCGTCGGCGCGACCCTCGCCCTGAAGCCGCAGCCGCCCCAACAGCTCGTCCTGGCCGCCGAGTTCGGCTCGGCGAAGGCCGCCTGCGACGCCGTATGCAAGATCATGGAGGGCGGGCACGTCCCCTCACTCCTTGAACTCATGGACCGTACGACCATCAGGGCCGTGAACGCGCTGGCCCACATGGGTCTGCCGGAGACCACCGAGGCGCTGCTCCTCGCCGCCTTCGACACCGCGGACCCCGCCGCGGACCTCGCGGCCGTCGGCGCGCTCTGCGAGGCCGCGGGCGCCACCCAGGTGGTACCGGCCGAGGACGCGGCGGAGTCCGAACTGCTGCTCCAGGCACGGCGGTTGTCACTCACCGCGCTCGAAGCCGTCAAGGGCACGACGATGATCGACGACGTGTGCGTGCCACGCTCCAGGCTCGCCGACATGCTGGAGGGCGTCGACCGCATCGCCGATAAGTACGGCCTCACGATCGGGGTCTGCGCGCACGCGGGCGACGGCAACACCCACCCCACCGTCTGCTTCGACGCGGCGGACGCCGACGAGGGCCGCCGCGCCCGTGAGTCCTTCGACGAGATCATGGCGCTCGGCCTGGAACTCGGCGGCACGATCACCGGCGAGCACGGCGTCGGCGTCCTCAAGAAGGAGTGGCTGGCGCGCGAGATCGGCCCGGTGGGCGTGGAGATGCAGCGCGCCATCAAGGCGGCGTTCGATCCGCTCTCCCTCCTCAATCCCGGCAAGCTGTTCTGACCCGGCGCCCGGCACGGCGTGCCCCGGGCTCCGTACCTTGTCTCCGCGATCGCCCCCGTGGCCGCGGAGCTCACTCACCGTCCTTGGACTCGTCCGAGGGCCAGGGGTCACGCAGCCACAGGTCGTCGGCGCGGCCCGTGGTGGGGGTGAGCAGCTCGGCGAGGCCGTCGTCGATGCCGAGCCGCTCAGCCTCAGAGCCCGGAGGGACCACCCGCAGCGTGCGCTCGAGCCAGGCGGACACGGCGGGCGCCGGGGCCTCCAGGAGGGCGTCACCGTCGGGTGAACTCAGCGCCATCAGGACGACGCTGCGCCCCTCGACCTTGGTCGGCCAGACCCGGACGTCGCCGTGCCCGCAGGGCCTGAACACCCCCTCGACCAGCAGCTCGCGGGCGAACGTCCAGTTCACGGGGTGCTCGGAGCCGATGTGAAAGGCGATGTGGACGGCGTAGGGATCGTCGGTGCGGTAGGTGAGGCGGGCCGGAACGGGGATCGCGCGTTCCGGAGAGAGGACGAGATTGAGCTCAAGCTCGCGTTCCACCACGGTGTGCATGTCGGTGCTGTTCCTTCCTTGTCCTGGGCCCTGGAGCGGGCCCGTGCAAGGAGAGAGCGGGATGGGTGCGAAGCATTACGCGGGTTCCGGAAAGTTTTTCCGTACGAGGCCGAACTGTGCCCGGAAAGTGGTCTGTAGGGCAGGAGCCGCACAGGCGGGCGCAAGGGTCTGATAGATGTGGAGCCTCAAAAAGACCCCCGAGCAGATACGGGACGACGGACATGAGCGCCCCAACTCCGGCCCCAGGCGACGACAGGCCCCGCGAAGGCTACTACCCCGATCCGTCCATTCCCGGATATGTCCGGTACTGGAACGGCGCGGCCTGGGTGCCCGGGACCAGCCGTCCCGCCCCGACCGACGGCGAATCGCTCCCCACGCCTCCGGGCGCGGGCGGGGGAGCGGGTGCGGGAGCGGCGGCGCCGCTGCCCACGGAGGAGACCGGGCCGCACTTCTTCGACGAGGAGCCCATGCCGTCGTCGGAGCCGTCGGGCGGCGCGGCCGATGCCGATGTCTCGCAGCACGGGTCGAGGCCCGAGCCCGCCTCCGCGTGGCAGGCGGACGCGGCCCGGCAGGCGGGGCTCGGCGGCGAGCAGGAGCGCCGGATCTCCTGGGGCGGGCCCGAGCAGCGGAGCGCTTCGGGGGCCGCAGAGCCGAGGGACCCGCGGGACCCGCGCACGCCGAGCGGCCCGACCCCGGCGGAAACCCCTCCCGCCGCCTCCGCCGCCCCTTCTGCTTCCCCCTCTGTCTCGTCCCCTGCTCCGGAGGCCAACGGGCCCGGCACGGTGCAGATCCGGGCGATCAAGCCGGGCACGTCAGGCACTCCGCCGAAGCAGGAGAGGCGCGAGAAGCAGGAGAAGCAGGAGAAGCAGGAGCAGCCCTCCACCGAGGGCACCGTGACATTCCGCAGGCCCGCGGGGCCGGTGCGGCCCGCCGCGGCCCCGCCCGCCACCGAAGGCACCATGGCGATCCGGGCGCTGCGCCCGAAGTCGTCCGGCGCGGCGGCGCAGGCCCCGGCGCCCCCGCAGGCCGCCGTACCACCCCAGGCCGCCGCCCCCACCCCTGCTCCGGCCCCTGCGCCCGCGCCGGCACCCGCGCCCGCCCCCGTCCAGCCCACCGTCCCGCAGCAGGGCGGTGCGCCCGGTGGCGCGGCCTCGCCCGTGACGTCGGGGCCCGGTGGCGGCTCGCCCTCGTGGGCGCAGCAGGTGCACCAGCTCGCCGAGGGGGACGGGCAGCAGCCCGTCGTGCCGTGGAAGCCGGTGGCCAGCGATCCGTTCCTCGCGATGGCGCAGAGCCAGGCCGCGGGGCGGCCCGCGGGGCTCGGCAAGCGGTTCGCCGCGCGGTTCATCGACACCATCGTCCTGGTGGCCGTGACGGGGGCCGCTGCGCTGCCGCTCGGCACGAAGGCCGCCGACCACGTCGACAGCAAGATCGACGCGGCGAAGATGTCCGGCGAGAAGGTCACGGTGTGGCTGCTCGACGGCACCACGGCGGGGTACCTGGGCATGGTCCTTGCCGTGCTGCTCCTCTTCGGCGTCATCTACGAGGTACTGCCCACGGCCAAGTGGGGGCGGACGCTCGGCAAGAAGGTGCTGGGGATCCAGGTGCGCGACATGGAGGAGCACGAGACGCCGACGTTCGGGTCGGCGCTGAAGCGGTGGCTCGTCTACGTGGTGCCGGGAGTCCTGCTGATCGGAGTCGTCGGCGTGCTGTGGGGGCTGTTCGACCGGCCGTGGCGCCAGTGCTGGCACGACAAGGCCGCGGGAACGTTCGTGGCCGGCTAGGGCCCCCGCACACGTTCGAGGACGTTTGCGCGAGGGGCTTAACCCGGACAGCCGCTCGCCGGATGCGCCCCCGGCGCACTCGCGGTCGACTCGGCCCATGAGCACCGAACCGCCGCAGTACCCGCCGCCCCCCGACGACGACAACGACCCCTTCAAGAAGCAGCCCCCGCAAGGCAGCGGCGGCTCTCCGTACGACACGCCCCCGCCCGGCGGCGGCTCTCCGTATGGCACACCGCCGCCGCCCCCGCCGTACGGCGGCGGTGGAGATCCCTACGGGGGGAGCGGCGGCGGAGGTGCGTATGGCGGGGGGAACGACCCCCTCGCCGGTATGCCGCCCCTGGCGGAGAGCGGCAAGCGGGTGCTCGCCCGCATCCTCGACATGATCCTCGTCGGGGTGGTCGTCTGGCTGCTCTCCTGGGGCTTCGGCACGAACGAGTTCGACGTGGACCCGGACAAGGTCCAGTACGGCAAGAGCTTCGGGCAGTCGCTGCTCGCCGCCGTGCTCTACATCGCGTACGACAGCTTCATGATCTCCAGGACGGGCCAGACCCTGGGCAAGAAGTGGCTGGGGCTGCGGGTCGCGAACCTCAACGACGGGGCGACCCCCACCCTGCAGACCGCGCTCGTCCGCGCGGCCGTCCTCTGGCTGCCGTTCGCGTTCTGCTGCGCCTGCATCTGGACGGCGATCTGCGGCGGCTGGAGCTTCTTCGACAAGCCCTACAAGCAGGGCCTGCACGACAAGGCGGCCAAGACGGTGGTGGTCAGCACCGGCTGACGGCGACCGGTGTCGGTGACCGGCTGACGGCGAAGGAAACGGCTACCGCGGCGGCAACAGGTGCGGCAGCAGAAGCGGCAGTTCCGGCGGGCTCGTGTTCCTCACGGGCCCGCCGGCTCACGTACGGACTCGGCCAGTACGGGAGCGGAGGCCCGCTGGGCCGGGACGCGCTCGTCGGTGGTCCGGGTGGCGGGAGCGACGCGTGCGGCCGGTGAGGCCGCGGGTTTCGGCTGGGGCACCGTCATGGCCACCAGTAACCCGAGGCCGAGCGCGGCAACGGCTATCACCGCGACGCCGACCCCCGAACTCGTCTGGGAGAGCAGCAGCATGGCGAGCGTCGAGAAGATGACCGTCAGCGTGCCGTAGGTGACCTGAGCAGGGGTGGGACGAGGCAGCGGCATGGGACGAGGCATGGCGTAATCCGTCCTCGGGACAGCGGATGCGGGGGTGGTCGAGCCCAATGTGAAGCTGTATACGAATCAAAGGGTGCTCGGCTGCGCCGACTTGAGAAGTGCCGCCTCACGCTGTAGAGCACCGTCGATTGACTCTATTCCGCTGCATGCCCGACGGGAACGGGCGGTAAGCGTGACCTAACCCACGGTGCGGCAGCACAGGGGGCGCACGGGTTCATGACGTCCACCAAGTGGACGGTGGGACGCGCCTGTTGACCATGCCTACGGGCGGGCGCACATGTCCGGATAGCGGATCCACGGGCCTGCATAGTGTACTTGGCCTGTTCAAGTCAAGGTCTGTCTTTTCTTTCGTATCTCCGGTCCAATGTCGTCACTTGTGACGCGTATCGCGCGCGGACCTCCTCCGACCGGGACTTCGGCCCGCCTTCGCGCGGACGCGGGGGAGGACAGCATCAAGTGACAGTCAGAAGACGGACGTTCAGAGCCACCGCGGCTGCCGTGGCGATGGCCACGGCAGCCGCCACGTTCTCGGCAGCCGCCGCATCGGCCGACAGCGGGCCGACCGGAGCTCCCGCCATCGACCGGCAGGACCCGGGCAGGACCAAGGCGCAGGTCGACCACGACCTCGACGGGCCCTTCAGCAAGCAGCAGGCCCAGGAGCGGCAGGCGGCCCTTCAGCAGCTCGTCAAGGGCGACGCCAAGGTCCAGAAGCGCGGCGGCTCCCAGGTCGTGAAGCTCGACGACAAGAAGTACGTCGAGCTGGGCCGGGAGAAGACCGACAAGATCTTCACGATCCTGGTCGAGTTCGGGGACAAGGTGGACGACACCACCATGTACGACCCCGACGGTCCGGACGGTCCTGAGGCGCCGGTCAAGAAGTACGGCGGCAAGCCCGGCCCGGCGCACAACAAGATAGCGAAGCCGGACCGTGCGAAGGACAACAGCACGGCCTGGCAGAAGGACTACAACAAGAAGCACTTCCAGGACCTCTACTTCGGTGAGGGCAAGGACTCCACGGGCAAGAAGAAGGAGTCCCTGAAGACCTACTACGAGAAGACCTCGTCCGGCCGTTACTCGGTCGACGGTGAGGTCTCCGACTGGGTCAAGGTCGACTACAACGAGGCGCGTTACGGCTCGAACTACTGCGGCGACACCAACTGCCCGAACGTCTGGGACGCGGTCAAGGACGGCGTCACCGCCTGGACCAAGGACCAGAAGGCCCAGGGCCGCACGGACGCCCAGATCAAGGCGGACCTCGCCAAGTACGACCTCTGGGACCGTTACGACTTCGACGGCGACGGCAACTTCAACGAGCCGGACGGCTACATCGACCACTTCCAGCTCGTGCACGCGGGCGAGGACGAGTCGGCCGGCGGCGGCGCCGAGGGCGAGAACGCCCTGTGGGCGCACCGCTGGTACGCGTACGGCAACGACGCGGGCAACACCGGCCCCGGCAACAACAAGGCCGGCGGCACGCAGATCGGTGACTCCGGCATCTGGGTCGGCGACTACACGATGCAGCCGGAGAACGGCGGCCTCGGCGTCTTCGCCCACGAGTACGGCCACGACCTGGGCCTGCCCGACCTGTACGACACCTCGGGCAAGGGCGAGAACTCGGTCGGTTTCTGGTCGCTGATGTCGGCCGGTTCCTGGCTCGGCACCGGCAAGGACGCCATCGGTGACCTGCCCGGCGACATGACCGCCTGGGACAAGTTCCAGCTGGGCTGGCTCGACTACGCCAAGGCCAAGGCCGCGACGACGTCCGAGCACAAGCTGGGCGTCTCGGAGTACAACACCCGGCACCGCCAGGCGCTCGTCGTCGACCTGCCGAAGAAGGCCGTCACCACCAAGGTCACCAAGCCCACCGAGGGCTCCAAGCAGTGGTGGAGCGACCAGGGCGACGACCTCAAGAACACCCTGACGCGCCCGGTCGACCTGACCGGCAAGTCCAAGGCCGAGCTCACGCTCGACGGTTGGTGGGACATCGAGGCCAACTACGACTACCTCTACACCGAGGTGTCGACGGACGGCGGCGCCAACTGGACGCCCGTGGACGGCACTGCCGACGGCAAGCCCATCACGCGCGACGCCGGTGACAAGCCCGCGTTGACCGGTGTCTCGGGTGCGTACAAGAAGCTCGCGTTCCCGCTCGACGCGTACGCCGGCAAGAAGATCGACGTCCGTTTCCGTTACTCGACGGACGGCGGCGCGGGCGGCAAGGGCTTCGCGGCCGACGCGCTCGCGGTCACCGCGGACGGCGCCAAGGTCTTCGAGGACGGCGCCGAGGGCGACGACAACGGCTGGACGGCGAAGGGCTTTTCGCGCATCGGCGAGTCCTTCACCAAGAACTACGACCAGTACTACCTCGCCGAGAACCGCCAGTACGTGTCGTACGACAAGACCCTCAAGGTCGGCCCGTACAACTTCGGTTTCTCCGCGTCGCGTCCGGACTGGGTGGAGCACTACCCGTACCAGACCGGCCTCATGGTCTGGCAGTGGGACACCTCGCAGAAGGACAACAACACCAGCGCGCACCCCGGCCAGGGCCTGATCCTGCCGGTGGACGCGCACGCCAAGCCGCTGAAGTGGAAGGACGGCACGCTCCTCCGCAACAAGATCCAGCCGTTCGACGCGCCCTTCAGCAAGTTCGCGACGGACAAGTTCACGCTCCACAACGCGGACGTCGCGCTGAAGATCAAGTCCCAGAAGGGTGTCCCGGTCTTCGACGACCACAAGGGCACCTACTGGTACAAGGAGAACGGCACGGGAAGTGTCAAGGTCACTGACACCAACACCCAGATCAAGATCATCAAGCAGCCGAAGGATGGCTCCTCGATCACGGTCCAGGTCGGCCCCTCCAAGAAGTAATTAGCGTTTCCGCAGGTCAAGACATGATCGGTCGTCGCCCTCTAGCGGGCGGCGGCCGATCGTGTTTAGGTGCGTCCTGTGGATTTCTTATTGACACGGGGCTCGGCTGTATCGGACCTGGGCCTCGTGCGACGTCTCACGGGGGTGTGACCAGCCATGTCCGCAGGAGGTTTCAGCAAGCTGCCGAACGGCAGCGTGGTGGTGGCTCTGACCCTGCCGAGCCCGGTCATGGGCGGCGGCAACGTCCGGATGATCGTCCACGCGGTGAACCGCGCGAGGGCGCTGACACGGCTTCGGAACCTGGGCATGCGAGCCGTCTATCTGCGGGGCAACGCGGAGCCGCCCACGCCGGACGAGATCACGGCGGTGCTGCACCACCCGGACGGCCTGATATGGCGTACGGCGCCGGACGGCGCGGCCGAGCTGTGGCATCCCATCAGGGCCCTCAAGCGCCAGAGACCGGGCGTCAGGCCTTCCGAGGTGTGAGCGGGGGACCGCGGGGCTAGACGACCGGCTTCCCGGTCAGCTCGACCCCGGCCGCCCGCAGCTCCTCGATGGCCCGCTCGGTGGACTTCTCGGACACCCCGGCGGTCAGGTCGAGCAGGACCGTCGTGGCGAAGCCCTCCCGGACCGCGTCCAGCGCCGTGGCGCGCACACAGTGGTCGGTGGCGAGCCCCACCACGTCCAGCTCGGTGATCTTCCGGTCCCGCAGCCAGTCGGCCAGCGACACGCCGTTCTCGTCGGCCCCCTCGAAGCCGCTGTAGGCGGCGGAGTACGCACCCTTGTCGAACACCGCGTCGATGGCCCCGGACGCCACGACCGGCGCGAAATTCGGGTGGAACCCCGTCCCCTCGGTGCCCGCCACGCAGTGCGGCGGCCAGGAGCGGACGTAGTCGGGCTGGTCGGAGAAGTGGTCGCCCGGCTCGATGTGGTGGTCACGGGTGGCCACTACGTGCCGGTAGCCCGCCGGTGCCTGGCCGATCAGCTCGGTGATCGCGGCGGCCACGTCGGCACCCCCCGCGACCGCGAGGCTGCCGCCCTCGCAGAAGTCGTTCTGCACATCGACGACGATCAGGGCGCGGCGCATCGGGTGTCCTTCGGCTCGGCAAGGCTCGTAGGTGTTGGGGGAGGTCGGGGAGGGGGAGGGGGACTCGGCCGGATGAACCGAGCGTAGAGACTTCGCACGCGATGCGGGAGAGGGCGTTCGAGCGCCCTCTCTCCGCTCCGGCGCACAATCAGATGTATTCCGTCGGAATGACGGCCTCGCCCTTCGACAGCTGCGTGGCCGACAGGGGAAGCCGCGCCCGCGCCGCCGCGTGCCGGTCGCGCACGGTGTCCAGCGGCTCGCGCGCCACCACCTCACCGCCCTTGACCAGCTCGACGAGGAGCTGGTGGTCGGCGAGCTCCACGGGCACCGCACCCGTGCCGATCACCTCGGCCTCGGCGACCCCGTGCTCGTCGGGCCGCCGGGCGGCCCACTTGCGGCCGCCCACCGACGACTTGGCGCCCAGCGACTTCTTGGCCACCGGCTCAAGCGGGGCCTTGGGGTCCGCCGAGTGGGCGCGGGCCACCAGTTTGTAGACCATCGAGCAGGTCGGGTGCCCGGACCCGGTGACGAGCTGCGTGCCCACGCCGTACGCGTCCACGGGCGCCGCGGCGAGCGAGGCGATGGCGTACTCGTCGAGGTCGGAGGTCACGACGATCTTCGTCTTCGTCGCGCCGAGCTCGTCCAGCTGGTCGCGCACCCGGTGCGCGACCAGGAGCAGGTCACCGGAGTCGATGCGCACGGCGCCGAGCTCGGGCCCGGCCACCTCGACGGCGGTACGGACGGCCTCGGTCACGTCGTACGTGTCGACGAGCAGGGTCGTGCCGGGGCCGAGCGAGTCGACCTGGGCCCGGAAGGCGTCGCGTTCGTTGTCGTGCAGCAGGGTGAAGGCGTGGGCCGACGTGCCGACCGTGGGGATGTCGTAGCGGAAGCCGGCCGCCAGGTCGGACGTGGTGGTGAAGCCGCCGACGTACGCGGCGCGCGAGGCGGCGACGGCCGCGAGCTCGTGCGTGCGGCGGGCGCCCATCTCGATCAGCGGGCGCTCCCCGGCGGCCGAGGCCATCCGGGATGCGGCGGCCGCGATCGCCGAGTCGTGGTTGAGGATGGAGAGGATCACCGTCTCCAGGAGCACGCACTCCGCGAAGGAGCCCTCGACGCGCAGGATCGGCGAGCCCGGGAAGTAGACCTCGCCCTCCGGATAGCCCCAGATGTCGCCGCCGAAGCGGTACGAGGCGAGCCACTGCAGGGTCTCCTCGTCCACGACACGGCGCTCGCGCAGGAACCCGATGACGTCGGCGTCGAAGCGGAAGTTCTCCACGGCGTCCAGGACCCGGCCCGTGCCGGCCACCACTCCATAGCGGCGCCCCTCGGGCAGTCTGCGCGTGAAGACCTCGAAGACGGAGCGCCGGTCGGCGGTGCCGGCCTTCAGCGCGGCCTGCAGCATCGTGAGCTCGTAGTGATCCGTGAAGAGCGCGGTCGACGGAACATCCACCGGCAGCCCAAGGTCCGCTGTGTTCATACGAAGGATGCTACCCCGCATCTCGTCACTCTGACGATTTCCTGAGTCCATTTGTGCGAGGCCCGCCTGCGGGTGGCAGCATGGGACAGGTGAGTACGGCTCCCGCAGAGATCACCCGCCCCGAATCGGCCGAAGAGACCTTCGCCGTCCCGGAGCCGGATGTCCCATGGATCACGCTCGTCCATAACGACCCGGTCAATTTGATGAGTTACGTGACCTATGTGTTCCAGTCCTACTTCGGGTACTCGAAGGAGAAGGCCACGAAGCTGATGATGGACGTCCATCACAAGGGCCGCGCGGTCGTCTCCACCGGCTCCCGGGAGGAGATGGAACGCGACGTACAGGCCATGCACGGATACGGTCTGTGGGCCACCCTCCAGCAGGACCGGAAGTAGCGACGCATCTGATGCCAGGACAATTCGAAGCCATTCCCGGGGGCGGCGCGGCCGTCGCGCTCGACGAGGTCGAGATCTCGATCATCCGGTCGCTCGCCGTGCAGCTCCTGGAGCTGATCGGTCCCGGCCCCGCCGAGGACGCTTCCGACGACCCTCTCGCGGAGCTGTTCGCGGAGGGCCCCAGCGAGCCGCCCACCGACCCGGTCCTCCAGCGGCTGCTGCCCGACGCGTATGGCGGTCCCGGCAGTGAGAAGGCGGATGAGGACGAACTGCGCGCGTACTCCTCGGAGTTCAGGCGCTTCACCGAGAACGACCTGCGGGCCAAGAAGCGCGACGACGCCCTCGTGGTGATCCGCAGCCTGGACGCCATGACGTCGACGGGCGAGGGCGGCGCCGTCCTGAAGCTGTCCGCCGACGAGTCGCGGCACTGGCTCGGCGCGCTCAACGACCTCCGCCTCGCGATCGGCGCCCGCCTGGAGGTGGCCGACGAGGAGGACACGGACCTCCTCTATCAGCTGCCGGACTCCGACCCGCGCAAGCCGATGGTGATGGCCTACCTCTGGCTCGGCGGTCTGCAGGAGACGCTGGTCGCCACCCTCATCGGTTAGAAGTCACACGGAAACCGAGCGGGTCACCCGCAAAGTCGTTGTATGTAGCAGCGGTTACCTCTCGGTCGCTCATCGGACGCTCAAATCCGGATAACGATCGTGTCACTCCGTTGCCCATTTTTGATGCGGCAAGGGACTTTTGTCCGGTTCTTCTCGTGGCGTGGGCCACACGCCGCCCCTTCGATCACTGTTGCGGCCGTGATAAATCTTCACGACCACTCGGTGACGCCACCCATGTCACCGGTGGCGCTCGGGCCGGCAGACCGCCGGTAGCACTCCATCCATATCCGGGGGGATCAGGACCTGATCCGTGGCCATACGCAGACTGCGGGCACGGATCGGCGTGGAGAAAGGCGTCACCATGACCTCAGTGCAGGTCGAAGAGCACCACGACGGCAATGAGGCCGACGGAGCGGGCGGTTCGTCCGGTTCGTCAGGCGAGGGTTATCAGCGCGGGCTCGGCGCCCGGCAGATCCAGATGATCGCGATCGGCGGTGCCATCGGCACCGGCCTGTTCCTCGGCGCGGGCAAGGCCATTCACAAGGCCGGACCCAGCCTCATCCTGGCGTACGCCATCGCCGGCCTCGTCATCTTCTTCATCATGCGGGCCCTGGGCGAGCTGCTCATGTACCGCGCCGTGTCGGGCTCCTTCTCGGAGTACGCGCGTGAATTCATCGGCCCGTTCTTCGGGTACGTGACCGGCTGGACGTACTGGCTCTTCTGGGTCGTCACCGGCATCACGGAAGTCACGGCGGCCGCGCAGTACATGCAGTTCTGGACGCATGACTCCATTCCGCAATGGGCGTACGCGCTGATCTTCACGGTCATCCTGTACGGCGCCAACCTGATCTCCGTGAAGCTCTTCGGCGAGCTCGAGTTCTGGTTCTCGATGGTCAAGGTCACCGCGATCATCGGCATGATCCTCATCTGCGCCGGAATCCTCACCATCGGCTTCTCCGACGCCGGTGACACCGCCTCCGTGACCCACCTGTGGGACCAGGGCGGCTTCTTCCCGAACGGCATTGGCTCCACGCTGATGACGCTGCAGATCGTGATGTTCGCCTTCCTCGCCGTCGAGCTCGTCGGCGTCACCGCGGGTGAGTCCAAGGACCCGAAGACGGTCCTGCCGAAGGCGATCAACACCGTGCCGTGGCGTATCGCCGTCTTCTACGTCGGCGCGCTCATCATGATCCTCTCGGTCGTGCCGTGGACGCAGTTCGTGCCGGGCGTCTCGCCGTTCGTCGCCGCCTTCGACAAGATGGGTCTCGGCGTCGGCGCCGCGATCGTCAACTTCGTCGTCCTGACGGCCGCGCTCTCCTCCTGCAACTCCGGCATGTACTCCACCGGCCGCATGCTGCGTGACCTGGCGCTGAACGGCCAGGGCCCGCAGTTCTTCACCAAGCTCACGAAGAACGGCCTGCCGCTGGTCGGCACCACCTTCTCCGCCGCACTGATGCTGGTCGGCGTCTGGATCAACTACCAGTGGCCGGGCGAGGCGTTCAACTACGTCGTCTCCTTCGCGACCATCTCCGGCATGTGGGCCTGGATCATGATCCTGGTCTGCCAGATCAAGTACCGCCGCAAGGCCGACCGCGGCGAGCTGCCGCAGTCCTCCTTCCGGGCGCCGGGCGCCCCGTACACGAGCTGGTTCGCGCTCGCCTTCATCGCGATGGTCATCGTGATGATGGGCATCGACAAGGACGCGCGGATCTCCCTCTACGCGGCCCCCGTCTGGGCGCTCATCCTGGGCGTCGGCTACCTGATCATGCAGCGCCGTGGCCCGCAGGCGGCCACCGGTGAGACCGCGCCGCAGGACGCGGTGAAGTAGTGCCGTAAGGCTGCATCCCAGCATGTGGGCCGGTCCGTACCACTCTTCGGTACGGACCGGCCCTTCTGCTTATCCTGGCTGCCATGCTGACCCTCACCCAGGCCCTCCACGACCAGATCGTCGCGCACGCGCGCCAGGACCACCCCGACGAGGCCTGCGGTGTGGTCGCGGGCCCGGAGGGCACAGGCCGCCCCGAGCGCTTCATCCCGATGCTGAACGCCGCCCGCTCGCCCACGTTCTACGAGTTCGACTCGGGCGACCTCCTCAAGCTCTACCGCGAGATGGACGACCGCGACGAGGAGCCGGTGATCGTCTACCACTCGCACACGGCGACCGAGGCCTACCCCTCGCGCACCGACATCACGTACGCCAACGAGCCGGGCGCCCACTACGTCCTGGTTTCCACGGCCGACACCGACGACGCGGGCGAGTTCCAGTTCCGCTCCTACCGGATCGTGGACGGCGAGGTCACCGAAGAAGAGGTGAAGGTCGTCCAGGCATACTGAGCTTCACCTTTGAGGCGGCAGGACCCAGGAAGCCGGTGCGAATCCGGCACGGTCCCGCCACTGTGACCCCACCCTCCGCGGGCGGGGCAGTCAGGAACTGACCTGCCGCCTTCTTCTCCCACGACGCAGGGGACGCGGAAATCCCCTGGAGGAGGCAGCTCAGCCATGTCCCGCCCCATATCCCGCCCCCTACGCCTGCTCGCGGCAGCAGCCCTGCTCGTCCCGCTCGCCGCCTGCTCGTCCGCCGCCGACTCCGGCACGCAATCCGATGCGGGCAAGCCCACCGCGAAGGCCGCCGGATTCCCGTACACGGTCACCAACTGCGGCGTGAAGACGACGTACGAAGAACCCCCGAAGCGCGCCGTGACGATGAACCAGCACGCGACGGAAGTGCTCCTGGAACTGGGCCTGGAGGACCGCATCGCCGGCACGGCCTACCTGGACGACAAGGTCCTGCCGAAGTACGCGAAGGCCTACGCGGACGCCCCGGTCCTCGCCAAGGAGTACCCCTCCTACGAGAAGCTCCTCGCGGCCGACCCCGAATTCGTCTACGGCGGCTACGCGAGCGCCTTCCAGGCGGGCGAGGGCCGCAGCCGCGGGGCCCTGGCCAAGTCCGGCATCGAGAGCCGCCTCAACGTCGAGGGCTGCGCGAAGAAGCCCGTGACCATGGACGACGTCTACCGCGAGGTGCGGGAGGTCGGCTCCACCTTCGGGGTGCGGGCGCGGGCCGACAAGTGGGTGGGCCAGGCGCGGCGCGACCTGAAGGACGCCGCCAAGGACACGAAGGGCCGCGAGCCCGTCCCCGTCTTCGTCTACGACAGCGGCGACAAGACCGCGTTCACGGCGGGCGGCCGCGGCATCGGCAACGACATCATCGAGCGGGCGGGCGGCCGCAACGTCTTCGCCGACCTCGACAAGTCCTTCGGCGACGCCTCCTGGGAGACGGTGGTCGACCGCAACCCCGAGGTCATCGTGATCCTCGACTACGGCGGCACGACCGTGGCCCAGAAGAAGAAGCGCCTCCTGGACGACCCGGTCCTCGCGGACGTCCCCGCCATCGAGCACAAGCGCTTCGCGGTACTGCCGCTGTCGGACGCGGTGGTGGGGGTGAGGGCACCGGGGGCGGTGAAGAAGCTGGCGGACCAGCTGTGAAGGGGCTTTCGCGGAGCCGCTCCCAGCCCGTCCGGCGTTCGAGGACGAACTCGGCGAAGCCGGTGATGTACGGCACCGTCGTCGCCGGGCTCCTTCTCGCCCTCGCGGCAGCGGTCGTGGCCGGCCTGGCCCTCGGCTCGGTCCGTATACCGACGGCCGACGTCCTGGAGATCCTCACCGGCCACGCGGAACCCTCCCCGTTCCGCACCATCGTCCTGGACGTAAGACTCCCCAGGGTCCTGCTCGGCGCAGCCGTGGGCGCGGGGCTCGCCGTCATCGGCACCGTCCTCCAGGCCCTGGTGCGCAACCCCCTCGCGGACCCCTTCCTCCTCGGCGTCTCCTCCGGCGCCTCGGCCGGAGCGGTGGCCGTCATCGTCCTCGGCAGCGTCTTCGGCCTGGGCGCGGGCCTCGCCACCACCGTCACCCTCCCCGCCGCGGCCTTCGCCGGCGCCCTGCTCTCACTGCTCGTCGTCTACACCCTGGCAAGATCCGGCGGCGGATTCGCCACCGGCCGCCTGATCCTGGCCGGAGTGGCCGTCTCGTACATCCTCTCCGCGCTGACCAGCCTCATCCTGATCACGGCCGACAGCGCCGACCACCTCAAGGAAGTCCTGTACTGGACCCTCGGCGGCCTCGGCAGCGCCCGCTGGGACATGCTCGCCCTGCCCGGCATCGCGCTCATCGCGGGCACGGCCCTGCTCGTCGCCCTCGCCCGCCCCCTGGACCTGCTCCTGGTGGGGGAGGAGGGCGCCACCGTCCTCGGCCTCGACACGGCCCGCTTCCGCGCCGCCGTCTTCGTCCTCGCCTCGCTCCTGACCGGCGTACTCGTCGCGTACAGCGGGGCCATCGGCTTCGTGGGCCTGCTCGTGCCGCACGCGGCCCGGATGCTGGTCGGCGCCGCCCACCGGGCGCTCCTGCCGGTGGTGGCCCTGATGGGCGCGGTGTTCCTGGTCGCCGCCGACCTCGCCGCACGCACGGTCGCGGCGCCGCAGGACATCCCGGTGGGCGTGCTCACCGCGCTGACCGGCGGCCCCTTCTTCCTCTGGATGCTGCGAAGGAACCGTACGGAGGCCACCGCATGAGCGAACCGGCAGTCCTGAGCACCGACGCGCTCTCCTACCGCGTGGGCGACAAGACCCTCGTCGACGACGTCACCCTGCACGCCGCCCGAGGCGAGACCATCGGCCTCGTCGGCCCCAACGGCAGCGGCAAGACCACCCTCCTGCGCTGCGTCTACGGCACCCTCACGCCCACCGGTGGCCGCGTGCTCCTGGACGGCGACGACCTCGCCGCCCGCTCGGCCAAGGACCGCGCCCGCCGCATCGCCACCGTCCCGCAGGACGGACACACCGGCTTCGAGCTCACCGTCCGGCAGATCGTCGCCATGGGCCGCTCCCCGCACAAACGCTTCTGGGAGGCGGACACCGCGCACGACGCCGCCCTGGTCGGCGAGGCCCTTGACCGGGTCGGCGCGGCGGACCTCGCCCACCGCGCCTTCGCCGGGCTCTCCGGCGGCGAGCGCCAGCGCGCGCTGGTCGCCAGGGCGCTGGTGCAGGAGCCCGCGGTCCTCGTCCTCGACGAGCCGACCAACCACCTGGACATCCGCTACCAGCTGGAGATCCTCTCCCTGGTCCGTGGCCTCGGCACGCTCGGCACGACGAATCTCCTCGCCCTGCACGACCTCAATCTGGCCGCGTACCACTGCGACCGTCTGTACGTCCTCGACGCCGGCCGCCTCGTCGCGTCCGGAGCGCCGAAGGAGGTCCTGACCAGCGAGCTCCTCGCCGAGGTGTACGGCGTCACGGCGGAGGTGGCGATACATCCGGCCACGGGCGCTCCGACGGTCACCTACCTGCCCCCAGCTGGGCCGCGTCCCCCGTCATCCACGTGATGGACGCAATCCGTCCACCATGTGAGATCACATTCCAGAACCCGGACCGGGAATCGATACGATGACCGCATGGTTCCCCACGACGTGAGCGACAAGATGCCGGGCATGCTGCTCGTTGCGCGTCTGCACGTCGATTTGTGCAGGCTCTCCAGCGCGATCTGTTCGCGCTGACAGCCGCCGCCGTACGGCCGTGAGCCGCGGCGCCACCTCCGCGTAACGCCTGACGCCTACGCACCCGAACTGACGCATCCGCACCACCGGGCCGCCGCGCGCCCACCCACGTGACTTCCCCCGACAGGAGCCCAAGCCATGGCCATCGAGGTCCGCATCCCGACCATCCTCCGCACCTACACCGACGGCGCCAAGGCCGTCGAGGGCAGCGGGGACAACCTCGCCGAGCTCTTCACCGACCTCGACTCGCGGCACGCGGGCATCGCCGAGCGCATCGTGGACGGCGACAAGCTGCGCCGCTTCGTGAACGTGTACCTGAACGACGAGGACGTCCGCTTCCTGGACGGCATCTCCACCAAGCTCGCGGACGGCGACAGCGTCACGATCCTCCCGGCCGTGGCCGGCGGCATGGTCTGATCCCGGATGCCTCGCTACGACTCCCCGCTGGCGGCCGTGGGCAACACGCCCCTCGTCCGCCTGCCGCGCCTCTCCCCGTCCGGAGACGTCCGCATCTGGGCGAAGCTGGAGGACCGGAACCCCACCGGCTCCATCAAGGACCGCCCGGCGCTGCACATGGTCGAACAGGCGGAGAAGGACGGCCGGTTGACGCCCGGCTGCACCATCCTGGAGCCGACGTCCGGCAACACGGGCATCTCGCTCGCCATGGCGGCCAAGCTCAAGGGCTACCGCATCGTGTGCGTCATGCCGGAGAACACCTCGCAGGAGCGGCGTGAGCTCCTCGCCATGTGGGGCGCGGAGATCATTCCGTCCCCGGCGGCCGGCGGCTCGAACACGGCGGTACGCGTCGCCAAGGAGCTGGCGGCGGAGCACCCGGACTGGGTGATGCTCTACCAGTACGGGAACCCGGACAATGCGGGCGCGCACTACGCCACGACCGGCCCCGAGATCCTCGCCGACCTCCCCTCCATCACCCACTTCGTGGCGGGCCTCGGCACGACGGGCACGCTCATGGGCGTGGGCCGCTTCCTGCGCGAGCAGAAGCCCGACATCAAGATCGTCGCCGCGGAGCCGCGCTACGACGACCTCGTGTACGGCCTGCGGAACCTCGACGAGGGCTTCGTCCCCGAGCTGTACGACGCCTCCGTCCTGACCACCCGCTTCTCGGTCGGCTCGGCGGACGCGGTGACGCGCACCCGGGAGCTCCTCCAGCAGGAGGGCATCTTCGCGGGCGTCTCCACCGGCGCCGCGCTGCACGCGGCGATCGGCGTCGGCAAGAAGGCGCTGGCGGCGGGGGAGTCCGCCGACATCGCGTTCGTGGTGGCCGACGGTGGCTGGAAGTACCTGTCGACCGGCGTCTACACGGCGGAGACGACAGAGGCAGCGATCGAGACACTGCAGGGCCAACTCTGGGCTTAGGTGCCCGGCGGAGCGGGTTCATCACCGGCTCCGCCGCGTTCGTCCTCAAACGCCGGACGGGCTGAGATTCTTCGGCCTGCCCGGCGTTTTCGCGCCCTGCCCCGCCGCGGAGTCGGGCGACGCCTGGCTCGACGGCACCGCATGTCACCGGCTCCGCCGCGTTCGTCCTCAAACGCCGGACGGCTGAAAATCCCATGCCGGGCGGCCGGAGATCCGCCGCCGGACGGGCTGGAGGTCCGTTCCGTTACCCCGCCAAGTACCTGACCTGGTCCCACAGCGCCGGATCCGCGATCCCCGCCTGTCTGCGGAACTCCCACACCGGCACGTCCCGTAGCTCGTCCGTCTCCAGGAAGCTCGGGCGGCCCCGCGCGTCCCCCACGGAACCCGGCGGCAGCGGAATCACCCCGGGGCGCTCGTCGTGGTACTTGCTGGTGATCTTCGCGACGACCGCGCTCTCGCCCCGCACCGACAGCACGAGACAGGGCCTGTCCTTGCCGCCGGGGCCGTCCTCGTACGGCACCCGCGCCCACCAGATCTCCGCCGGTTTCGGCGCGGGCGGACGGCGCCGCGGCCCCCGCGGACGGCCCGGCGGACGGGTGGTCCGGCCGCGCGGTCCGCGGTTGCCGCGACCCCAGCCGTCCACCACCGCGGCGACCACGGCGAGCACCACCACGGCCGCCAGCGCGAGCCACCACGACGTATCCATACCGCAGACGGTACCGGCGCGCTCCCCGCCCCGCGCGCCCCCCGAACCGGTGACAGAGCAGGTGAGTTCTCCCACAACGGCCCACGACGGAGGAGCGACCGGACCTTTTGCGCCTTACGCTCGACGAACCGCAGAACTCCTCGAAGAGCCTCTCGCAGGCCTTTCGCGAGCCCCCGCAAAAGCCCCCGCACAACCCCCGTTTCGCCCCCGGAGGTTTCCGCTCCATGAAGCTCACCGTCGTCGGCTGCTCGGGGTCGTTTCCGTCCGCGGACTCGGCCTGTTCGAGCTACCTCGTAGAGGCCGACGGCTTCCGGCTGCTTCTCGACATGGGCAATGGCGCCCTCGGCGAGCTGCAGCGCCATGTCGGTCTGTACGACCTGGACGCGATCTTCCTCAGCCATCTGCACGCCGACCACTGCATCGACATGTGCGCCTATTTCGTGGCGCGCTACTACCGGCACGAAGGCGGCCGCTGCGCCCCCATCCCGGTCTACGGACCCGAGGGCACCGAACAGCGCCTCACCACCGCGTACGCCGACACCCCCTCCGCCTCCTCGATGAGCGAGGTCTTCGACTTCCACACCGTGAAGCCCGCCTCCTTCGACATCGGCCCCTTCTCTGTCCGCACGGAGAAGGTGCACCACCCCGTCGAGGCGTACGGCATCCGCGTCGAGCACGGGGGCAGGTCCCTCACGTACTCGGGAGACACGGGTGTGTGCGGCGTGCTCGACGAACTGGCCGCCGACACCGACCTGTTCCTCTGCGAGGCGGCCTTCACGCACGGCAAGGAGAACATCCCCGACCTGCACCTCAACGGCCGTGAGGCGGGGGAGTCCGCCCGGCGCGCGAACGCCTCGCGCCTCGTCCTCACCCACATCCCGCCGTGGACGGACCCCCAGGTGAACCTGGCGGACGCGCGCGCGGTCTACGACGGACCGGTCGAGCTCGCGGCATCCGGCCGCAGCTACGAGATCTAGCGGCCCCCTGACCTGGCGATCCCCTGACCTAGCGCCTGCTCCCGCGGCCGCCCAGCGCCATCCTGTTCCAGGTGTGGCGGCGGCCGCGGACCGCGACCGAGTACGCGTACATGACCTCCGGATCGCACATGCCCGGCAGGTAGGAGTCCCCGAAGTGGTGGGCGTCGACGCCCACTTCCTTCGCGTTCAGGGCGAGCTGCGGCACGACGTTCGCGTGACTGCCCTCCTGGCTGGTTCCGATCGCCCCCATCACCACCGCCCCCGCGTCCTGCACCGCGGCCACCGCCTCGGCGGCCAGCTCCTTGGTGACCCCGGGCAGCGTCCCCGGCAGCGGCATCACGACACCGTCGGCGCCCGCGTCCACGAGCGAGGTGAGCCGGGCCGCCGTGACCCGCTCCGGATGCCCGGCGTGGTGCATCTTGCCGCTCCAGAGCGCGACGTCGTCCCCGAGGCCCTGCCGCAGCTCCTCGGTCACCCGCGCGAGCCCCTCGTACGAACCGCCCGTCCCCGGATTCGCCGTCAGGCAGAGCATCGCCGCACCCATGTCGATCAGCCGTCTGGCGTACTCGGGCTTGGCACGGCGGATCTCGGGGACGTCACCGGGCTCCAGATTGATGCCGACGGGTCGCCCGATGAAGGCGGCGAGCCCGGCGATGGAGTCGAACGTGCCGAGCCCCGGCAGGTCGAGCCGCTCGCCGTCCCAGGCCCGCTCGATCAGGTTCAGCACGACGATGTCGGCGCCGAAGGCCGCGACGAGCTCGGCGTTGTGCACACCGGGCATGCCGGGCACGGGGACGAGGGCGGCCCGGTCGGCGAACACCTCGCCGACCATGGTGCGGCCCTCGGCGGCGGCCACGGACGCGGTGAGGGCGCGACCGCGGAGGGCGGAGAGCTGGTCGCGGTCGAGGTCGAGGATGCGGGGGGTGCTCATACGTCGACCGTAAGCCGCAGACCATGACAAAGCCCCGCACCGTTGGTCGCAACGGTGCGGGGCTTACGTCCCGAAGTGGGGCGGGAGGCTACTTGGCCTCGGCCTTCTGGAGCTCGGCGAGCTCCTCGTCGGACTCGCGGCCCGGCGTCGGGATGTTCCACTTGAGGATCGCGAAGCGGAAGATCGCGTAGTAGACCACCGCGAAGCAGAGGCCGACCAGGACGAGCATCCAGGGCTTGGTCGCGATGCCCAGGTTGAGGAAGAAGTCGATCGCACCGGCCGAGAAGCCGAAGCCGTCCTTCATGCCGAGCGCCCAGGTCAGGGCCATGGAGACACCGGTGAGCACCGCGTGGATCGCGTACAGCACCGGGGCGATGAACATGAACGTGAACTCGATCGGCTCGGTCACGCCGGTGACGAACGCGGTGAGCGCGAGGGAGAACATCATGCCGCCGACGACCTTGCGGCGCTCGGGGCGTGCGCAGTGGACGATCGCGAGGCAGGCCGCCGGGAGGGCGAACATCATGATCGGGAAGAAGCCGGTCATGAACTGTCCCGCGGACGGGTCACCCTGGAGGAACCGGGCGATGTCGCCGCTCTTGCCCTCGTACGAACCGGCCTGGAACCACGGGAAGGAGTTCAGCAGGTGGTGCATGCCGACGGGGATCAGCGCACGGTTGACGACACCGAAGATGCCCGCGCCGACGGCGCCCGACCCGACGAGCCACTCGCCGAAGTTGTGCAGACCCGTGCCGAGGACCGGCCAGATGTAGCCGAAGATGATGCCGATGAACAGACCCGCGAAGGCGGAGAGGATCGGGACCAGACGGCGGCCGCCGAAGAAGCCCGCCCAGTCGGGCAGCTTCGTCCGGTAGAACTTCTGGTACAGCAGGGCCACGACTATGCCCATGACCACACCGCCGAGGACCTTGGCGTCCACGGGGGCGTCCACCATGACGACCTTGCCGTCGACGGCGGTGGCGACCTTCGGCAGGTTCTTGTCCGTGAAGGTGCCGAGCACCTTCTGGAAGACCAGGTAGCCGGTGACGGCCGCGAGAGCGGTCGAGCCGTCCGACTTCTTGGCGAAGCCGATCGCGATGCCCACGGCGAACAGCAGCGCCATGTTGTCGATGATCGCGCTGCCGCCGGCCGCCATGAACGTGGCGATCTTGGTGATGAACGCGGGGAAGGACTCGCGGCCGAGCATGTCGGGCTGGCCGAGGCGGATGAGCAGGGCGCCTGCGGGCAGCACGGCGACCGGCAGCATGAGGCTGCGGCCGATGCGCTGCATGACAGCCATCGCGCCTGCGCCCTTCTTCTTGTCGGCCGCGGGGGCGGCACTGGCCGTGGACACAACTTCCTCCAGTGGGCAAGGCGCCGCCTAGGACATGGAAGATGGGGACGGCGGCGTCTCCGGGGGCCGCGGCGGACGGCCGCGTGGTCTACACCAATTAGTGGTGTAGACCTGTTGTAGCACGGTGAAGGTGACGTAAGGAACCCACGAGATTTGTGGGGTCCGCCATAACGTGAAATTAACGTCGAAAGACCCCTGGACCACAGGGTCCAAGGGTCTTCCGGCTGTGACCTGGGTGCGCCCGCGATGCGAGCCCTGCCAGCGGCTAAGCCTTCGTCTGCTCCGCGTCCAGCGCTTCCGCTTCCTCCTCGGGCTCACGCCCCGGCGTCGGCAGGTTGAACTTGCGGATCACGAAGCTGAACAGGACGTAATACACCACCGCGAACGCGAGCCCGATGGGAATGATCAGCCAGGGTTTGGTGGCCAGACTCCAGTTGATGACGTAGTCGATCAAGCCCGCCGAGAAACTGAAGCCGTCCTTCACCCCCAGTGCCCACGTCACCGCCATCGAGACACCGGTGAGCACCGCGTGGATCGCGTACAGCAGCGGCGCGATGAAGAGGAACGAGTACTCGATCGGCTCCGTGATGCCCGTGACGAACGACGTCAGACCGACCGAGAGCATCATGCCGCCGACCACCTTGCGACGCTCCGGGCGGGCCGCGTGCGTGATCGCCAGGGCCGCCGCCGGCAGCGCGAACATCATGATCGGGAAGAAGCCCGAGGTGAACTGACCGGCCGTCGGGTCGCCCGCGAGGAACCGGTTGATGTCACCGTGCACGATCGTGCCGTCCGGCTTGGTGAAGTCGCCGAACTGGAACCAGACGAACGTGTTCAGGAACTGATGCAGACCGATCGTCAGCAGCGCACGGTTGGCCACACCGAAGATTCCGGAGCCCAACCACCCAAGGTCCACCAGCCACTTGGAGAAGCTGGTCAGACCGTCACCGATCGGCGGCCAGATCCACACGCAGACACCGGCGAAGACCAGACCGACGAAGGCCATGATGATCGGCACGAGACGGCGGCCGTTGAAGAAGCCCAGCCAGTCGACCAGCTTCACGCGGTGGTAGCGCTGCCAGAACCACGCGGCGAGCAGACCCATCACGATGCCGCCGAAGACCCCCGGATTCTGGTACGGGGCCTGCGCGACCGTCCCGTCCTCCGCCACACAGACGCCGCCCCACATCCCCGCGCCGCCGAAGGTGGTGTCGGCGGGGCAGCCGTCGGGGAACGCGCGAAGGACCGCGTAGTAGACGAGGAAACCCGCGACAGCGGCGAGCGCCGTGGAGCCGTCCGATTTCTTGGCCATGCCGATCGCGACACCGATGCAGAACAGCAGCGGCAGACCGAGGGTGGAGTCCAGGAGGGAACCGCCCGCCGCCGCGAAGACCTTGGCGACGTTGTCCCAGCCGAGGCCGTCGGCACCGAAGACGTCCGGCTGGCCGAGGCGGTTGAGGATGCCCGCCGCGGGAAGCACGGCGATGGGCAGCTGGAGGCTGCGGCCCATCTTCTGGAGGCCCTGGAACAGGCCGTTCCACCACTTCTTCTGCGGCACCGCCGCTGCGTTGGAACTCATGGGCGTCCCCTCCGGAACAAGCCAGGTTTGGCGGTCGTTGAAAACTGGTGTAGACCAGTTGCGGAACGAGTGCGGTGCCGTGCCCGCAGGAGTGGCACCTTGACCGTCATCATTGGGTACGACTGCCGTAACCGCCCGCGAAGATGCTCCAACCGTGCGTTACCGTGACAAAGCGGACCTACGGTGTGGTGAGGCCGCGTCCTTTAAGAACAGGGAGAAACACCATGGCCACCAAGGCTGAGAAGATCGTCGCCGGGCTCGGCGGCATCGACAACATCGAAGAGGTCGAGGGCTGCATCACCCGCCTCCGCACCGAGGTCAAGGACCCGAGCCTCGTCGACGACGCCGCACTCAAGGCCGCCGGCGCCCACGGCGTCGTCAAGATGGGCACCGCGATCCAGGTCGTCATCGGCACCGACGCCGACCCCATCGCCGCCGACATCGAAGACCTGATGTAAGCAGCAACACCAGCAGCAGCACCAGCATCAGCTTCAGCGGCTGAACGCACCACAGAGGCCCCGCCCAGAACCTGGACGGGGCCTCCGCGTGCCACACACAAGAGGCCGGGACGGAGCCCAGGACAGAGCCCAGGGCCAACAACCCCCACACCCGCCCGAACGCTAGGCTCCACGCATGTCTTCACAGCCCCGCATCGACGGCCGCACCCCCGAACAACTCCGCCCCATCACCATCGAGCGCGGCTGGAGCAAGCACGCCGAAGGCTCCGTCCTCATCTCCTTCGGCGACACCAAAGTCTTCTGCACCGCCTCCGTCACCGAAGGCGTCCCCCGCTGGCGCAAGGGCAGCGGCGAAGGCTGGGTCACCGCCGAATACTCCATGCTCCCCCGCTCCACCAACACCCGCGGCGACCGCGAATCCGTACGCGGCAAGATCGGCGGCCGCACCCACGAGATCAGCCGCCTCATCGGCCGCTCCCTGCGCGCCGTCATCGACTACAAGGCCCTCGGCGAGAACACCATCGTCCTCGACTGCGACGTCCTCCAGGCCGACGGCGGCACCCGCACCGCAGCCATCACCGGCGCCTACGTCGCACTCGCCGACGCCGTCGCCTGGGCCCAGGGCAAGAAGCTCATCAAGGCCGGCCGCAAGCCCCTCACCGACACCGTCTCCGCCGTCTCCGTCGGCATCGTCGGCGGCGTCCCCCTCCTCGACCTCCGCTACGAGGAAGACGTCAAGGCCGACACCGACATGAACGTCGTCTGCACCGGCGACGGCCGCTTCGTCGAGGTCCAGGGCACCGCCGAGGCCGAGCCCTTCGACCGCAAGGAACTCAACGCCCTCCTCGACCTCGCCGTCGGCGGCTGCGAAGACCTCGCTGCATTCCAGCGCAAGGCACTCGAAGCAACCAACTAGACCGCCCCACAAGCAACCATCGGGCCCTCCGCGGGCGTTCTTACGAATACGGGCGCACGGGCAAAGCCGAGCGCCCGTAACAGCACTCGGGGAGGGACCCACGCATGGCCGCGCGCCACCGCCGTATCGCCACCGCCATCACCTCAGTTCTGATCGCCGTGCCGGCGGGCATCGGCCTGGTCGGCTGCGACGCCGTCAACAAGGCGCTCGACTGCGTCCAGACCGCCGACGCCATAGCCGACAGCGTCACCGACCTCCAACAAGCCGTCGAAAAAGCCGGCGACGACCCCACACAGGCCGACAAGGCACTCGACGACATCGACAAGAACATCGACGAAATCGGCGACAAGACCGACGACGCCGACGTCAACAAAGCCGTCGACCACCTCGACAAGGCCGTCGGCAACGTCCGCACCTCCATCGACAACGGCGACACGACACCCGACCTCAGCCCCATCGTCGACGCCGCCGGAGAACTCACCAAGGTCTGTACGCCGTAACGGGCCCAGGCTTGGATACTGGTGGGCATGACCCGCCTCATCCTCGCCACCCGCAACAACGGCAAGATCACGGAACTCAAGGCGATCCTCGCCGACGCAGGCCTCACCCACGAGCTCGTCGGCGCGGACGCCTACCCCGAGATCCCCGACGTCAGGGAAACCGGCGTCACCTTCGCCGAGAACGCCCTCCTCAAGGCCCACGCCCTCGCCAAGGCCACCGGCCTCCCCGCGGTCGCCGACGACTCCGGCCTCTGCGTCGACGTCCTCGGCGGCGCCCCCGGCATCTTCTCCGCCCGCTGGGCAGGCCGCCACGGCGACGACGCCGCGAACCTCGCCCTCCTCCTGGCCCAACTCGGCGACATCGACGCCGACACCCACCGAGGCGCCCACTTCGCCTGCGCCGCGGCCCTCGCCCTCCCGGACGGCACGGAGAGGGTGGTCGAAGGCCAGCTGCGCGGTGTCCTCCGCCACACCCCGTCCGGCTCGGGCGGCTTCGGCTACGACCCGATCCTCCAGCCGGAGGGCGAGACGCGCACGTGCGCGGAGCTCTCCGCCGCGGAGAAGAACGCGATCAGCCACCGGGGGAAGGCGTTTCGGGCGCTTGTGCCGGTGGTTCGGGAGTTGTTGGGCTGAGGGTGCGCGTACGTATGACGAAGGCCCGGCTCGCGGGGTGCGCGAGCCGGGCCTTCGGATCCAAGGCTAGTGCGGCCGATGGGATTCGAACCCACATGGGCATGCGCCCAGAGGCACCTAAAACCTCCGCTTATACCATTCAGCAACGGCCGCCAGCTGCCAGTATCGTATCTGGCTGGCAGCTGTGGTGGAACGCGCATCGGCCTACGCCGTACTGCTTCGCGGACCCCTGCGGCCGCCTCGGCACCAGGTACTGGTGATCGCATGGCAGTTGGGGCACAGCAATCGCAGGTTCTCGCGCCGGTCGTCACTCCAGTCGCCGTTGATGTGGTCGATCTCCAGAGTCATGGGCTTTCCGAGCCATTCGGGGCCGGTCCCGCACCCGGCGCATTCCTCGGCTACGCCGACTTCACGGAGCGCTCGACGAAGCAGGGCTGTTTGGGTCCGGCGCCTATGGTCGTGGTGGATCAGCACGTCGTTCGCGCGCTTCAAGGGCGTCGGGCCGGGTTTCCCTCGCTGGTGGCCTTGGCCAAGGAAGTGGGAGGTGTCCACTGCGTATTCGGCAGTCAGTTGGGGCAACAGCGCTCGGAGACGAGTGTTGTCCGGGCGCTGAAGCAGCCGTAGAACTCCGGCAACCGAAATGGACTGAGCAACGGCGTCTCGCAACTCGCTCTCACTCGGCAGGTCTTTGCGTCTGCGGCTTGCCGCAGGGAAGTGTGAGATGTCGATACCGAACTCCTGGAAGCGCCTGTACAGGTGGCGTCTGAGGTTGGCGTACGGCCGAGTGCCGACGAAGTCGATGACCTCGTCGAGGTTGGAACACTCCTTGGCTGCGTGAGTGAGCAGCTCGCGGGTGTACCGCATGCCGCTCATGAGATGTCCCTGGCTCGACGCTTGCCGCGTCCCCGATATCTGTCCGTGGTGGAGTGGCAGTTAGGGCAGAGGAGCCGCAGATTCTCGATGCGACTGTCGCGCCAGTTTCCGTCGATGTGGTCCACCTCCAAGGGGAGCGGTCGACCTCGCCACACTCCTGTCGTAGCGCATAAGGCGCACTGCTCCGGTACGCCCATTGCTGTCATCGCCCACCTGAGCCGATCGCTGGGAATACGTCGGGCTTGAGCAGCTGCCTGCTCGACGAGCAGGCTCTCCGGTGTTCTGGGACGTCGGGGCATTCCACGACGTGTCGGCACCCGAAAGTGCGACGTGTCGATCCCGTAGGCCTTGATTCGGCGACTGATGTGCGTGTGGTGTCCCCCGACGACCTCAAGCCCGAGACGGCGCAGCACTTCGCACATGTTCGTCGATGTGGAAACAGCTGCCTCAAGGACTTCCCGCGTCCATCGCACGCCTTCCCGCTCGAAGTGCGACGTATCCACCCCCAGTTTCCGCATCCGCTCCCGCAAGTACTGCCGCGTCGAGCTCTTCGGGTCCACCCCCAACTTCCCCAGCGCTTCGGACAGCGTCCGTGACGACCTCGCGGCCTCCTCCAGACGCTCCTTGCTGAACTGACTCACCGGCATGATTCCCCTCCGCCCGGCCGCCCGTTGCAGCCTCGTACGGGCTAACGAACCGCTTATCGGACAGTCACGCCCGAAATGCGGAACGGCCCGCCTCACTTGTACGTGGGGCGGGCCGGTCCGGACCGGAGAGGAGGGTGGGGTCAGAAGCGCGGGGTCGGGGCCGCTGCCTCCACCATTTCTGCTGCTTCCCGCTTCGTCTCCACCGAGGGGGGTGAACCCTCCAGCGGCTTCTGGGCCGTTTCCTTCATGCAGGCCACCGCGATGACACCCACCAGCGCCGCCGCCATCGAGTAGTACGCCGGGACCATGTCGGTCCCCGTGACGCTGATGAGGGAGGTGATGACCAGCGGGGCCGTGCCGCCGAAGAGCGATGCGGAGATGTTGTAGCCGACGGAGAGGGAGCCGTAGCGGACCGAGGTGGGGAACAGGGCCGGGAGCGTCGCCGACATCGTGCCGAGGAGGCAGACCAGGGAGAGGCCCAGGAGGAGCATGCCGCCGGAGACGGCGATCAGGCTGCCCTGCTTGATCAGGAGGAACGCCGGGATCGAGATGACCAGGAAACCCACCATGCCCGTCATCAGGAGCGGCTTGCGGCCGAAGCGGTCGGAGAGCTTGCCGATCTGGGTGATGATCAGCATCAGGACGATCATGGTGCCGATGAGGATCAGCAGGCCGTGCGAGTCGTCGTAGCCGAGCTCGTCCGAGAGGTACGTCGGCATGTACGACAGGAGCATGTAGTCGGTGATGTTGTACGCGCCGACGAGGGCGATGCAGAGGACCAGCTTGGGCCAGTGGTCGCGGAAGATCTTCGCCAGGTCGCCCTTCGCGGTCGTCTCGACCGTGGACGCGCCCTCGGACGCCGAGTGGAAGGTGGCGTCCTCCATCTTCTGGAACGCGGGCGTCTCGTCGAGCTTGAGCCGGAGGTAGAGGCCGACCAGGCCGAGCGGTCCCGCGACGAGGAACGGCAGGCGCCAGCCCCACGATTCCATGGCGTCCGAGCCGAGGGCGCTGTTGAGGATGAGGACGAGGCCCGCGGCGCCGGTGTAGCCGGCGAGGGTGCCCATCTCCAGGAAGCTGCCGAAGTAGCCGCGGCGCTTGTCGGGGGCGTACTCGGCGATGAAAGTGGACGCGCCGCCGTATTCGCCGCCGGTGGAGAAGCCCTGCACGAGGCGGAAGAAGATCAGCAGGACCGGGGCCCAGAAGCCGATGGTGGCGTAGGACGGGATGAGGCCGATGGCGAGGGTGCCGATGGCCATCATGATCATCGTCAGTGCGAGGACCTTCTTGCGGCCGATCTTGTCGCCCATGGGGCCGAACACCATGCCGCCGATGGGTCGGACGAGGAAGGAGACGGCGAAGGTGGCGAACGAGGAGATCAGCTGGACCGTGTCGTTCCCGGAAGGGAAGAAGACGTGGCCGATGGTGACGGCCAGGTAGCTGTAGATGCCGAAGTCGAACCATTCCATGGCGTTGCCGAGCGAGGCGGCCTTGACCGCTCGTTTGACCGCCGCCTCGTCCGTGACCGTGATGTCGGTGCGGCGCAGTGGGGGATCCTTGCGGCGTTTGACGGCGCGGAAGAGGGTGCGGTGTCGCCGCACAGCATCAACATCGGCCTCTGCCTCGTCGTGGGCCGCCATGGGTAGTCCTTCCGTTCTGCGAACAATCCTCCTGGGGTCATTTGCTCGATCAGCGCCGACGCAAACGAAAGCCCCCTTCGAGGGGGCTTTCGTCACACTCGGGGAAGGGGCGGGGGTCCCGCCGGGCGGTCAGATGCCGAGATCCTTGATGATCTTGGCTACGTGGCCGGTCGCCTTGACGTTGTAGAACGCGTGCTCGACCTTGCCGTCCTCGTCGACGACGATCGTGGAGCGGATGACGCCGGTCACGGTCTTGCCGTACAGCTTCTTCTCGCCGAAGGCGCCGTACGCCTCCAGGGTCTCCTTGGAGGGGTCGCCGACCAGCGTGACCTTGAGGTTCTCCTGCTCGCGGAACTTCGCCAGCTTCTCCGGCTTGTCGGGGGACACGCCGATGACGTCGTAGCCCGCGGTGGCGAGCACGTCGAGGTTGTCCGTGAAGTCGCAGGCCTGCTTGGTGCAGCCGGGGGTCAGGGCGGCCGGGTAGAAGTAGACGATGACCTTGCGGCCCTTGTGGGCGGCCAGGGAGACCTCGTTGCCGTCCGCGTCCGGCAGGGTGAAGGCCGGGGCCGTGTCGCCGGGGGTGAGTCGCTCGCTCATCTTTCGGTCTCCTCGCACAGGATTGCTCGTAAGCAGGATGCTCGTCATAAGCAGGATGCTCGTAAAACGTGTGGTGACGGAGTCGAGCGTAATAGGGGTGCCGTGGGGTGCGGTGCGCGTGGAGCTGACAGACTGTCGGCGAGACGTACAGAAGGAACAGACAGCCGGACACGACCACGGAGGCAGCGCGGTGTCGGACACGTCGGATATCAGGACCCCGGCGCAGATCGAGGCGGACATCAAGCGCCGTCGCGTGACGCTCGCCGAGACGCTCGACGAGATCGGGGTGCGGGTGCACCCGAAGACGATCGTCGGTGACGCGAAGGCCAAGGTCGTCGCCGGCGTGGACAACTCCCTCGGGCGGGCGTACGTCGGTGCGAACCGCATCGTGTCGGACGTGCGGGCCCAGCTGGTGCACGAGGACGGTGCGCCGCGTCTGGAGCGCATCGTGCCGGTGGCGCTGGTGGTCGTGGGTCTCGTGGGGATGCTCGCGGTGGGTTCGCGGCGCCGCAGGGACTGACCGTTGCGCGGCTAGGACTGCCCCGGCATCGTCCTGGCGCCTCGTCGGCAGGTAGGTTCGGGGCGTGAGCGCCAAAAGCCAGGGACACAGCACCCACGACGACAAGCTGCCGATCCGGATGCTGCACGACCGCGTGCTCGTGCGGCAGGACACCTCCGAGGGCGAACGCAGGTCGGGCGGCGGCATTCTGATCCCCGCGACCGCGGCCGTCGGCAGGCGTCTGGCCTGGGCGGAGGTCGTCGCCGTCGGGCAGAACGTGCGGGCGGTGGAGCCGGGTGACCGGGTGCTGTACGACCCGGAGGACCGGGCCGAGGTCGAGGTACGGGGTGTGGCGTACGTGCTGATGCGCGAGCGCGATCTGCATGCCGTGGCCGCCGACCGGTTCGAGGGCTCCGAGGATTCGACGGGGTTGTATCTGTAGGGCAGACGTTCCGAAGGGGGCTGGTGACCATCGTCACCAGCCCCCTTTGCGCGTTCTTTGCTACCTTTTAAGGACCCCGACGAGACGCGCCGTACCGGGTCTCCGCAAAGACGACGCACCCCCATTGAAGTGACGCGATCTTGCGTTTCTAAGTGTCGGAGGTGCCGTCGTGGCCTGGGTTCTGTTGATCGTCGCCGGTCTGCTCGAAGTGGGCTGGTCGATCGGGATGAAGTTCACCGAGGGGTTCACCCGGCTGTGGCCGAGCGTGTTCACCGGCCTCGGGATCGTCGCGAGCATGATGCTGCTCTCGCATGCCGCCAAGACGCTGCCGATCGGTACGGCGTACGGCGTGTGGGTCGGTATCGGTGCCGCCGGTGCGGCGGTGGTCGGGATGATGGTGCTCGGTGAGCCCGCCACCGCCGCCCGGATCTTCTTCGTCGTGCTGCTGCTGGTCGCCGTCGTGGGCCTGAAGGCGACCTCGGGGCACTAGGCCCTTCTCCCACGGAGATCCGTCAGAAGGGCCCAGGGCCCTAGTAGTACGACGCCGGGTTGCCCTCGCCCTTCCTTCTGGCCGCCGAGCCTTCCGTGAGGCCGCCCAGGGCTCCTGGGTCCTCGGTCGTGCCGCCGTCGGCGGTGGAGCCGTCGGTCTGGCCGCCCTGGGCGGCGCCCGGGTCGGCGGTGGTGCCTCCGTCGGCCGTTGTTCCGCCGTCGGCGGTGGCACCGCCGTCCGTGGTCGGGCCCTGCGTCTGCCCTTGGTCCTGCCCCTGCGTCTGGCCCTGGTCCTGGCCCTGGGTCTGTCCGGCGTCCTGGCCCTGCGTCTGGCCCTGGTCCTGCCCCTGGGTCTGCCCCGCGTCCTGGCCCTGGGTGTCGTCGCCGCCGGTGACCGCGCCGCCGGTGGCCGGGTCCTGCTCGGTGCCCGAGGGGTCCGGGACCTGGGGCACGTCGGCGCCGTCCTCCAGCTCCAGGTCGAAGTCCCGTACGGGCTCGCCCTGGAGGGCGTCCTTGGTGAACTGGGCCCAGATCTGCGCCGGGTAGGCGCCGCCGTTGATGCGGGGCTGGCCGAGCGCCCCGTACAGCGGGGTGTGTGCGCCGGTGTCCGGGTTCTGGCCCATCACGGAGACCACGGTGGCGAGTTCGGGGGTGTAGCCCGCGAACCAGGCCGCCTTGTCCTCCTCCGCGGTGCCGGTCTTGCCGGCCGCGGGGCGGCCCGCGGCCTGGGCGGCCGTGCCGGTGCCGCCGTCGACGACGCTCTGCAGGATCGAGGTGGTGGTGTCGGCTGCCTCGCGGCTGACGGCCTGCGCGGTCTTCTGCTCCGGCAGTTCGACCTCCTGGCCGTCCTTGGTGACCTTCTCGACCATCGTGTACGTGGGGTGCTTGCCGTGGTTGGCGAGCGTCGCGTACGCCTCCGTCATGTCCAGGACGGAGGCCGTGGACGGGCCGAGCGCGATGGACGGGGACGCGGTCAGGTCGGGGGTGTTCGCGGGGACTCCGAGAGCGACCGCCGTGTCCTTGACCTTGTCGGAGCCGACGTCGACGGCCATCTGCGCGTAGACCGAGTTGACGGACTTGTCGGTGGCGGTGCTGACGGTGATGTTGCCGTAGTCGACGTCGTCCTCGTTCTCGGGGGCGTACGTCCCGCCGTCCCAGCCTTGCACCGGGCGCTTGTTGGTGCCGTCGTAGATGGTGTTCGGGGTGATGGTGCGGCCGTCCTGGGTGACCGAGCCGTTCTCCACGGCCGAGGTGAAGACGAACGGCTTGAAGGTGGAGCCGACTTGGTAGTCGCGGCGCGTGGCGTTGTTGACGTACTGCTTGGTGTAGTCGATGCCGCCGTACATGGCGACGACCTTGCCGGTCTCCGGGTCGATCGAGGCGCCGCCCGCGCGCACGTTGCGGTCGACCTTGCGGGCGTTCTTGTCGATCTTGGACATCACCTGGTCGTCGACCGCCGTCTTGAAGGCTTCCTGGCGGTCCTTCTGGAGGGTGGTGGTGATGCGGTAGCCGCCCTTGGCCAGGGTGTCCTCGTCGACGATGTCGTTGGCCGTCAGATAGTCCTCGACGGCCTGCACGAGGTATCCGCGCTGCCCGGACAGGCCGGATGCGCCCTTGGCCTCCTTCGGTGCGGGGAACTTGGTCTTCGCGCGGTCGGCGGGGCTGAGCCAGCCCTCCTTGACCATGCCGTCCAGGACGTAGCTCCAGCGGCCCATGGCCCGCTGCTTGTTCTCCGGGTGGGTCGCCACGTCGTACGCGTTGGGGGAGTTCAGGAGCGTCGCCAGGTACGCACCCTCGGCGGTGTCCAGTTTCTTGACGTCCTTGCCGAAGTACGCCTGGGCGGCAGCCTGGACGCCGTACGCGTTGCGCCCGAAGTAGCTGGTGTTCAGGTACCCGGCGAGGATGTCGTCCTTGCTCACCTCGCGGTCCAGCTTGATGGAGATGAAGAACTCCTTTGCCTTGCGGGTGACCGTCTGCTCCTGGCCCAGGTAGTAGTTCTTCACGAACTGCTGGGTGATCGTCGAACCGGACTGCTTGCCTTTGCCGGTGACGGTGTTCCAGGCGGCGCGGATCATCGCCTTCGGGTCGACCGCGGACTCGCTGTAGAAGTCGCGGTCCTCGGCGGCGAGCGCGGCGTGCTGGACGTCCTTGGGGATCTGGCTCAGCGGTACGTTCTCGCGGTTGACCTCGCCGTCGCGGGCCAGCTGGCTGCCGTCGGCGTAGAGGTAGACGTTGCTCTGGGCGATGGCGCCCGCGTTGGCGGGCGGGATGTCGACGATCATGTAGCCCGCGGCGAAGCCGCCGACGCAGAGCAGGATCAGCAGGATGAAACCGCCGAGCACCATGCGCCAGGTGGGGAAGATCCGCCGCCAGCCCTTGCGCTTGGGGCGCTTCTTCTTGCCCTTCTTGCCGCTGCCGCTGCCGCTGCCGCTGCCGCTGCCGCTGCCGTCGGCGTCCGGGGCGGGCGCCGCGCCTTCAGGGGGCTCGGCTGCTGTGCCGGCGGTGGCCGCTGGGGTGTCGGTTGGAGTGTCGGCCGGGGGGTCCACGGGTTCGCGGGGCGCCCAGCCCTTGGGTCCTTCGGCGCCCTGCTGCTGCGGCTCGTCGCTGCTCATGTCTCGTGGAACTCCCGGTTCGCGTCGCACGTCACGTACGCCTCGTACGACCCATTGCACACTGTCGCTTCCTGCGTTCCCTGCCAGGCACGCGCCGTGCGCCGAAAATGCCTGGCACGAGCGATGCCGTCCGCACTAGGCTCCGTGCCTTTGGCCCGGACCGGACAAGGATTCCGTCAAAGCTCTCGTTAAAGGGGATGCGTGTGCGCACAGGACGGTTCCGCTTGTACGCGGCCGTCGGCCGCAGCGGCTTCAGGCGGTACGCGACCTACCGGACGGCGACCCTGGCGGGGGTGTTCACCAACACCGTCTTCGGGCTGATCCTCGCCTACACCTACATCGCGCTCTGGGACGAGCGTCCCGGGCTCGGCGGCTACGACCAGGCGCAGGCCCTGACGTTCGTCTGGCTGGGGCAGGCGCTGCTCACGGTGATGGCGCTGATGGGCGGCGGCTTCGAGGGCGAGCTGATCGAGCGGATCCGCACCGGGGACATCGCCGTCGACCTGTACCGGCCCGCCGACCTGCAGATCTGGTGGCTGGCGACCGACCTGGGCCGGGCCCTGTTCCAGCTGCTCGGGCGTGGTGTCGTGCCCATGGTGGTCGGCGCCCTCGTCTTCGACCTCGCCCTGCCCACCGATCCGCTGCGCTGGTTCGCCTTCCTGCTCGCGGTGTTCCTCGGCGCGCTGGTCAGCTTCTCGATCCGCTTCCTGGTGGCGCTCTCCGCGTTCTGGCTGATGGACGGCGCGGGCACCGCCCAGGTGGCGATGCTCGCGGGCACCTTCTTCTCCGGGATGCTGCTCCCGCTGAACGTCTTCCCGGGCGCGCTCGGCGAGTTCGCCCGCGCGCTGCCCTGGTCGGCGCTGCTCCAGGTGCCCGCCGATGTGTTCCTCGGCAAGCACACGGGCGTGGACCTGCTGGGGACGTACGCTTTCCAGATCGGCTGGGCCGCGGCGCTGCTCACGGCCGGGCGGCTGCTGCAGGCCGTGGCCACGCGACGGGTGGTGGTCCAGGGTGGCTGACCTGACGCGGGCGCGGGGCGCTCTGACGCAGGTGCGGGACGGGCTTCGCGCCTACCGGCTGATCTCCGCGATGTGGATCCGCTCCCTGATGGCCTACCGGCTGTCCTTCGTGATGACCGCGTTCGGCAACTTCGCGGTGACCGCCTTCGACTTCGCGGCGATCCTGCTGATGTTCTCCCAGGTGGACCGGCTCGGCGGCTACTCGCTGTCCGAGATCGCCTTCCTGTACGGGGCGACCTGTACGTCGTTCGGGCTCGCCGACCTCTCCCTGGGGTCCATGGACCGGCTGGGCAAGCGGGTGCGTGACGGCACGCTCGACACGCTCCTGGTGCGGCCCGCGCCGGTGATCGCGCAGGTCGCCGCCGACCGCTTCGGCCTGCACCGGGTCGGGCGGCTCCTCCAGGGCGGGTTCGTCCTCGGGTACGCGCTGGTGGTCCTGGACATCGCCTGGACCCCGCTGAAGGTGCTCATGGTGCCGCTGATGCTGCTGTGCGGTGCGGGGATCTTCGCGGCCGTGTTCGTGGGGGGCGCCGCCTTCCAGTTCGTGGCGCAGGACGCGGCCGAGGTGCAGAACGCCTTCACCTACGGCGGGACCACGCTGCTCCAGTTCCCGCCGACGGTCTTCGCCAAGGACCTGGTGCGCGGCGTGACCTTCATCCTGCCGCTGGCCTTCGTGAACTGGCTGCCCGCGCTGTACGTCCTGGGGCGGCCCTATCCGCTGGACCTGCCGACGTGGGTGGCGTTCACGCCGCCGCTCGTGGCCGCCCTCCTTCTCGCGCTCGCGGGCCTCGCCTGGCGCACGGGCCTTCGTTCGTACCGCAGCACAGGGAGCTGAACTGCCGTGGAAACAGACCTCATTGAGCTGGACGGCGTCGAGAAGGTCTTCGACGTACGCAAGAAGACCGGCTTCCTGCGGCGCGAGAAGCACGAGGTGCGGGCCGTCGACGGCATCACCTTCAGCGTGCCGCGCGGCGAGATGGTCGGCTACATCGGCCCGAACGGCGCGGGCAAGTCGACGACGATCAAGATGCTGACGGGGATCCTCACCCCCAGCGGCGGGCGTCTGCGCGTGGCGGGCATCGACCCTTCGCGTGAGCGCACCCGCCTGGCGCGCCGTATCGGTGTCGTCTTCGGCCAGCGGACGACGCTGTGGTGGGACCTGCCGTTGATCGACTCGTACCGCCTGATGCACCGCATGTACCGGATCCCGGACGCCCGCTTCAAGGAGAACCTGGACCGCTGCGTGGAACTCCTGGAGCTGGCCGCCCTGTTGGACGTGCCCGTGCGCCAGCTCTCGCTCGGCCAGCGGATGCGCGGAGACATCGCGGCGGCACTCCTGCACGATCCGGAGGTGCTGTACCTGGACGAGCCGACGATCGGCCTCGACGTGATCAGCAAGGCCAAGGTCCGTGGATTCCTGCGGGACTTGAACGCAGAGGCCGGTACGACGGTCCTGCTCACCACGCACGACCTGACCGACATCGAGCAGCTCTGCAAGCGGGTGATGGTCATCGACCACGGCCGTCTGATGTACGACGGCGCGCTTGCCGGGCTGCACGAGGTGGGGGAGAGCGAGCGCACCCTGGTCGTCGACCTGGAGCGCGAACTTCCGCCCATCGAGGTCGAGTCGGCGCGCGTGGTGAAGGTGGAGGGCCCGCGGCAGTGGCTCGCCTTCCCCGCGGCGGAGTCGGCGGCTCCGCTCGTCGCCCGGGTCGCGGCCCGCTATCCGATGGTCGACCTCTCGGTCAGGGAACCCGACATCGAAGCGGTCATCGCCAAGATGTACGCGGAGAAGGCGACCTCGTAGGCTGCTCGTATGACCGACGAGCAGCCTCATCTCCCGGACCTCCGGGCCGCCGACGCCGACCGCGAGCGCGTCGCCGAACGACTCCGTGACGCCGTGGCCGAGGGGCGCCTCGACATGGAGGAGTTCGAGGAGCGCCTTGAGGCCACGTACAAGGCGCGTACGTACGGCGAGCTGGAGCCGATCACGCGGGATCTGCCCGCGGTGGGCGCCAAGATCTCCATGGTGAAGCCGTCCGCGGCGGCGGAGGGCGAGATCGACTGGCCGTCCCGCATCGGCGGCGAGGCCACCTCCACGGGCGCCTTCGCGTTCTGGAGCGGCTTCAACCGCAAGGGCGGCTGGACGGTGGGCTCGCGGTTCACCGCGTTCGCGATGTGGGGCGGCGGCGAGATCGACCTGCGCGAGGCGCGCTTCGCGGACCGTGACGTCGAGATCCGCTGCTTCACGATCATGGGTGGCCTGCAGGTCACCGTGCCGCCCGAGCTGAACGTCCAGGTCAAGGGCTTCGGCATCATGGGCGGCTTCGACGACAAGGCCACCGGCGAGGGTACGCCGGGCTCCCCGCGCGTGGTCGTCAAGGGCTTCGCCCTGATGGGCGGGGTCGGCGTGGAGCGCAAGCTGCCGCGGGCGGAGCGCCTGCGGATGAAGGAGGAGCGCCGCCGGGAGAAGCTGGAGCGGCGCGAGGAGCGGCGTGCGGCGCACTTCGAGCGGGCCGAGGAGCACCGGCTGCGGCACCAGGAGCGGCACGAGCTGCACATGCGCAGGCGCGAGGAGCGGGACTGAGTTCGCGGGAAGCGGGACTGGGTTTGCGAGGGCGCCCGCCGGGCGCCCTCGGTCACTTCGGGTGACTACAGCTCGGCGGCTGCCGAGCCCCGCAGGTTCGTCACGTTGAACGTCTCCGCCATCTTGCGGTAGCCCAGGTCGCTCGGGTGCAGGTGGTCGCCCGAGTCGTACGCGCCGCGCAGCTTGCGGGGGTCGTACGGGTCGCGCAGGGCGCGGTCGAAGTCGACGAACTCGTCGAAGACCTTGCCGTCGCGGATCTGCTCGTTGACCGCCTGACGCACGTTCTCCAGCGACGGCTCGTATCCCCGGTGGCCGCCGAACGGCATCAGGGTCGCGCCGACGACCCGCAGGCCGCGCGTGTGCGCCTGGCGCGTCAGCTCGCGCAGGCCCTCCACGATGCGGTCGGGGTTGTTCTGGTGCGGGTTGCGCAGGATGTCGTTCACGCCGAGCGCGATGACGACGGCCTTGACGCCACTGCGGTCGAGGACGTCGCGGTCGAAGCGCGTGAGGCCGCTCGGGTTGTCCGCGGGGGTGCCGTTGCCGTCCGAGAGGATGCGGTTGCCGCTGATCCCCTCGTTCACGACGCCGTAGCGCGGGGCGCCCGACTCGGTGCGCAGGCGCGTGGCGAGACCGTCGGTCCAGCGGGCGTTGGCGCCCATCGTGGAGGAGATGCCGTCGGTGAGCGAGTCACCGAAGACGACGACGGTGCCGTTCGACTCGTTGCTCAGGACGTCCACGGCCGACAGGTAGCGCCAGGAGGTGCTCTGCTGGGTGTACGCGGCGCCGTTCAGGTCCTCCGTGCGGTCACCCTCGGCGACGTAGCTGACCTGGCGGGCGTGCGGGTGGAAGGTGACCGGGCCGGACGGGGTCGGCGAGTACGTCGTGACCAGGAGGTCGGTGTCGTGCGGCACGCGCAGCCGGACGGCGTCGCTCATCACCTGCTGGCCCGCGGGGATCACCACGGACGTGTTGCCGTTGAAGTTCAGACGGCGCAGGGTGCCCGGCGTGGCAGCCGGGTTGTTCGAGCCCGCGGCGACCGCGATGGAGGCGTGGGTGATGCTCAGCGGCTGCTGCCCGTACAGGTTCGACAGCGTGATGCGGGTGGCGTCGCCGCCGACGCTGGTGTGCACGACATTACGGATGGAGCGGCCCGCGAAGCCGTTGCGGTGCGTGTTTGGTTCCGCCGCGGCGGGGGATGCGGCCCAGGAGCCGACCCAGGTGCCGGCCGAGGCGGGCGCCGCGGAGTTGTGCGGGCTGCGGGGCCCCGCGCTGATGGTGTCCTGAGATCCGTCATCGGTGGATACACCGAGGTATATGGCGGCGGAAATCACCACTATTACCGCGAGGACCGCGGCAAGCAGGGCATAACCGTGACGCTTGGTCATGCGGGCTGTGTCTCCTCGAGCAGGGGGAGCCTGATCGAGGCTCCGATGTGATCACCCCATGATGCGTCATGGGCCGTGAGGCGGCCGACACTGCCCCCCTCCGACCATTCAGACGCCGGGAACTTGTGGTCCGTTCCAGGAGTCGGTCAGTAAGGGACGCATTGAGACGGGGACAATACGTATGAGGACGCCGCGAACCACGCGAACGGGCCAGGTGGAGTGAGTGGAACGTACGAAGCGATCAATTCCTGAGGACGCGGAGGACGCGGACGCTGCCGGACAGCATGCCCGCGGGACCCGTCCCCCAAGCGGAGGCTCCGCTCCCGGTGGCGGCGGCTTCACGTACAGCCCCGCCGACGAGGAGAAGCGGCGCGGCGTCCGCCGGATGAAGATCACCGCGACGGGCCTCCTCCTCTTCGTCGCCCTCGTCTACGTGCTCGCCAAGTGGGCACAGAACTCCGGCGCGGGCGCCTGGGCGGGCTATGTCGCGGCGGCGGCGGAGGCGGGCATGGTCGGTGCGCTCGCCGACTGGTTCGCGGTGACGGCGCTCTTCCGCCACCCGCTGGGCCTGCCCATCCCGCACACGGCGATCATCCCGAACAAGAAGGACCAACTGGGTGCCTCTCTCGGCGACTTCGTGGGTGAGAACTTTCTCTCCTCCGACGTCGTACGGGGCCGCCTGCGCGCGGTGGGCATCGGCAGCCGGCTCGGCACCTGGCTGGCCGACCCCGAACACGCCGACCGGGTGACGGCCGAACTCGCCACGGCGCTGCGCGGCGCCCTGACGGTCCTGCGCGACTCCGACGTACAGGCGGTCGTCGGCGAGGCCATCACGCGCCGCGCCGACGCCCAGGAGATCGCGCCCGGCATCGGCAAGATGCTGGAGAAGGTCGTCGCGGACGGCGGCCACCGGAGGGTCGTCGACCTGGTCTGCGTACGCGCCCACGACTGGCTGGTCGAGCACGACGAGTCGGTCATGGACGCGGTGCAGGGCGGCGCCCCCGGCTGGACCCCGCGGTTCGTCGACAAGAAGGTCGGCGAGCGCGTCTACAAGGAGCTCCTGCGCTTCCTCGCCGAGATGCGGGACATGCCCCAGCACCCGGCGCGCGGTGCCGTGGACCGCTTCCTCGCCGACTTCGCCGCCGACCTCCAGTCCGACTCCGACACCCGCGAGCGCGTGGAGCGCCTCAAGCGCGAGGTGCTCGGCCGCGGCGAGGTGCAGGACCTGATCGCCTCCGCCTGGTCGGCCGTGCGCCAGATGATCGTGGCCGCCGCCGAGGACGAGCGCAGCGAGCTGCGCCTGCGGGTGCGGGCCGCGCTGCTCTCGCTGGGCTCGCGGATGGCGACGGACGGACGGCTGCAGCAGAAGGTGGACGGCTGGGTCGAGGGCGCCGCGGTGTACGTGGTGACGACGTACCGCGACGAGATCACCTCCCTCATCACCGACACGGTCGCGGGCTGGGACGCCGAGCACACGTCGAAGAAGATCGAGGCCCACATCGGCCGCGACCTGCAGTTCATCCGGATCAACGGCACGGTGGTGGGGGCGCTGGCGGGGCTTGCGATCTATGCGGTGTCGCATGCGGTGGGGGCGTAGGGAGGCTGAGGGAGGCGTAGAGGGGGCCGTAGGCGGTGGTCCGGCGCGCGTGAGCGGCCCTTTGCTGGGCACTCTGGAGTAGCTCTCTCGACGTGGAGAGGGCCGTCGCCCGAGCCGCGGAGCCGCGGGAGCAGCAGGCCAGGGCCAGGAGCCCTGGGCCCGGCGGGCCGGCGACGTGGGAGCAGCGGAAGGAGCCGCCCGCCATGACCGCGTCGTCCACGCCCGCACAGCCGCCCCCGCCGGACAGGGAGCACACCCCCTCCGAAGCCCGCTCCGAAGCCCGCTCCGAAGCCACGGTCACCACGGCCGTGCCCGCCCGTCTCGACCGGCTGCCCTGGTCCCGCTGGCACTGGATGATCGTCATCGGCCTCGGCACGGTCTGGATCCTGGACGGTCTGGAAGTCACCACCGTCGGCAACATCGCGAGCCGCCTCTCCGAGGAAGGCAGCGGCCTCGCCATCAGCTCCGCCCAGGTGACCGGCACCGCGGCGGCCCTCTATGTGGCGGGGGCCTGCGCGGGCGCCCTGTTCTTCGGCCGCCTCACCGACAAATACGGCCGAAAAAGGCTCTTCATGGTCACCCTCGCGGTGTACCTCGCCGCCACCGCGCTGACCGCGCTCTCCTTCGACGCCTGGTGGTTCTTCATCTTCCGGTTCCTCACCGGCTTCGGCATCGGCGGCGAGTACGCGGCCATCAACTCGGCCATCGACGAACTCATCCCGTCCAAGTACCGCGGGCGCGTGGACCTGATCATCAACGGCAGCTACTGGCTGGGCGCGATCGGCGGCTCGCTGCTCTCGGTCGTCATGCTGAACACCAGCATCTTCCCCAAGGACCTCGGCTGGCGGCTCACCTTCGCCCTCGGCGTCGTACTCGGCCTGGTGATCCTCCTGGTGCGCCGCCATGTGCCGGAGAGCCCGCGCTGGCAGTTCATCCACGGCCGCGGCGAGGAGGCGGACGCCCTCGTCACGTCGGTGGAGCGGGAGATCGAGGAGGAGAAGGGCGAACGCCTGCCGCGCCCCGACCGCGAGATCACCATCCACCAGCGCAAGAGCATCGGCTTCGGCCTCATCGCCAGGACCGTCTTCCGCGACTATCCCAAGCGGGCGGTGCTCGGCCTGTCCCTCTTCGTCGGCCAGGCGTTCCTCTACAACGCGATCACCTTCGGCTTCGGCGCGATCCTCACCAAGTTCTTCGACGTCCCCTCGGGCAGCACGGGTTACTACTTCGCCGTCATCGCGGCGGGCAACTTCCTCGGTCCGCTCTTCCTCGGCAAGCTCTTCGACACGGTGGGCCGCCGGGTCATGATCTCCTCGACGTACATCCTGTCGGGCGTCCTGCTCTTCGGCACGGCCTGGCTCTTCGACCAGGGCTCGCTGAGCGCGACGACCCTCACGGCCTGCTGGTGCGTGGTCCTCTTCTTCGCGTCGGCGGGCGCGAGCAGCGCGTACCTCACGGTCTCCGAGATCTTCCCGATGGAGACCCGCGCCATGGCGATCGCCTTCTTCTACGCCATCGGTACGGCGGCCGGCGGCATCAGCGGCCCGCTGATCTTCGCCAAGCTGACGGAGACGGGCGTGGTCGGCGACACCGTGCTCGCCTTCCAGATCGGGGCGGGCCTGATGTGCGCGGCGGGTCTTGTCGCGGCGGTGTTCGCGGTGAACGCGGAGCAGCGGTCGCTGGAGGATGTGGCGCGGCCGTTGTCGGAGGCGTAGGTAGGTGAAGGCGGAGGCGGGGTAATGGTCCGGGGCGCGGCCCCGGCCGGGTGGGAAGATCCGGGGATGAGCGGAGAGTGCGTACGAGGAGAGTGCGTACGAGGAGAGGGCGTAGGAGGAGAGGGCGTACGAGGAGAGGGCGTACGAGGAGAGCGGCCCCACCGGGTGGCGGTCCTCGTCAGGGACGGGGTCCTGCCCATGGAACTGGGCCTGGTCCACCAGCTGTTCGGCAGCGCACGCTCGTCGGCGGGCGGACGCCTCTACGAGCTGACGACCTGCGCCCTCACCCCCGGCAGGATCCGCACGGACGCGGACTTCCCCGTCCACGCCGAGCACGGCCCCGAGGCGGTGGCCGCCGCGGACACGGTGATCATCCCGGCGTCGCACGAGGAGGACGAGTCGCTGGCCCCGGGGGAGCTGCCTCCCGCCCTCGCGGACGTGCTGAGGTCCGCTGACGGGGCCCGTATCGCCTCCATCTGCACCGGCGCCTTCGCCCTCGCGGCAGCGGGCCTCCTGGACGGCCGCAGGGCGACCACGCACTGGCTGTCGGCGGACCTCTTCGCCCGTACGTTCCCGGCCGTGACGGTGGACCCGGACGTCCTGTACGTGGACGAGGGCGCCGTCCTCACCTCCGCGGGCGAGGCGGCGGGCATCGACCTCTGCCTGCACATGATCCGCCGCGACCACGGGGCGGCGGTGGCGGCGGACGTGGCCCGCCGCAACGTCGTACCCCCGCACCGCGAGGGCGGCCAGGCCCAGTACATCCGGCGGCCGGTGGCGGAGCCCCGCCTGACGTCGACGGGCCGGGCCAGGGAGTGGGCCCGGACGCGCCTGGCGGAACCCCTGACGCTGGCCGAGATGGCCGAGCGGGAGTCGATGAGCGTGCGCACGTTCAGCCGACGCTTCCGCGAGGAAACGGGCCTGACGCCGATGCAGTGGCTGACCCAGCGGCGCGTGGACCGGGCGCGCGAGCTCCTGGAGGAGACGGACCGCACGGTCGACCGCATCGCGGCGGAGGCGGGCTTCGGCACGGGCGCGTCGCTGCGGCAGCACTTCCAGGCGGGGCTCGGGGTGTCGCCGGGGGCGTATCGGATGACGTTCAGGGGGACGTGCAGGGGGACGAGGGGCGGATCGGGCTGAGCGGGTCCGGGGCCGGGTCTGGGTCTGGGGTCGGGCCTGGGCCTGGGGCTGAGGTCGGGCCTGGACTGAGTACGCGTACTCTGTCGCGCCCCGTGGTGGGGTCGGCAGGCTCGTGCGCATGACGGCAAAGTCGATGATCATGAGCCCGCGCCACATGGGTGCGCGGATGAGCCCGCGCCGCATGGGTGCGCGTTTCAGCCCGCGCCACGAACTGAGCCCCATGAACCCGCGGAACCTGCTGACGCCCCTGCCCGAGACGCCTCTCCTGCGGCGCTGGCTGACGCGGCTGGTCGGCGTGGGCCTGGCGGTGGCGGCGTACCTCCTCTGCCTGCCCTGGGACCTGCGCAACCGCCCCGAGACACCCGGCGCGATCAACGAGACGACACCGGTGACCGCGCTCGGCATCACCGCCCTGGCCGTCTCGATGCTGTCCCTGGCGGCCTACTTCGGCTTCCGTGACCGCCTGATCTGGGCGCTCCTGATGGTGGCGGGCCCGCCGGCGACGCTGATGTACGTCTCCTTCGACAGCCACCCGGAGCCGGACGCGACGGTGTGGCCGCTGGCGTGGGGGTTCTTCGTCCTGGTGATGGGGACGGGGGTACTCGCGGTGGCGGGCTTCGCGCGGCTGTTCAGGGACAGCGAGGCGTGAGGGGTTCGCTGATCGCTGATCGCTGATCGCTGGTTCGTGAGGGGCGCGCAGGCTTCGTACCTCAGGCTGGTGGTCGGCGTACCTCAGACCCGACGGTCGGCGTATCTCAGGCCCGGCGGTCGGCGAGGACCCACGACGCGAGCCCCACCCCACCCGCGACCCCGAAGACGGCGGGCCAGGCCCCGACCTTCTTGGCGAGCGGATGAGACCCGGCGAAGGCGGCGACGTACGTGGCGCTGAGCGCGGCGGCGGTCCTCGGGCCCGCGCTCTGCCGCCACTGCTGCGCGGCAGCGGCCCCCGCGGCGGCGAGGACGACGCCGCCGAGCGGCCGCTTCTTGGTCCACCGGGCGACGGCGAACCCGCCGACGAGCCCACTGGCGGCCACTGCCGCTGCCGGTACCTTCGCCATGCCTGCCTCGCTTCCACGGCTGTCGGCCGATGTTGTCGGCCGCTGCGGTTGGCCGGTGCGGTCTGCCGCTGCTTCCGGCCGATACGTCCTCAATGCATCACGGCATCCTCAATGCGTGCGTGGCCCGAGGCTAACGCGCCAGGAAAGCCTTGCGGCGAGGGGGTCTGGGCCGCGTAGGTTGGTGAGGGTGTGCGCTGCGCCTCCGCGGCGCGCTCGAAGGCGCAGCCGACGGGGGGCCGATAGTGACGAGGGACCGACAGTAAAGATGACCGCGCGAACCACTGCCGACCGCAGCACCCGAACAGCCCTGGTCATCGGGGGTGGTGTCGCAGGTCCGGTGGCGGCGATGGCCCTGCACAAGGCGGGCATCGAGGCGACGGTGTACGAGGCCTGCGACGACTCCGCGTCGAGGCCGCCGAAGGAGCATGGCTCCCGTCCCGGCGCGGCGATGACGATCGCCCCGAACGGCCTGCAGGCGCTGGAAGCGATCGACGCGGCGGAGATGGTGCGCGCGATCGGTACCCCGGTGACGTCCCTGTGCCTGCGCAGCTGGACGGGCCGACACCTGGCCCAGCTCACGCCGCCCGCGGACCTCCCCACCACGCGCTTCGTCTGGCGCACGGAGCTGGACGAGGCGATCGCGAGGGAGGCGGAACGCCGCGACATCCCCCTCCGCAAGGGCAAGCGCCTGCTGGACGCGACCGACACGGGCACGGGCGTGACGGCCCGTTTCTCGGACGGTTCGCTGGAGAGGGCGGACATCCTGATCGGCGCGGACGGCCTGCGCTCGACGGTGCGCTCGCTGATCGACCCCTCCACGCCGAAGCCGCACTACGCCGGGACGCTCACCTTCACGGCACGTGTCCCCAAGACGGAACTCCCTTCCACGGAGGGGGTGTTGTACATGTGCTACGGGAAGCGGGCGTACTTCGCGTACCAGATCTTCGACGACGCGTCGGCGGCCTGGTCCGTGAACCTGCCGCACCGGGAGCCGATGACGGCGACGGAGGCGCAGGCGGTGGGCGCGAAGGAGTGGCTGCGGCGGCTGGGCGAGGCGTTCGCGGACGACCGCACCCCGGCGCCGGACCTCCTGACGGACACACCCGCGGAGAACGTGCTGATCACGGGCCCCACAGAAACGATGCCTCCGGTCACATCGTGGAGCAGGGGCAGGATGATCCTGATCGGGGACGCGGCCCACGCGACGTCCCCCACCTCGGGCCAGGGCGCCTCGCTGGCGGCGGAGAGCGCGGTGGAACTGGCCCGATGCCTAAGGGACTTGCCCCCGGGGCAGGCCTTCAAGGCGTACGAGTCCCTGCGCCGCCCCCGGGTGGACCGCATCCTGAAACACACCACGGCAACGGCGACGGCCACCTCGGCGGCAGCCCGAACAGCCACCCCAAAGCCGGCGGGCCCCCTGAGCCGAGTCCTGCGGGACGCACTGCTGCCGGTGGCGACGAAGGTGGGCGGGGCCGGGGGAGCGGTGTGGGGTGCGTGGCAGTTCGACCACAGGATCGACTGGAACGAGCGGGCCGGGTAGTCCAGGCAGGTCAGGTATCCCAGGTGGTCCAGGCATGCCGGGCAGCCCGGGCAGCCCGGGCAGTACCCGGGCAGTACCCGGGCAGCCCGGGCAGCCCGGGCAGTACCCGGGTAGCCCGGGTGGCCCACAGGTGGTCCAGCTAGTCCAGGCAGGCCGGGCTGTACGGGTGAATTGCGGCGGGGCAGGTCTGTGTGGTCCGGGAAGAGGGGACCCCTGGACCAACACCAAGATCGTCACGTACCTGAAAGGGACCCCATGCGTATTCGTACCGCCCTGGCCGTCACCGCCCTCACCGCCGCGGCCGTGTTGGGCGCCAGCGGCACCGCCCTCGCCCACGGCGACTACGACCAGGGCAGCGTCGCCTTCGAGAACGTCGGCGGCCCCGCCGGCATCAGCGCGGGCGCAGGCCACTTCGCAGGCGGCCACGACGAGGACGGCCACGGCGATGGCTGGAAGGCCGGCTTCGCCTTCGAGAACCTCGGCGGCCCGGCGGGCATCACCAAGGGCGCGGGCTACGGCGCGGGCTACGACGGCCAGTTCAACGGCAACCACTGAGCACGACCTTGAAGGGGGCCCGCCACGGCGGGCCCTTTTCGTTTGCCTGCGTCCGCTTCGGTCGGCTCATGAAATCCGGAGTCACGGACGATCCGTGTCACCGGTCCAGCTTCGCCGCGAGGCGCATCGCGCGGTCGCTGGCGGTCTGTGTGACCGCACGAGCTCAGGCGCGCGGCATGTCGCGTATGGACGCGACGAATCCCGCCCAGGCGCGCGGGTCAACGCTGAATTGCTTGTCTGCCGACCGCTTCGAGTCGCGTATGAAGACCTGGGTGTCTTTGACCGCGACCTCTACGCACTCAGTTTCATTGGACCCGCTGTAGGTCGACTTGAACCACATCAGGTCATCTGAGATGTGGCTGTCGGGACCGCTGCTGATCATTGAATCTCCTCGCGAACCTGGCGGATGAGAGCCGAAGACGCACCCATGTCCAACGCTTGTGCGCGGAGATAGTCGAACGCAAGCCGGTATCTGTCCAGCTCCTCGTCCTTCTCGATGAAGATCGATCCGACGTGCAGATCGACATAGACCACGTCGAGAGTCGTCTCCTGGGCACCCAGGATCACGAAGCTGCCGAGAGCGGCACCGTGCGCCCCCTGCGAGAAGGGGAGTACCTGGAGTGTCACGTGAGGAGACTCGTTGGCGCGCAGCAGCTGGTCCAGCTGGTCGCGCATGATGGCGGGGGAGCCGACCACTCGACGGATTACGGACTCATCGAGGATCGCCCAAAGGCGCGGTGGCTTCGGCCGGTTGAGGATTTCCTGGCGCTTCATTCGGATGTCGACGAGTCGCTCGATGTCCTCCGGGGTGCGCTCTATCTCGTTCGCCAGCTGCAGGGCGGTGGAGTAGGCGCGTGTCTGGAGCAGCCCGGGCACGTAGACGCAGGAGAAGTGATCCTCGCGAACGGCCTCGTCTTCGAGAGTGAGCAACAGATTCATGCTCTCCGGGATCGAATCCGCGAAGGACCTCCACCAGCCTTGCTGTTTGGCATCTTTGGCCAGCCCGATGAGGGCGTCCTGCTCGGCGCTGGTGGCTTCGTACACGCGGCAAAGAGCCTCAACGACCAGCCACTTGACGGGCCCTTCGCGCGTCTCGTACCGGCTGACAGTCGCCTTCGATACACCGACGCGCAGACCGGCCTCCTCCAGAGTCAGCCCCTTGCGGACACGGAGCTTGCGCAGGGTTGCGCCGAGCTGGCGGCGGCGGGTGGTGGCCCTCGCTGGCACGTCGGTTACCTCCTTGGCGGCGCGGGCGCCGTGCTCGCTGGCCGCAATCAGGCTATGCAGTGCGGAAGTTGATGCTCCACCAGATTCACTCGATGGATTCTCGTGAGAAGTTACATCGCGAGACTTCTCACTGTCATACTCGGTTCACGACGGCTACGCAGCGTCGCCGCTCGGTTGCGGTGGGCGCAGCGCTGACGTGGCCCAAGGAGGGAGTCTCGCCGTGTCCTTCTATGAAGAGAGCGCGCACCAGATGCGCTGTGTCCTGCCGTTTGAGGCTGTCCCGACGGAGCTAGGTCTGCTGCGTCAAACGGTCCGCTGCATGCTTGGCCGGTGGGGCGCTGAGGCCATCGCCGACGAGGCCGAGCTGGCTGTCACTGAGCTGGCGACGAACATCATCAAGCACGTGGGAGAGGGAGCGGCCGCGACCCTGGTCCTGGAGTCAAAGGCAGGCCGGCTGAGGGTGGAGCTCCATGACAAGAGCCACACTGTGCCGCTGGCGAGGGTCGAGAACTGCGACGAGGAATGCGGCCGCGGCCTGCACCTGCTCTCTGCGATGAGCCTGGACTGGGGCACTCTGCTCACCGCCACGGGCAAGGCCGTTTGGTGCGAGTTCTCGCTTGAATCCGCGCGTCACTGTCTACGGGTTCAACGGGCGGCGGCCGTGCTGGACGAGTACCGGCGGCTTTCCGGCGCCAGCTCAGCGGTCGTACCGGCGTATGTGGTGCTGGAGGCGTCAGCCACCGACGTCATTGCTGACTTGCTGCACTGGCTCGCCGTGCAGGGCAGCGACCCGGACGATGTGCTCGACCGTGCACAGGCGCGTTACGAGTCGGAAGCCGAGGCGGCGTGAGGGGCGTCCAGTGTGGAAGTGCGGATCATCGCCTTCAACGCGTCGGGAGTGCGCCAGGATTCTCCACGGAAGCTCTTGTGGCACATGCGGTGGCAGTTGGCGCACAGGAAAGCGAGGTCGTCGAGCTTGGTCTCGGTCGGTCCGGAGACGTGGAGAGGGAGAGTGTGATGGACCTCGATGTAGTCCTCTCCCAAAGCGCCGTAGAAACGTGTGAAGTCAAAGGAGCAGACCACGCACCGAATGGCCTGGCCCCGACGCCGGGCCTGCCGGATCTTGCGGCTGCGGAGACCGCGGTCGCGTTCCCGGTACAGAGCCCACCGAGTCAGAAGCCGTCCCTCGCGTGCCGTCGTTTCCCCGTCATCTCCGGCCTCGTCGGGCTGAGGAGGTATGCGGTGGAGCTCCCCGGACCCGATGCCCTGACGGATCGCTTCGGCGGCAGCCAGCATCTCCGCGGGGTGGGCCACGAAGTCGCTGACAACCGTCTGTGTCGGGCGGCCGCCCTTTGTGGTGGCGCCCGTGTAGCCGGGGTGGGCGGTCGCAATGTCCGTGGTCTTGCGGCTGACGCTGTTGGGCGAGCGGAATCGGGGGTCGCTGGCAGCGGCGTCCTGGTTGGTCGGAAGCGACCGCAGCAGATCGGACAGCTCAAGCACGCTCGCGTCGCCTTGACGCAGCTCGTGCCAGTCGTTCTGCATGACGAGTGCGCAGGCCAGCAGCAGCTCGTCCCGGTTCCAGTCGATGCGCGCCATGAGGCATATCGTATGAGTGTTCGGTGTGGCGGAGGGGGCGTTCAGCGAACTGCGAGGAGTGCTGCACACTTAAGCGAGTCTCGATGTCAGTGGGTCCTGTCACCCTCTGTGATGGTGGTGCGCGCAGAGTGCCCGCCGCTGCACATCTGTAAGGAGGGGGCATGACCCACATGAATGAGCTTGAGCACGTCTACACCTCTGTGGAGATCTGTGCTGGGGCGGGTGGGCAGGCCATTGGCTTGCATCAGGCCGGATTCAGACACCTTGCGCTCGTAGAGATCGATTCCCATGCGGCCGAGACGCTCAACCGGAACATCCGCAAGCGCAAGGAATGGGAGTGGGAGAGAAAGCACTGCGACGTCCTGTCTGCGGACGTCAAAGAATTCGAGCCCGCCGATGACCTGCGGAAAGGCGGCGGCCTGCTCGCGGCCCAGGGGCTGGACCTTCTCGCAGGTGGCGTTCCGTGCCCGCCGTTTTCCCATGCTGGCAAGCAGCTCGGCAAGGATGATGAGCGCGATCTCTTCCCGCGCATGCTCGCGCTCGTCAAGGACCTCAAGCCGCGCGCGGTGATGATCGAGAACGTCCGCGGGATCATGGACCCGAAGTTCAGCGACTACCGCGACTGGATCCTTGCCAAGCTGCAGGGGGGCACCTACCGCGGGGAGGACGGCGAGGAAGCGTACGACCGAGGGCTCGGGTACACCGTCTGCAAGTGGGGCGTTCTGGAAGCCAGTGACTTCGGCGTTCCCCAGCTCCGTCCACGCGCCGTTCTCGTGGCTATCCGTAACGACGTCCTGAAGGACGTCAAGTACGAGTGGCCTACACCCACCCACGAGGACCCGGTCAGCGTCGCGGAAAGCCTCAAGCCGTCCATGCTCAAGCGGTACAAGCCCTACTTCGAGGGGGAGCATGCAGAGCGTGCTCGTTCTGCGTACGACCTGTGGCTGAAGAAGGCCCGTGAGCGTGATGCCGAGCTCAAGGGCAAGGGCGGCGGCATCGCGCCCACGCTCGTCGGCGGATCGAAGAAGCACGGCGGGGCAGATCTCGGCCCAAGTCGCGCGAAGGCCGCGTGGAAGCAGCTGGGTGTCTCGGGCCTAGGCGTCGCCAACGACGCCGAAACGTGCAAGGAGAGAGGCACCGAGAAGCGCGACCTCTTCGGACCGGACGGCCCGATGCTCACGGTGGAGCAGGCTGCGATCATCCAGGGCTTCCCGCAAGGTTGGGAATTCTCCGGAGGAAAGACCGCACAGTACCGGCAGGTGGGAAACGCATTCCCGCCGCCCGTGGCAAGGGCGGTCGGGGAGTCAATTCTGGACGTCCTCAAAGGTGCACGTGAGCGTGACCGGAAGAACAGCTGATCAGTCGGACTCGCTGTTCCCCCGACTGCGGTTTCGCCGCTTGTCGACCTCAGTAGCGATCTGGGCGGCGCAGTCGTCGGCTGGCTCGTGCTCCCAGAAACGGAGCACGAGCCAGCCTGCCTCGGTGAGGCGCTGATCGGTGTCCCGGTCGCGGGCCATGTTCCGGGCGACTTTGTGCGACCAGTAGCCAGAGTTGGTTTTCGGTGGGACGTAGTGCTCGGGACAGCCGTGCCAGTAACAGCCATCGATGAAGACGGCGACCCGAGTAGGGCGAAAGACCATGTCTGCGGTCCGGCGCAGGTCCGGAAGCGGTTTGGCGGCGACCCGATAGCGCAGACCCTGCGCGTGGACCAGTTTGCGGATCAACCGCTCAGGCTTTGTGTCCCTACTCTTGATGGCCTGCATATTGCGGCGGCGAGCCGCAGACGATGCCCAAGAACCGACAGGCGGTTCCCACTCATTACCGGGCACTGTGAGTTCTCCAGGATCGCTACAGGATGTCGCCACTGTTCTTGAGATCGTTTACCAGGACTTCCAGCCCATTCAGCGTGAGTGCTTCAGCTCGGGACATCCCCTCCCGCTTCAATGATGCCAAGTCCGGCCAGCGGTCTCGGGCTGGGACGCCGGCCGGAAGTTCGTTCACAGACATCCATGCACCAGCCCACCCAGGACACAGATGATAGGTCCGGTCCTCGATGCTTTCGCGGGTAACGCTGGCAGCCCGCGGGAACTCGGCGGTCGCCATTGCATACGGAACGTCGGGCCTGTACCGCGTCAGTGGCACCATCTGAGCGGCTTCGGTGCCCCGGTCGGAGCGCCAGGTCCACTTGGACGACAGCGCAGCGACAAGCCGGTGACCGCTGTCGATGATGAGGATGTCGCTCTTCCTGTCTCCCACATCCCGGCGCATGTGCAGGCCTCGGATGTGAGTGAGGGGAACCTCGTGCCGGACCTGCCAGCCGTCAGGAAGGCTGCGCTCCAGGAAATAGATCAAAAGATCCCGAAAGAGGGCGCCCCGTGTTCCGCCCGATTGCTTTGCCGGCCTTAGGACTTGGATATTCCTGGAAGTCACCACGTGGCTCCAGACGGCGAGCACAGCGAGCTCGGCCGAGGTGCGCCGCCGGAGACCTTGACCTTTGGCCATGTCAGAGACGTTGTCGTCCAGGCGGCACGTCCTCAGCTCAGGTATCCATGTGATGGGTCCAGCGGCGTGGGCTGCGGGGTCCAGCGCCGTCCCAGCAGAGTCATATGCGGTGAAGCCTGCGTCGGTAAGCCAAGCGGGATTCCAGCCCAGGCCAAGGCGCTCGCAGGCTTCAGCGAGCGTCTCGGTCTGACTGACCTCGATGTTCGCCGAGTTGGCGAGCGCGGACTCGTTCCAGCAAAGTCCCATGATCACGGCACTGATGGCCTCGTGATCGCCCAAGTGCTGGTCAATGAGGGCCTTCTGGACGTCGCTTAGAGGCATTGGATCTCTCGGTGAGTTCGATATGCAGTGTTGCTGAGCGGGAAAGTTCTAGAGGAGAGATGTGTGTGCCGGCAGCTTTGGTGCCGTCTCCGGCGGATCCTCGGCCGTGGCTAACACCCAGTCGCAGCTGTCGATGGACGCTCGGGGCAGGTGGCTGTGGTGCGACTGGGCCGCAACTACGCGTGCACTCACGAACTCACCTTCGCGAGACGGCGGGAGGCCCAGTTGCTCAGCGATTCTCCGATGGCTGTCATAGTCGCCCATGATGAGGATGCCCTCAGACCGAAGAGCCGAGCGGGACCCGCCGTTGCCCCGGACCCGCTTCATGTAGTCCTTCTGCTGGGCCACCGTCCGCACAACATTCCGGCCAATGCGCCGCTGCTGCACTCTCCGGAAGAGCTCGTTCAGTCGCTGCTGCCCGGATTTGGAGGCGAAGACGGCTTCCCGGTCAGCCGGGTCCATATGCAGAAGTACGTTCTCTGGGAGGTCCGCGTTGCGCCACAGCCACATGATTCGGCTCCGGTGCTCCGCCTTCACCGTGAGCTTTGAGTCACGGTTTCCGCCGTGGTTCAGCCACTCGTCACGTACCCGGAACAGGCCGGCGCTCCACCGGCTCTTGTGGTCGTCGGCCCAGACGAAGAGGCATATGTGACCCATGGCCTCCGGGGGGATCATCCAGCCACCGAACTGCTGGGAGTACTTGCAGTCCACATCAATGCCAGCGATTTGGTAGTCCATGTCGAGGCCGTCAGCGAATTTGAACTCACGCTGCAAGTTGATCTCTACCAAAGTCCCAGCGTGTGTCTTCTCCGTCTTGAAGAGAGTCTTCCAGTCGTAGCGCCCGGTGGTCTCACCGTTGAGGAGCATGTCGATGGTGTCTCGGAGGACGGATGCGAACCGGTGGCCGTCGGGGTCGAGGGCCTGGATCTGCTCGCGCACCTTGAGGAGCTCATCGTCCTGCTTCGGCAGTCCGTCGTGAAGGATGCGTTTCGCCGCTGCGACGTCTTCGTCGAATGGAAGCAATTCCCTTATCCTATTGGTGAGTTGCAGCAAACAGTCCGGTAGGCGGGCAGTCGTCGAGTGTGTTCAGTCCAATGGCCAGGCGCAGGGGTTCTAGGTTCCGGAGGGCAGGAAACTGGCTACCTGTGCCCGCCCTGTCGCCCTAGCCCTGCGGCACCCCGTGGCACTCCCCATAGACCCGTCCCGACCCGCACCAGCAAACCGCCCCCGCCTCCGGTGGCCACCCCGCAGCGCGACCCCTTGCCGCCAGCGTCGTTGCGTACTGGGGGAGTAGGGAGGTGTCCGTTGGGTCGGTGCCCTCTGAGGCTGCGAAGGCTTCGTAGGACGGGACCGTGCCTGTGACGATTCCCAGGTTGGGGGTGCCGGACGCTGACAGCTCGCGCAATGACTCCTCTATGGTCGCCAAGTGCGCCTCGTGCGAGGGGTATTCGGATTCCAGTGACGGGTACGCCGTCAGGAGTTCTTCCAGTTCCGTGGACGGCCAGTGCAGCACCGCCACCGGGAACGGGCGGGACAGTGCCTCCCTGTAGGAGCCCAACTCCGCCTGGATGCGGGAGATTTCGGCGCGGAGTTCCGCGGGGTTGTCCGAGCCCAGGGACCAGATTCGCTTCGGGTCGTGCAGTTCGTCCAGGGGGACGGGGGACGACGAGACCTCGTCTGCGAGTGCGTCCCACGCGTCGTGTTCCGCGCCCAGCAGGCGGCGCACCCTGTGGCGGCCGAACAGCAGGGGGCGCTGGTCGTAGGACGGGGTGCCTCCGGAGCCGGGCGGCAGCACGAGTTCCAGGGCCTCCGTGAAGGTCTCCTGCGCTTGGGCCAGCTCGTCGTGGGCCTCCAGCGACTCCGCCACGATCACCCACGGTGCCGGGTCGCGCGGCGCCGCCGCCCGTACGCCGTCGATGATCGCCCTTGCCTCCGCCTCGTGGCCGTACTCCCAGAGGTTCGAGGCCTTCAGGGCGCGGATGAGGGTCGGGGCCGATGCCGGGTGCGGGGCGTCCGGGGCCAGCAGGCGGTCGTAGAGCGTGGTCGCGCGGTCGCGTTCGCCCGCCAGTTCCAGGTGGGCCGCGGCCTGGAGCAGCAGGTGCTCGGTGTCCTCGGGGTACAAGCCGGCGGTCCGCTCCAGGCGCTCGGCTTCGGCGATGTGGTCGGCAGGCGTGTCGGGGCGCATACGGGACACCGTACTGCCGAGTGGGGGCGTTGCAGCAGGGTTGCCGTGCAGATCAGGGTCGAGCAGGGCCGCCGCGCTTTTGTGGCCCCGGCGTGCGGGCCCCATGGCTAGTTCGCGGGCTTGGGCTTAACCTGCCGCCCTCTCGGGAGGGGAGGTACCGACGTGCGGGAGCGGGTGGAGCGGGTTCCTGTTGTTGTGCAGGGGCGGCGGGGGCGGCGCGGGCGTGCCGCCCGTCTGGTGTGGGGCGGCGCCGAGGTTGCCGTCACCTGCGGGCTCGTCCTGCTGCTCCTCGTCGTCCATCAGCTCTGGTGGACCAACCGCCAAGCCCGCGAAGGCGCCGAGCGCCAGGTTCAGGCCCTTGAGCGGGAGTGGGGGAGCCCCTCGGACTCCGCTCCTGCCGATGCCGATGCCGATGCCGATGCCGATGCCGATGCGGATGCGGATGCGGATGCTGGCGCCGAGTCTGGCGCCGACCCCGCCGCCGAAACCCCGTCTCGTGCCTCCGGCTCCGGCTCCCAGAAGTCCGCCCGGCGGCCGCACACCGTCACCGCCCCCACCCCCGACTGGGACCAGGCCTACGCCGTCCTCCGCATTCCGCGCATCGGGATCCGCGTGCCCGTGGCCGAGGGGGTCAGCAAGAGTGCCGTACTCAACAAGGGGTACGTCGGGCACTATCCGCGCACCGCCCAGCCCGGGGAAGGCGGGAACTTCGCTCTCGCCGGGCATCGCAACACCCACGGGGAGCCCTTCCGGCGCATCGATCGGCTGGGCGACGGGGACGAGCTGTTCGTCGAGACCAAGAGCGCCGTCTATACGTACGTCGTCGACGCGACGCTCGGCCAGACCTCCGCCCGTGACGGCGGGGTCATCCGGCCGGTTCCCCGCAGTGACGTGAAAGCCGGGCACGGCTACAGCTCCCCCGGTTACTACATCACCCTCACCACCTGCACCCCCGAGTACACCTCCAAGTACCGGCTCATCGTGTGGGGCAAGCTGCGGTCCATGCGGCCCCGGTAGGGCGACCCCTACGGCCGGCGGGGCCGATCCTGTATAACGGGCGGTAGGCGACACGACGTATCGATACGTTGCGTCAATGAACGAGCGATGAGAGGGGGACCCGGACATGCAGGACGCACTCCGCGGCTGGAAAGCCGCCCTCCGTCCCACCGGTCTTCTCCTCTTCCTCCTCGTCGAGGTCGTCCTCCTCGACGCGAGCAGCCTCACCGCCGCCGTCGCGCTCGCCGCGACCGCCGCCGCGGGCTCCGCACTCGCCGCCTGCTCGGTCATCGCCGCGCGCTGCGCACCCGCCGTGCCCCGCACCCGCGTGCGTACGGCCATCCGCGATCGCGAGAAGCGCACCGCGTTCCTGCCCCAGCGCGACCCCGATGCCTCGGGCCGCAGGCGACCCCGAGCACCGGGACGTCTCGTCCTGACGGCCGCGTAGGGCGCACCGGAAACGTAGGGCGCACCAGAAACGTAGGGGCGCACCAGAAACCCGGAGCACCCCTCGCGGGCCGTCACGCCGAAAAGAGCTTCCGCACCTTTTCCCGGCACGACGAGACCCCCGGAGGGCTTCTCCATGTTCGGTTTCCTGTCTCCTTTCATGTCCGTGTTCGCCGGCTTGGTCGGCTCCCTCGCCGACCTGCTCGAACCGCTCTTCCACGCCTCCGCGACGGCCGCCGCCATCGTGCTGTTCACCGCGTGCGTACGACTCCTCGTCCACCCCTTGTCGCGGGCGTCGGCCCGTGGCCAGAAGGCACGCGCCAGGCTGAACCCGCAGATCGCCGAGCTGCGCAAGAAGCACGCCAAGAACCCCGAGAAGCTGCAGAAGGCGGTCCTTGAACTGCACGCGGCGGAGAAGGTCTCGCCGCTCTCCGGGTGCCTGCCCAGCCTGTTCCAGCTCCCGGCGTTCTTCCTGCTCTACCACCTGTTCTCCAACACCAGCATCGGCGGCGAGGCCAACTCGCTCCTCGGCCACAAGCTCTTCGAGGCGCCGCTGGGCGGGCGGTGGGCGGACGCGCTCGGCGATGGCGGGGTCTTCGGGGCGCAGGGCCTCGTCTACCTCGGGCTCTTCGCGATCGTGGCCGCCGTCGCGACCTTCAACTTCCGGCGTACGAAGACGCAGATGGCCGCGACGGCCGCCGCCACGCCCGCGGGCGACGCGGGCCAGCAGGTGCCCGGCATGGGCGCGATGACCAAGGTCATGCCGTTCATGTCGTACATGACGCTGTTCACCGTCGCCTTCGTGCCGCTGGCAGCCGCGCTGTACGTGGTCACCAGCACCACCTGGAGCGCGGTCGAGCGGGCCGTCCTCTACCGCGACGTGCCGATCGGCGCCGGGGCGCTGGCTACTGCCGGGTAACGGTCCGGTCCGTGAACAGGGTCTTGCGGGATGGACAGCGACCTTGGAGGATCTTCCAATCCTCCGATGGCCGCGACCCAGCGATCAGCGGCCCGTCGGAGGTGAGTGGGCGCGCTCGACCAAGGGAGATTGACCATGAAGCTGCTGCGAGTCGGTACAGCGGGGGCCGAGCGCCCGGCGCTGCTCGACGCCGAAGGCACGCTGCGGGACCTGTCAGGGACCGTCACGGACATCGACGGGGCGCTGCTCTCCGACGCGAGCGCCCTCGACCGGGTCCGGGCCGCCGCCGAGTCGGGCGAGCTGCCCGTGCTCGACGCGCAGGGGCTGCGGGTCGGGCCGCCGGTGGGCCGGATCGGCAAGGTCGTGTGCATCGGGCTCAACTACCACGACCACGCGGCCGAGACCGGGGCCACGCCGCCCACCGAACCCGTCATCTTCTTCAAGGCGGCGGACACGGTGGTCGGGCCCGCCGACACCGTGCTGGTGCCGCGCAAGTCGGTCAAGACCGACTGGGAGGTCGAGCTCGCGATCGTCATCGGGCGCACCGCCCGCTACCTGGAGTCCGACGCGGAGGCGCTCGCGCACGTCGCCGGGTACGCGGTGTCGCACGACGTGTCCGAGCGCGAGTTCCAGATCGAGCGCGGCGGCACCTGGGACAAGGGCAAGAACTGCGAGACGTTCAACCCGCTGGGCCCGTGGCTGGTGACGACGGACGAGGTCCCCGACCCGCAGGCGCTGTCCCTGAAGCTCTGGGTCAACGGCGAGCTGAAGCAGGACGGGACCACGGCCCAGCAGATCTTCCCGGTGGCCGAAGTGGTGCGCTACGTAAGCCAGTTCATGACCCTGTACCCGGGTGACGTCATCAACACCGGTACGCCGGCGGGCGTGGCCATGGGCCAGCCGGAGCCGAAGCCGTACCTGCGGGCCGGTGATGTGGTGGAGCTGGAGATCGAGGGTCTGGGCAGGCAGCGCCAGGAGCTGAAGGACGCGTAACCCGTAAGCACGGGCACGTATCCCGTAACTCGCCTGGCGGGGAGCGCCGTTGGCATCGCGGCGCTCCCCGCCACGGGTTACGCGGAGCCCTCCGCGAACCGCTCCAGCGCCTCCACCACCAGCGCGTGGTCCGCGGCCTGCGGGAGACCCGACACCACGACCGTGCCGATGACGCCCGCGCCGCGCACCGCGATCGGGAACGCGCCGCCGTGCGCCGCGTACACGTCCGGGTCCAGGCGCGAGGACTCCTCGAACGTCGTCCCCTTGGCGCGGAAACGCGTGCCGACCAGGAACGACGAGCAGCCGTAGCGTTCGACGACCCGGCGCTTGCGCTGGATCCAGGCGTCGTTGTCCGGGGTCGAGCCAGGCAGTGCGGCGTGGAAGAGCTGCTGGCCGCCGCGGGTGATGTCGACGGCCACCGGGGCCCGGCGTCCGCGGGCGAGATCGACCAGGAGGGTGCCGAGTGCCCAGGCATCCTCGTATGTGAAGTGAGGGAGGACCAGGCGGAGTTCCTGGGCCTCCAGCTCCTCGACCGTCGGTGCGGCGGGCGTCGTCATACGACCACCGTCACACCGTCGCGGGCCGAGCGGCGTGCCGCCTCCAGGACGTCCAGGGCCGATGCCGCCTCGTGCGCGGAGACCGGGTTCTCGCCGGTGCCGCGGAGCGCCGCGGCCACGGCCGCGTAGTACGCGGGGTAGTCGCCCGGCAGCGTCTTGACCGGGTTGCCGCCGCCGGTCAGCGGGGACTCGCCGGAGCCGACGCGGCCCCACATGCATTCGAGCTCCTCGCCCCAACTGTCCTCGCTGGTGGGCCGCTTGCCGTCGCGGAGTGCGGCTTCCTGCGGGTCGAGGCCGTACTTCACGTAGCCCGCCGCCGAGCCGAGCGCGCGGAAGCGCGGGCCGAGCTGGGCGGTGGTGGCGCTCACGTACAGGTGCGAGCGGACGCCGCTCTCGTGGGTGATCGCGATGAACGTGTCGTCGTCGGCCTCGGCGCCGGGGCGGCGGACGTCCGACTCGGCGTACACGGAGCGTGCGGGACCGAAGAGAACGAGGGCCTGGTCGACCACGTGGGACCCGAGGTCGTACAGCAGACCTCCGATCTCTTCGGGGTTACCGGACTCGCGCCAGCCGCCCTTGGGCTGCGGGCGCCACCGCTCGAAGCGGGACTCGAAGCGCCATACATCGCCGAGCTCGCCGTCGGTGATGAGCTTCCGGAGAGTGCGGAAGTCGTTGTCCCAGCGGCGGTTCTGGAAGACGGAGAGGAGCAGCCCGCGGTCGTCGGCGAGTGCCGCGAGCTCGCGGGCCTCGGCTGCCGTGCCCGCGATCGGCTTGTCCACGACGACCGGGAGGCCCGCCTTGAGGGCGGCGGTCGCGAGCGCGACGTGCGTCTTGTTCGGGGAGGCGATCACCACCAGGTCGAGCTCGTCCGCACGGGCCCAGAGGTCGTCGGCCGACGCGGCGAAGTTCAGCCCGTCACCGAACTCGGCGCGGGCCTGGGCCTGCCGCTCGGGGTTCGACGTGACGACCGTGTCGAGGGCGAGGCCCTCGGTGGCGGCGATCAGCGGGGCATGGAAGACGGAGCCCGCGAGGCCGTATCCGATGAGGGCGACGCGTAGAGGGGAGCCACGTAGAGGGGAGCCTGTACCAGTCATGCGTTCCACTTAAGCAACGGTGTTGCCAAAGCGCAAGCGCGGGCGACAATGGGGGGTGTGAACAGGACTGATGTGGGAGCCGAGAGGGTCGGCGGCGGTGGTCGGACGGGCGGCGGGGTGAACCTGCCTGCGCTGCGCGGGCACAACGCCGCCCTGGTGCTCGACCTGCTGCGCACGGCGGGCGACGGCGGCATAAGCCGTCTGGAACTGGCCGAGCGTACGGGGCTCACGCCGCAGGCCGTCAGCAAGATCACCGCGCGGCTGCGTACGGAGGGGCTCGCGGCGGAGGCGGGCCGGCGCGCCTCCACGGGAGGCAAGCCGCGCACGCTCCTGCGCCTGGTCCCGGACGCGGGCCACGCGATCGGCCTCCACCTGGACCGCGACGAACTGACCGCGGTCCTGGCCGACCTGACGGGCCACGTGGTCGCGGAACGCCGGGCACCGCTGGATTTCGCCGCCGGTGCGGAGGCGGTGGTGGAGGCGGCGGTGAAGGTGGTGCGGGGCTTGGCCCCTGGCCTGAAACCGGGCCCGGACAGGGGCCCGGATGCGGGGGCGGGAGCAGGTCTGCTCGGTGTGGGGATCGCGCTGCCGGGTCCGCTCGACCACTCCGACGGGGTGCTGCACCGCGTGACGGGTTTCCCCGCGTGGGACGGCTTCCCGCTGCGGGACGCGTTCGCGGGGCGGCTCGGGCTGCCGGTGGTCGTGGACAAGGACACGAACGCGGCGGCCCTGGGCCTCGCGCTGGGCGGGGTGGCGGAGTCCTTCGCCTATCTGCACCTCGGGACGGGGTTGGGCGCGGGCCTCGTACTGGGCGGAAGTCTCTACCGGGGTGCGCGCACCGGGGCGGGCGAGTTCGGCCACCAGGTGATCCAGCTGGACGGCCCGCGGTGCGAATGCGGCAACCGCGGCTGCATCGAGGCGCTGTGCCTGGCGGCGGTCGCGCGGGGCGATCTGGACGAGGCGGCGCGGGTCCTCGGAGCGGGGGCGGGGAACCTGGTCAGCCTGCTCGACATCGACCTCGTACTGCTGGGTGGCCGGGCGGTCCTGGCCGACGAGGAACGCTTCGTACGAGGAGTCGGCGAGGTACTCACCACCCGCGCGAGGCAGGGCGGCGACGGCACGGAGGTCCCGGTGTCCATCGCACCCGGCGGCGACCGAGGCGTGGCGGAGGGCGCGGCCCAACTGGTACTGACCCCACTCTTCGGCAGGGCGAACGCGGCGTTTCCGGTGGGGAGGGGGTAGGGGGGCGGGCAGGGGCGGGGCGCCCCGGCCGCCAGAATCCGCGCCCGCACCCACCACCCACCCCACCCGACCCCGGCAACCCGAATTAACGGAAAGTCGGCTGATAGGGCGGACTTGCGCGGGCCAGTCGGCCGTACCGGGGGTGGCGTGGGCGGGGGAGGGCGGGGGGCGTGGCAATCTCGCGGTCGGTTCCCTGCCACACAAGGCCCCCGCTCCCGCCCGCCCGCGTCCAGCAAAGGCCCCTCATGCGACTCCGCCGTCCGCTCGCCTCCGGCATCACCGTCGTCGCCGCTGTTCTCCTGCCCGGGGCGGTTCCAGTGGCTGCCATGGAGAGTGGGGTGCCGGCTGCAGGTTCCGTACCGCTGCCGGGGGCCGCTCAGCCCCCCACCTGCTCCGATCCCGGGAGTGAGGGCTTTCCCATCGGGACGCGGATCCGAGGGGGGCCCGCCGCATACGAGGCCGGTGGCGGCTACCGGCGCTGGTCCGTCGAGTTGGCCAACACCACCCGCGGCACCTGCGGAAACATCCACCCCGTCGTCGTCATCGTCGACAAGGAGCGCGAGCTGCGGCCCCGCGAGGTCCAGTTGGAGTTCCGCGACGGCAAGCGCTGGCGTCCCGTCGCGTTCGAGCGGTCCGACCGGGACGAGAACGTCGGCGTCTTCGACGACGGATTCCCCGGGTTCACGGTCAAGGCCGGTCGGACCCTCGCCGTGAAGGTGCGGCTCTCCTTCACCTCGGAGGCCCGCTCCGAGCGCGCCGTCATCTCCGCCGCCGTCGTCCAGCGCCGTGCCGACGACGGCGACTGGGTGGGCGAGTCCGAGGACTATCCGTTCGCCATCGATGCCCATGAAGGCCAGGGCAATGGGGATGGGGATGGAGATGGGGACGGTGACGGTGCCGACGGCGGAACCGACGCCGGCGAGAGCGGCGGACGCGACGGCGGCGACGGTGCGTCGGACCTCCACGGCGGCGGCAGCGGCGGGCAAGGGGACTCAGATGCCGGAGGGTCGTCCTCGTACGCCGATGAACTCGCCGCCACGGGGCCCCGCGCCCTGCTCGGCGTCAGCGCCGTCGCCGGTGCGCTGTTCGCCGCGGGCTGGGCCCTCGTCGTAGGCGCGAGGCGCCTGCGGGCCGCACGCCGACGCTGAAAGCCCCACACGCCGACGCCGAACCCCGCACGCCGACGCCGAGCCCCGCGCGGACAGCGGGTGTTCACGTGCCCGTTCACGTACGTCTGCGAACATCCCCGGGTGGACAACCCGAACCCCCCGCACCCTCCCGCACACCTGCTCGGCCAGGCCCCCGGCGCCCCCATCCGCTCCGGCATCCCCGAGCACGGCCGCATCCCGAAGTACTACGCGGTGAAGGCCCGGATCGCCGACCTCATAGAGGAGTTGGGGGACGGGCAGACGCTGCCGACCGAGCGGGACCTCGCCGTGCGGTACGAGGTCGCCCGGGAGACCGTCCGGCAGGCACTGCGTGAACTGCTGCTCGAAGGGCGGCTGCGCAGGCAGGGCCGCGGCACCGTCGTCGCGGGCCCCAAGCTGGAGCAGCCCCTGTCCCTCGCGAGCTACACCGAAGGCGTACGACGACAGGGGCGTACCCCGGGGCGACATCTCATCTCCCTCGACCAATTCCCCGCCCCCGGGGCCCTCGCCGCCGAGATCGGTGTCAAGCAGGGGGAGCCCGTCTGGCACATGGAGCGTGTGCTGCTCGCCGACGACGAACGGGTCGGCCTGGAGAGCACATACGTCTCCGTGACCCGCGCCCCCGCCCTCGACCGGGATTTCGAGCCCGACTCCTCCTTCTACGCCTACCTGCGCGACCGGCTCGGCATCTCCTTCGGCGACGCCGACGAACGCATCGAGACCGTCCTGGCCACGCCCCGCGAGGCCCTGCTCATCGGCACCCCTCCCGCGCTGCCCATGCTGCTGATCCACCGCGTCTCCCGCGACACCTCCGGCAGCCCCCTGGAACGCGTCCGCACCCTCTACCGCGGCGACCGGTTCTCCTTCACCACCCATCTGGGCGACGGCGGCTGATCCCTCCTCCCCCCGCAGCCGACACCCGACTGCACTTGATTCAGGTAACGAGAACATAACGGGTCTAGGCCAAGCTTGGGTGCCCGTTCACCATCCCGTCGCCGTCCGGACCACGGCGGGTCACCCGTCCCCAGGAGCGTTGCCGCCGTGAGAGTCATCGTCGTAGGAGCCGGCGTGGTGGGAACCATGCACGCCTGGCATGCAGTGGAACGCGGCCACGAGGTCGTACAGATCGAGCGCGAGAGTGAGGCTCGCGGCGCCTCGCTGCGCAACTTCGGGCAGATATGGGTGAGCGGCCGCGCCGGGGGCGAGGAGCTGGACACCGCCCTGCGGGCCCGCGAGCTGTGGGAGGAGATAGGCGCACGGGTGGAGGGCATCGGCTTCCGGGCCAACGGCTCCCTCACCCTCGTGCGCAACGAGCGTGAGCGCGCGGTCGCCGAGGCCGCCCTCGCCCGCCCCGACGCAACGGCCCGCGGCTACAAGCTGCTGGACGCCGACGAGGCCCGCGCCCTCAACCCGGCGCTGCGGGGCGACTTCATCGCAGGACTGTGGTGCGAGCGCGACGCGGCCGTGGAGCCGCGCGTGGCCCAACTCCGGCTCCGGGAAGCCTTGCTGTCCTCGCACCGCTACACCTTCCTGCCCGGCCGTGAGGTCCGCGAGGTCGTCGGCGAGAACGCGGTGCGGGACGACCACGGCGACGTACACACCGGTGACGTCGTCGTGCTCGCCACCGGCGCCTGGCTCGGCGGCCTCGTCCGCGAGCTGGCGGGACCCGGCCTGCCCGTGCGCCGCGTCCGGCTGCAGATGATGCAGACGGAGCCCCTCGGCGAGGAGCTCACCACCTCCGTCGCCGACGCCGACAGCTTCCGCTACTACCCCGCCTACAAGTCGGACGCCCTCGAAGCGCTCAACTCCGGGCAGCCGCAGGCGCCGACCGCCGCCGAGCACAAGATGCAGCTGCTCATGGTGCAGCGCGAGGACGGCGGCCTGACCATCGGCGACACCCACGAGTACGAGCACCCCTTCGCCTTCGACACCCTCGAAGACCCCTACGACCACCTGACCGAGGTCGTCGAGGGCTTCCTGGGCCGCCCGCTGCCGAAGATCAGGCGGCGCTGGGCCGGGGTGTACGCGCAGTGCGTCGACACGGCCCGCGTCGTGCACCGGCAGCAGGTCCGCGAGGGCGTGTGGCTGGTCACCGGGCCCGGCGGGCGCGGCATGACGTGCTCGCCCGCGATCGCCGAGAAGACCGCCGACGAGTTGGGATGGTGAGGGAGTTGCGAGACATGGTGAGCGAGGGGTGCGGCCTTGTCGTCCTCGACATGGCCGGTACGACCGTCGCGGACGGCGGGCTCGTCGAGGAGGCCTTCTCCGCCGCCGCGCGGGAACTCGGCGTCGAGCCGGACTCGGCCGATCACGCGGCGAAGCTGGACTACGTACGCGCCACCATGGGCGAGTCCAAGATCTCCGTCTTCCGGCACCTGTTCGGCGACGAGGAGCTTGCCCAGCGGGGCAACGTGGCGTTCGAGAAGGCGTACGGGGCGCTGGTGGACGGCGGCAGGATCGCGCCGGTCGCCGGGGCCAGGGAGGCCATCGAGGAGCTGCGGGGCGAGGGCAGGACCGTGGTGCTGACCACCGGGTTCGCCCGCGTCACCCAGGACGCCATCCTGGCCGCGCTCGGCTGGCGGGACCTCGTCGAGCTGACCCTGTGCCCCGCCGACGCGGGCGGCCGTGGCCGGCCCTACCCGGACATGGTGCTCAGCGCCTTCCTGCGGACGGGGGCGGTGGACGGCGTCCGGCAGGTCGCCGTCGCGGGCGACACGGCGTACGACATGCTCAGCGGCGTACGGGCCGGTGCCTCCGTCGTCGCCGGGGTGCTGACGGGGGCGCACGACGACGGGGCTCTGCGGGCCGCCGGGGCGACGCACGTCCTCGGGAGCGTCGCCGAACTGCCCGCCCTCCTCCGGGGTGTCGGGGAATGAGCAGCGGCATCCGTTTCGACCGCGTCTCGGTCGCCTACGGCAGGAACACCGTCCTCGACTCGCTCGACCTGACCGTCGAGCCCGGCGAGGTCATGGCCCTGCTCGGCCCGTCGGGCTCGGGCAAGACGACCGCGCTGCGGGCCGTCGCCGGGTTCGTGCGGCCCGCGTCCGGGCGGGTGTTCATCGGGGAGCGCGATGTCACCGGCCTGCCGCCGCACCAGCGGGGGATCGGGATGGTCGTCCAGCAGTACGCGCTCTTCCCGCACATGAGGGTCGCGGACAACGTCGCCTTCGGCATGAAGGCGCGGAAGGTCCCCAAGCCCGAGATTCCGGGGCGGGTCGCCGAGGCGCTGGAGATGACGGGGATGGCCTCGTACGCCAAGCGGTTTCCCCGGGAGCTCTCCGGCGGGCAGCAGCAGCGGGTGGCCATCGCGCGGGCGCTGGCCACCCGGCCGGGGGTGCTGCTCCTCGATGAGCCGCTCTCCGCGCTCGACGCGCAGTTGCGGTCGGGGATGCTGGGTGAACTGGCCCGGCTGCACCGGGAGTTGCCCGACGTCTCGATCCTGTACGTCACCCACGACCAGGTCGAGGCGCTGACCCTGGCGGATCGCATTGCCGTGATGGACCGGGCGCGGCTGCGGGACTGCGGTACTCCGCAGGAGCTCTACCGGGCGCCTCGGACCGAGTTCACGGCCTCTTTCGTGGGCAATGCGAATCTGCTCGCGGTGCGGGTGGGGGACGGTGGCGTCTCGTTCGGCGACACCGACCTGAAGGTCGACACGGGGGAGGCGGCGCGGGGCTCCACCGCCACGTTGTGCGTGCGGCCGCATCTGGTCGGCCTGGGGGAGGGCCCCAATGCCCTGTCCGGGCGCGTGGCCGAGGTGCAGTGGCGGGGGGCCACCCATCGGCTGTACGTGGATGTCGCCGGGCAGCGCGTGAAGGCGGACCTGCGGGAGCTGCGGAACCCGCCGGGCATCGGTGACGAGGTCACGCTGCACTTCTCCCCGGAGGACGCGGTGCTGCTGTCCGGCGGGGTGAGCGATGCCTAGCGCTGGTGGACAACTCGTTGAAGCCGAACCGGCATCGTCGGCACAGCAGCCGGGGCGGCCGGAAGGCACCCGGCGCCAAGTGCCCGCTCTTGTATGGGCCCTTCCCCCCATCGCCCTCCTCGCCCTCTTCTTCCTCTACCCCCTGGCCCTCGTCGTCCAGCAGTCCGTGCGGCCCGACACCGGCGGGACCTCCCTCCAGCCCTACTCCGACGTCTTCGCCTCGGAGGCGTTCCGGGAGGCGCTCGGGACCACCGTGTGGCTGGCCGTCGGGTCCACGGCCGGGTGTCTCGTGCTCGGGTTCGCGCTCGCGCTGATCATCGCCTTCGTGCCGTTCCCGGGAGGGAAAGCCGTCGCCAGGTTCATCGACGTCTTCCTCTCCTTCCCGTCCTTCCTCATCACCCTCGCCCTGCTGTTCGTCTACGGCACCAAGGGCATGGCGAACGGCATGTGGACGGACGCGACCGGGGCCGCCGAGGGGCCGTTCCAGTTCCTCACGACCCCCTGGGGCGTTCTCCTCGCCGAGATCACGTACTTCACGCCCTTCGTGATGCGCCCCCTGCTCGCCGCGTTCTCGCAGATCGACACCGCGCAGCTCGAAGTGGCCTCCAGCCTCGGCGCGAAGCCCGGCCGCATCGTCCGGCGGGTCATCCTGCCCGAGGCGCTGCCCGCCCTCGCCGCGGGCGGCAGCCTCGTACTCGTCATGTGTCTGAACGAGTTCGGGATCGTGCTCTTCACCGGAGCCAAGGGGGTCACGACCCTGCCCATGCTCGTCTACAGCAAGGCCATCCTCGAGTCCGACTACCCGGCGGCCTGCGTCGTCGCCGTGGTCAACATCGCGATCTCCGTGGGCCTCTACAGCCTCTACCGGGTGGTGAGCCGTCGTGTTGGTGCATAGCCGCAAGGGCAAGTGGGCGACCTGGCTGGTCTTCTTCGTCCTCTTCCTGCCGCTCTTCGCGCTCCCTCTGCTCGTGATCCTGGCGGCCTCCCTCTCCTCGCACTGGTCCGGCGCCTTCCCCTCCGGATTCACCACGGGGCACTACGAGTCCGCCACCCGCGGGGAGTCCCTCAAGGCGCTCACCACCAGCCTGGTCACCGCCGTCAGCGCCAGCCTGCTCGCGCTCGCCGTCGGGTCCTGGGCCGCGCTCGCCGCCGCCTCGATGAAGAAGGGGGGCAAGCGCCTCCTGGACACCCTCTTCGTGCTGCCGGTCGCCGTGCCCTCCGTCGTCGTCGGGCTCGCGATCCTCGTCGCGTTCAGCAAGCCGCCGATGATCCTCAACGGCACCCGCTGGATCGTGATCCTCGCGCACACCATTCTTGTCACGGCGTTCGCCCACCAGTCGGTTTCGGCTGCCATCGTGCGACTCGACCCGGCGTACGAACAGGCCGCCGCATCGCTCGGTGCGCGGCCCTCGTACGTCCTGTGGAAGGTGAAGCTGCCGCTCCTGCTGCCGTCGCTCAACGCGGCGGCGGGCCTCTGCTTCGCGCTCTCCATGGGCGAGCTGAGCGCCACGATGATGCTCTACCCGCCGGACTGGATGCCGCTCCCCGTGCAGATCTACGCGGCCACCGACCGCGGCTCCCTCTTCACCGGTGCCGCCGTCGCGGTGGTCCTGATGGCGGCGACGCTGCTCGTCCTCTTCGCCGTCTCCCGCGTCCGCACGCGCGCCTCCTATCGCTGAACTCACCTCCGTCCCACGGTTCTTCAAGGAGTACGAAACGTCATGTCGCGTCACCCCCGAACCCGCACCCGCACGCTCGCCGCCGTCTCCGGCAGCCTCGTCCTCGCCGGATCCCTCACCGCGTGCGGCGGCGACTCCGCCGCCTCCGACGCGAAGGAGGTCACCGTCTACAGCGCCGACGGCCTCAAGGGCGAGAACGGCGACGGCTGGTACGACCAGGTCTTCAAGGATTTCGAGAAAAAGACCGGCATCAAGGTGAACTACGTCGAGGGCGGCTCCGGCGAGATGGTGCAGCGCGCCGTCCGCGAGAAGTCCAACACCCAGGCCGACGTCATCATCACCCTGCCGCCCTTCATCCAGCAGGCGGACGAGAAGGGCCTGCTCCAGACCTACAAGCCCGAGGGCTCGGACCAGGTCGACGGCGCCGACAAGGCCACCGACGGCAAGTGGACCTCCGTGGTGAACAACTACTTCGGCTTCATCTACAACAAGAAGGAGCTCGGCGGCGGCAAGGCCCCCAAGACCTGGGAGGACCTCACCGACTCCGCGTACAAGAACAAGGTCCAGTACTCCACGCCCGGCGTCGCGGGCGACGGCACCGCCGTGCTCATCAAGGCGATGCACGACTTCGGCGGCAAGAAGCCCGCCATGGACTACCTGAAGAAGCTCCAGACCAACAACGTCGGCCCGTCCGCCTCCACCGGCAAGCTCGCGCCCAAGGTCGACAAGGGCGAGCTCCTCGCCGCCAACGGTGACGTCCAGATGAACTACGCCCAGTCCAAGGACATGCCGAACCTCGGCATCTGGTTCCCCGCCAAGGAAGGCGGCAGGTCCACCACCTTCGCGCTGCCCTACGCGGCCGGCCTGGTCAACAAGGCCCCGCACAACGCCAACGCCAAGAAGTTCCTCGACTACCTGCTCAGCCAGAAGGCCCAGCAGCAGGTCAGCGAGATCGGCGGCGGCTTCGCGGCCCGCAAGGACATCAAGGCCACCGACGCGAACGCGGTCGCCCTCGACAAGATCGTCGACGGCGTCGAGGTCTTCGAGCCGGACTGGACGGACATCTCCAAGAACCTCCAGACGTACGTGGAGGACTGGAAGTCGGCCACGGGAAGCTGACCCCGGGCACCGGTATCTGACCTCAAGTTCACCTGGATACACCAGAGTTCACCGTTCGCTCCCTGGCCCCGGGGTGTTCGGTAGCGAAAAGATAACGGGTATGGACCCAACGCCCCTGGTTCTCCGGGGGCGTTGGCGTGCGCCATGCCGCTCACCCCCACCGCTTTCGACTGGAGGACCACGTGTCGCAAGGCATGACCCGCCGCTCGCTCCTCGTCTCCACCGCCGCGCTCGCGGTGGCCGCAGGGCCCCTCGCCGCCGTCGCCAGGGCCGCGGCCAAGACCCCCAAGGTCCTGGTCATCGGCCTGGACGGCGCCCTGCTGAGCAGAATCAAGGACGCCGACGCACCCGCGCTCAAGGGCCTGATGAGCGCGGGCCTGACCGCGCCGAGCAGCATCTACGCCAACCCGCTCGCCCCCACCTCGTCGGGCCCCGGCTGGTCGACGCTCATCACGGGCGTGTGGCCCGACAAGCACAAGGTCGTGAACAACGAGTTCACCGGGCACAACCTGGCCGCATACCCGGACTTCATGACCCGGATCGAGGCCGCGAAGCCGAACCTGCGGACCTACGCCGTCGCCTCCTGGAACCCGATCACCGACATCATCTTCTCCGCGAAGGTCGACGCCCGCGTCTCCACCCCGTCCGCCGAGTACGACACCGGGACCACCGCACGCGCCGTCGCCGAGATCAAGAGCGGCAACCCCGACGCGGTCTTCGTCCAGCTCGACAACATCGACCACGCGGGCCACGACAGCGGCGCCGCGAGCCAGGCCTATCTCGACGCGATCCACGGCGCCGACGCCCAGGTCGGCCAGATCGTCGCCGCGGTCAAGTCCCGTGCCACGTACGGCGACGAGGACTGGCTCGTCATGATCACGGCCGACCACGGGCACACCGACGCGGGCGGTCACGGCGGTTCGAGCTGGCCCGAGCGCCAGACCTTCATGATCGCCACCGGCGGTACGGTCACCCCGGGTTCGGTCCGCCACGACGTCCGCATGCCCGACATCGCCGCGAGCGCGCTCGCCCACCTCGGCATCGCGATCGACCCGGCCTGGGGCCTGGACGGGCGCCCCGTCCAGCAGCCCACGGCGGACGCGTTCGACGCCCTGCGCACCAAGCTCACCGGACCCGTCGACGAGACCGGCATCGGCGCCGGCGTCATCGGCTTCACGCACACCCCGCCGAGCGGCTGGAGCGTCGACAACTCCCGGATGGGCACCGGCGGCATCACCGAGTGGCGCGGCTGGTCCTTCACCACGGACGAGTTCTGGACGAAGGCCCAGCGCGACCAGCAGCGCGAGAACAACATCCGCGCCCGGAACGTCTTCGCGGTGGCGGACGGCGACGAATGGACCGACAAGTCCTTCTCAGGCACCTTCGACTCGACCCTGGTCAGCCCCGCATACGAGGTGCGGGGCGGCGCGCGGGCCACCCTCACCTACACGACGTACTACCGCCAGGAGGCCCCGCAGAAGGGCGAGGTGCTCGTCTCGTACGACGGAGGGGCCCCCGTCGCCGTGAAGACGTACACCGCGGACACCCCCTCCCGCGTCGAGAACATCGCCCTCCAGGTGCCCGCGGGAGCCAAGAGCGCGCAGGTCCGCTTCCGGTACACCGGCGGGAACAACTGGTATTGGGTGATCGACGGGGTCACGATCACCGCTTCCTGATTAGGCTGAGGGGCGTCGGCACAGAGCTGTCCCGGCGCCCCTGGCCTCACCCGTTCATCGCAGACCGCAGGAGTGCACCCCATGGCAGAGCGCAAGCCCATCGAATCGTGGCTCACCGACATGGACGGCGTGCTCATCCACGAGGGCGTCCCGATCCCCGGCGCCGACTCCTTCATCAAGCGGCTCCGTGAGTCCGGGAAGCCCTTCCTGGTCCTGACGAACAACTCGATCTACACCGCCCGCGACCTCCAGGCCCGCCTGAACCGCATGGGCCTCGACGTGCCCGTCGAGAACATCTGGACGTCGGCGCTCGCCACCGCGAAGTTCCTGGACGACCAGCGCCCCGGCGGCACCGCGTACGTCATCGGCGAGGCGGGCCTCACCACGGCCCTGCACGACATCGGGTACGTCCTGACCGACCACGACCCGGACTACGTGGTGCTCGGCGAGACCCGTACGTACTCCTTCGAGGCCATGACCAAGGCCGTGCGGCTGATCAACGGCGGGGCCCGCTTCATCTGCACGAACCCGGACGAGACCGGCCCCTCCATGGAAGGGCCGCTGCCCGCGACCGGCGCCGTCGCCGCGCTGATCACCAAGGCCACCGGGCGCAGCCCCTACTTCGCGGGCAAGCCGAACCCGCTGATGATGCGGACCGGTCTGAACGCCATCGGGGCGCACTCCGAGACCAGCGCCATGATCGGCGACCGCATGGACACCGACATCCTCGCCGGCCTCGAGGCCGGAATGGAGACGTTCCTGGTGCTCACGGGCCTGACGTCCCGCAAGGACATCGACCAGCACCCGTTCCGGCCCTCGAACGTCGTGGACTCGATCGCGGACCTCGTCGACCGCGTGTGACCACCCGTTTGCCGCACACGGGAGGCGTGAGCAGCAGCCGCGCGTGAACCTCGGAACAGGAGGTTCACGATGCGTAGAGGTTCACTCACCCTTCGTGGCATAGCCGGGGCCGCTGTCCTCGCCGCGCTCCCCGTCGTCGCCACGACGCCCGCACACGCCCATGACGAGGGCAAAGTGCACGCCACGGTCTCCCCGGCCAGCGCCGCGCCGGGGGCCAAGGTGGAGATCAGCGTCGATGGCTGCGACGGGACGACCGGTTCCGCGGGGTCCGGGGCGTTCACGGGCGACGCGAAGCTCACCGGCAGGGACGGCGACAAGTACTCCCTGAACGGCTCCGCCACGATCAGGGAAGGCGTCACCGGCTCGTACGACGTCACCGTCGTCTGCGACGGCCACCCCCACCAGGGCGCGGGTACCGTACGCGTCGTCCAGCACCACTCCGAGCCCGTCTCGCCGGTCCGCGCGGGCGGCGGCGGCACCGCGCAGCTCGCCGCGCACACCCAGGAGGCGGGCCCCGGCACCCGGCACGCGGTGATCGGCCTGGTGCTCGCCGGGGTGGCCGCCGTGGCCGTGGCGCTCCGCAGCGTCCGCCGGCGCCGCTCCGAGTGACGGGCGGCGACCGCGATGTCGGACCATGAGGGATCGGCGGGGCACGGGCGCTTCCTCACCGGGGTCGCCTGGGCCCTGGTGCTGGTGGGCCTCTGGCTGTGGGGCAGTGAGATCACCGACGTACGGGGCGGTGTCTCGGAGCCCACGAACGGTGACGTGGCGGCGGTGGGCCGCCCCTTCGCCGTCGAACTCCCGGACGCGCACGAGCCGCTCGGAGCCGCCAGACCGCAACGTGTCGACATCCCCTCGCTGAAGGTGCGGGCACCCGTGATCAGCCGCGGCCTCGACCCGGACGGCGCCATCGATCCGCCGCCCTTCGAGCAGGCGGAATCCGTCGGCTGGTACGGCGGCGGGACGCGCCCCGGAGCGGCGGGCACGTCCCTGCTCGTGGGCCACGTCGACACCGAGACGCGCCCCGCGGTCTTCTACGACCTCAGCGCGGTGCGCCCCGGCGAGAAGGTCAGGGTGACCCGGGACGACGGCTCGGTCGCCGAGTTCACCGTGGACGACGTCCAGGTCCTCAGCCGGGACCGCTTCGACGCGAAGAAGGCGTACGGCCCCCACGAGGAGGGCCGCGCCGAACTCCGCCTGATCACGTGCGGCGGCTCGTTCGACCGGGCGGCCAAGACGTACTCGGCGAACGTGGTGGTGTCGGCCTACCTCACCGGGGTGGGGCCGTAGAGGTGGTGCCGGGGCGCGAGCGCACTCCCGCCGCGCTCGCGCCCACGGCGGCCCCTTCCCGGGCGGCCCGCAGTCCCAGGCCTCCGAAGACCGCCGCGAACACCGCCCACAGCAGGGCGTGCGAGGCGACCGAGAGGACGCGGAAGTCCCACAGGAGCACCGCGTCGACCGGGACCGGGTCGGGATTGTCCGGGAGCAGGAAGAGCACGGCGAGCACGGCGACCGTCGTGAGGGCCGCCGCGGTCTGCCGCACCGGGTCGGGTCTCTCCGACAGGCGTACGTACACCTGCCGGACCAGGAACATGCCGAGGACGCCGATCGCCACGGACGCGAGCCACATCGCCTGGCGGTCGCCGACCGTGCCCGCGTCGCCGACGCCCGGCGGGTTCGCCGGGTAGCGCAGACCGGGCAGCAGGGAGACGGCGAGGAAGGCCGCCCCCGCGAAGGCGAGGGCGCGCGGCCACGGGTGCGCGTACGGATCGCGGCGGTGCACCAGGGCGTACGCCACCGCGCAGAGGACGCCGACGGCGAGACCGGCGACGAGCGAGGTGACCACCAGGCCCGCGTGCTGGGTCGAGCGCGTGAACAGCTCCTCGTGGTGCTGCGCGTGCTCATGGGCGGCCGACCGCTTCTCCTCGGCGCGGATCGCCCGGTCCATCAGCGGCTCGGCGAGGAGCAGCGAGAAGAGACCGGCCGCGAGGCCCGCCGTTCCTCCCGCCACGAGACCCCGGCCGAGCAGGGGCAGTACGGGCGAGGACGCCGAGGATGGCATGGTGCCGTGTCCGTCCCCGGTCAGTGGCACGGGGCACCGAAGAGGTGCCGGCCGTCGTGCGCGAACTCGTGGAGATAGCTGCCGGTCGCCGAGATCAGCGAGCCGTTGTCGAGGAAGACCGCGTAGAGCGCGATCAGCGCGATGAGGGCCGCGGCCGAGGCGATGAGCCAGTCGCGGGTCTGGACCGTGGCGGCCCGGGCCGCCGTCCTGTCGGTGTGCGGTGCCGCGGTGTGCAGTGCCATGTCGAAGCGTCTCCTTCTGGGGTTCCACGCCCCGAAGCAGGAGTACGACGGCTCAGTTCCTGGCTTCCGCACACCACTTGGGCGTCCGGTCACAGTGGCGGGACCGCCCCGGAATGGCACCGGGTTCCTGTCAACCGTCGCCTCGATGTATGGACTTGTCGTCCCGGAGAGTCCCAGTTGGTCATGGACACTGTCAACGGTCCCGGTACAACCAGGGCCCGGTCGGCGGCCCGCTCCCCCCGGAGCCGTCGACCGGGCTGGTCCTCGACCGCGCGCGCACGAGCTGCGGGAGTAACCCGGCGCCGGCGCGGGAGGTTCGATGGCCAACCCCACTGTGCGGGATGGACGACAAGGCCGGGGGCTTGGGCCGTTGTGACGACTGTAGAACGGATGAGCGCTGGAGCCTAGGGGTGGATTGACGCCAAGTCGTGCTCCGCTTCCTCTCTGTGATCACCGCAGGTGGTGGTGGTTCTCAGGATGACCTTCAGGACGGTTCGGACCAACCGCCGCGCAGCGCCGCGTCATCGAGCGATCCCTTGATCACGTCAGTGGCGACCAAGTCCATGACCAGCCGTTCTCTGCGCGCGTACCGCCGCAGCACGTCAAAGGCGTCGTCCATCCCGGTATGCCAGCGTTCGGCGAGCATTCCCTTGGCCTGTTCGATGCGTACGCGGCTGGTCAGGGCGCCCTGGAGCTGGGTGGCGAGCGTTCGATACCGCGTGTAGGCGCGGTGGTTGTGCAGGCCCACCGCGGCGGCGTCGGCGATGGCCTGCGCGAGCCGCAGCTCGTCTTCGGCGTGCGGGCACCGGGAGGTCTCGGGCACGAAGACGTTGAGCGCCCCGAGCAGGGTCTCGCGCTGGCGCAGCGGCACCGCGTACGTCGCCCCGATGCCGTGGCGCCGCGCCAGCGCGGTGAACTCCGGCCAGCGCTGGGCGGGTTCGGCCGTCGCGAGCCGCACCGGTGGCACGGGCAGACCGGTGCCGAGGCTCTCCACGCAGGGCCCGCCGTCGTGCTGGACGCCGAGCAGGTCGAGTGCGAGTGCGCGGGGATGGCCGCCGGTGGCGACCGCGGGGGCGCCGAAGCCGTCGAAGATGACCCCGGCGGCGGACGCGTCGAGGAGCTCCACGCAGTGTCCCGCGACCCGGCCGAGGTAGAGCTCCGGGTCGAAGTCGTCGTCCAGGGTGTTCGCGGTCTCCACCAGGACTTGGGCAAGCCGTAGTTCAGAGGTGCGATCCCGCATGATCTCCTCCCCATGGAGCGCCGCCCCGCCCACTGCACCTACCCGTTGACGACCCGCTGTAACAGGTCTCCTACAGGTCTTCGCAGCGGACGGGCGGGCCTCGTGGCCAGGGTGGGCGTATGTCAGGATTGAGAATCGGACAGTGCACCCAAGGGGGAGTGGATGTACCACAAAGGCACCGGCCGCGGTCATCGGATCGCGGTCAGGGGGTTGCAGGCCGCGGCGGCGTTTGCGGGGGCTGCGCTGCTGCTGTCGGGGTGCTCCTCCGATGACGGCTCGGGCGAGGAGGAATCCTCGGGGCCGGTCAAGCAGCAACCCAAGGGTTCCGACCCGTACTGGGTCAACCCGGAGGGGAACGCGGCCAAGCAGGTCGCCGCGTACGAGAAGGACGGCAAGAAGGACGACGCCGGTCTCATCCGGAAGATCGCCGAGCAGCCGGTCGCCGAATGGATCGTCCCGGAGAACGCGGAGGACCAGGCGCGCGGCTTCACCGAGGCGGCGCAGAAGGCCGACAGGGACGCCCTGATGGTCCTCTACAACATCCCGCACCGGGACTGCGGCCAGTACTCGGAAGGCGGCGCCGCCGACGGCAACGAGTACCGGAAGTTCATCGACCAGGTCGCCGCGGGCATCGGCGACCGCAGGGCCACGGTCATCCTGGAGCCGGACGCCGTGCTCCACATGGTCGACAACTGCACGCCGGAGGAGTTCCACGAGGAGCGGTACGACCTCCTCAAGGGCGCCATCGGGAAGCTCAAGTCCCTGAAGAACACCAAGGTGTACCTGGACGCGGGCAACGCGGGCTGGAAGAACCCGGACTCGCTCTGGGAGCCCCTGAAGTGGTCGGGTGTCGAGCAGGCCGACGGATTCTCGGTCAACGTCTCGAACTTCCAGACCACCGAGGCCAGCACGGAGTTCGGCAAGAAGCTCTCGGCGAAGATCGGCGACAAGCCGTTCGTCATCGACACCGCGCGCAACGGCAACGGCCCGTACACCAAGGGCAAGGACACCTGGTGCAATCCGCCGGGCCGTGCGCTGGGCGAGGCACCCACGACCAAGACGGACGATCCGCTCGTCGACGCGTACCTCTGGGTCAAGCGGCCCGGTGAGTCCGACGGCACGTGCCGGGGCGGCCCGAAGGCGGGCCAGTGGTGGCCCGAGTACGCGAAGGGCCTCGCGGAGGCGGCCAAGTAGAAGCGCCTCGCAGCGCCCCACGAGAAAGCCGCAGTCGCGACTGCCGGGTGACCGGACAGTTGCGACTGCGGCTTTTCCGTGGTGCCCGCGGGGCTACTTCACGTGGACCCACTTGGCCTTGCTCGGGGTGCCCTGGTCGTCCGTCACGAAGAGCATGTACCAGCCCGACTCGACCAGGCTCCGCTCCTTCGGGATCGTCACCGTGACGCCGTCCGCGGACTTCTTGAGGTCCAGGGCGACGGACGTCTGGTCGATGTCCGTGACGTGCGTCGAGGCACTCGGCCTGATCAGACGGGCCGTCGTGATGGACGAGGCGTGCTGGGTCTTGAACGTCCCCGACCCGCCACGGCTCATCTCCTCGGGACCGCCGGTGAGCTTGGGTTGCGAGCCCTGGTAGAGATACGGCGGGGTGTAGATCTCGATGCGCTGCTCGAAGACGCCGGGCTTGGTGTTGGCCTTGTCGGCGTAGAGCGAGTCGGAGCCGAAGAACATCACGCGGCCGTCGGGCAGCAGGATCGAGCCGGAGTGGTAGTTGCGCCCGACCTCCGGGTCCGCGACCCGCCGCATCTTGCCGGTCTTGGCGTCGTAGATCCGCGCCTGCTTGATGTTCGAGTCACCGCGCCCGCGGTAGTCCTCGGAACCGCCGGAGATGAGCACCGTGTCGTCGGGCAGGGTCGAGGCCTGCGGGTAACGGGTGCCCTTCTCCAGCTCGGGGCCGTCCACGAACCTCGGGCTGTCGTCCTTGAGGTCGACGATGCGGGTCTTCTTGCTGGACTTCTTCGACTCACCGACACCGCCGCCGCCGACGACCATGTACTTCTGGTCCTGCGCGGGCGGCAGTTCGACCGTGTTGGAGGTCTCCAGGATGTTCGGGTCGCTCATCCCCGGAATCCCCTTCCAGCTGCCCTTCTCCTCCAGGTCCCAGGTGCCGGGCTTGCGGCCGACGTCATCGGGGCCGTAGCCCGCGTTCGATCCCGAGTAGAAGAGCCTGCCGTTCTCCAGCTGGAAGACCGCGGGGTAGGTCGGGAACTGCCGGACCTGCTTGGTGTACGTCCACTTCTTGGTCTTCGGGTCGTACACCTCGTTCTTGCCCGGGACCAGCTGGCCGATCTCGTCGAGGCCGGAGAGGCTGAGCACCTTGCCGTCCGAGAGAGTGGTCAGCGTGGGGTACCAGCGGGCCTCGTTCATCGGGTCGACCTTGATGTACTTCTCGGCGACCGGGTCGAACTCGAAGGCGTCCTTGATCCCCTGGAAGTCCTTCTTGTCCAGGGCGAGCTTCTGCGCGATGCCGTACGTGTTGCGGGTGGCGGCGCCCTTGAGGCCCTGCACGCGGTAGTTGTCCTGCGTGCCGGTCTCGTACTTCGTGCCGCTCTTCTGCGCCTCCACGTACACCCGGCCCAGGCCCGGCTGGTTGCGTACGAACGCGCCGGTCGTCTTGTCGAAGACCTTCTTCGCGCGCTCGATGACGACCGGGTCCTTGGAGACGAACGTCTTGCCGTTCTTCTTGCCGGTGAACCTCGTGCCCTTCGGCAGCGTGATCGGCTTGTCCGGGTCTTCGTTGTGCACCACCATCAGGCCGCCGGCCTTGGTGATGTCGCCCTTGAGCTTCTCGTAACGCTGGGTGCCGCCGGCTATCAGCAGATTGCCGTTGGCGAGCTGGGTGTGGCCGGTGCAGAAGAGGTCGACGGGCGTCTTGATCTTCTTGATCGTGTTCTTGACCGGGTCCCACAGGCGGGTGTCGAACTTCTTGGCGTCGAAGTTCTTCTGGTTGTTGCCGGAGCCCGCGACCAGAAGGATCTTGCCGGTGTGCAGGAGCGCCGCGTGGATCGTGTTCTGGCGGTACTCCTCGGGGAAGTCCACGACCTGCCAGTGGCCGTTGTCGGCCTTGTACTCCGGCTTGTTGATCTTGTAGTCGTGGTACTTCTCCGAACCCACGCGCCACAGCCACGGGCCGTTCATCCCGGCCAGCGCTATGACCACCGCCGCGCCTATCGCGATGCGGCGGGCGCGGCGGCGGCTGGAGCGGTCCTTCATTTCTTACGTCCCCCAAGGGCGATCTGCATGGTCTGGTCGTTCGATGCCCAACTGGGCTTCTGCTGCGGCGCGTGCGGCGCCTGCGGAGGCTGGTGTGCCTGCGGCAGCTCCGCCGTGGCGTCACTCTGCGGCGGCACCGTCGGGTCCCCGCCGCCCGAGGGCGGCCCCGAGGCTCCGGATCCGTGCCGGGACTTGCGCTTCTTCTTGTCCTGCCGCATGCCCCACCGCCAGGCGAAGATCGGCGCGGCCGTGATCAGCAGGGCGAACGTGGCCCAGGTGATCATCGCCGGGTGGACGTGGTCGAAGACGAACGCGGCGGCCATCGAACCGCTGAAGACCAGGATGAAGAACAGGTGGATCCGGAACGTACCGAACAAGGTGTCCGGGCTCGCCGAATCGCCCTTGGGAGTCACCACGAACTTGCTCTTGCGGCGCAGCACGGCGTCGAGCAGGGAGCGCGCGTAGACCGGCGCGGAGAGCGCCGACATCACCATGCCCGCGATACCGCCGGAGCCCTCGGGCTCGTGCGGCGAGACGTTGTGGCGGCGGTTCCAGATGTAGAGGCCGATCTGCAGCGCAGACGCGTTGCCGTACAGCATCAGCCAGATCGTCGGGTCGATGTTCACGCCCGACGCGCCCATGCCCAGGAACAGCGCGCAGGAGAGCGCGGCCAGGATCCAGTTCATGGCGGACATCGGGTAGAAGATGACCATCATCGTGTAGTTGAAGAGACGGCCCGGCGGCAGCGAGAACGGCGCCTTCCAGAACTGCTTCAGGATGGTCTCGTACGTGCCGCGCGACCACCGCAGCTGCTGGGTGAAGAAGTCCGTCCAGGCGTTGGGGCCCTCACCGACCGCGAGCACGTCCGGGGTGTAGACCGACTTCCACTTCTTGCCGGTCCGCGGGTTCGTGGCGCGGTGGATCTCGAAGCCGGTCGCCATGTCCTCGGTGATCGAGTCGTACAGACCGCCGATCTGCTTCAGCGCGCTGATCCGTACGGCGTTGCTCGTGCCGACGAACATGGGGGAGCCGTACGCGTTGCCCGCGCGCTGGATCAGCGCGTGGAAGAGGAACTGCTGGGACTCGGCGGCCTTGGTGATGAAGTTGTCGTAGTTGCCGTAGACCTGCGGGCCGATGACGAAGCCGACGTTCTCGTCACGGAAGAAGCCGAGCATCCGCTCGAGGTAGTTCGGCATCGGGACGTGGTCGGTGTCGACCGATGCGAAGAAGTCGTACTCGTCGCCGTGCGCGTCCAGCCAGGCGTTGTAGTTGCCGTGTTTGGTCTTGGCGCGGTGCGGGCCCTTGCTCATGTTCCACTTCGCGACGCCCTTGCGGGAGAAGTGGTGCACGCCGAGCCGCTGGCAGACCTCCTTGACGGCGGGGTCGTCGCCCTCGTCGAGGAGCCAGACGTGCATCAGGCCGCGGTGGCGGATCTTGACCGCCGCCTCCAGCGTCTTCGTCACCATCTCCAGCGGCTCCTTGCCGGGCACGAAGGAGGTGAGGAAGGCGACACGGGTGCCGGTCTCGGGCACCACGGGTATCGGGTCACGGGCGACGAGCGTGGCGTGCGCGTTCGAGAGCACGTTCATGCAGCGGAAGAACTCGATCAGACCGATGGATATGAGCATGACGATGTCGAGCGTCGGCAGCCAGTCGTTCGCGACGTAGTCACGCTTCGTCCAGTGCGTCGGCTGCAGCAGCCAGGCGAGCAGCACGAGCGAGAGCAGCGGCGCGGCCCCCAGCATCAGAGCGGCCCTGATCCGGTGCGGCTCCTGCGAGAGCAGCGAGCGGTACTGCACCCTGTACGGCTTGGTCGGATCGGGCTGCGTGAGCGGTCCCGCGAGACGGCTGTAGTGCTCGTAGTCGTATCTCGGCAGAGCCTTCTTGATACGTCGGAACCCGCCTGTCCGGTGCGACGGCACCCGCAGTTGGGTCGTCTCTGACGGGTCGTTCGGCCCGGCGCCCGTCGGCGTCGACGTCATGAGTCATCCCCCCGCACGCGGGTCGTCCGCGTGTTCGTTGGTCTTTCCGTCCGACCCGGTCCCCCGGCCTTCACGGACGCATCAGTGGCAGGCCACCGTCCCCTTAGACATGGAACAGCTACCTTCCGGTTGCATGATGCCCCCCCTCGGCATCCGATCGTGACAGGGACCCCCGTCCCTCACCCCGCGGGCCGCGGTCGGCCGGCCCTCCCCAACTGCCCGGCACCGCCTGCCTCATGAGAGCCAATGGCTCCTGCACACAGTGGCTCAGCACAAGGTTCTACGCCCATAGCCATGATCGCAAGAGCGAAACAAGGTGTTTACCGGTCATACAAGCGATTTGAGTTGCCTGTTGGGGCAGGAGCACTCAACCGCGTTCGAATATTACCGAAGTGTTCCCGTATGGCCCGCTCGGCCCGGAGCACATCGCCGGACCGGACCGCGTCGAGGATCTCCCGGTGCTGCCGACAGGTGACTTTCGGGTCCTGCGGAACGTCCACCAGGTCGGTACGTACCTTATGGAAGGCATCCCAGAAGGCTTCCAGGACCTCGCCGAGCAGCGGATTGCGGAGACAGCGGTACAGAGTGGCGTGAAATGCGCGGTCGGTTTCGGTTTGAACCGCTCCCGGCCGGCCCGCCCGCCCGTCGTTCGCCGCTGCCTCGGCGTCCATCCGGTCCACGAGGGCATCGAGTTCGGCCAGATCCGCGGCCGGGATGCGGCCCGCGAGGCGCGCGATGAGCCCGGTCTCCACGGCCTCCCGCAGCTCCAGGAGCTGGAGCAGGCTGTCCTCGCCGCGGTAGTGGCCGGCCACCGTGCGGAAGGTGAGGCCCTCGATCATGGGAGCCATCGACATGGGTCCGACATAGGTGCCGAAACCATGCCGGATCTCCACGATGCCCATCGCCTGCAGCGCCTTGAGCGCCTCTCGCACGGAGTTCCGACTGACGCCGAGGCGTTCCATCAGTTCGGGCTCGGTCGGCAGAGAGGCTCCGGAGGGCAGCCGCTGGTCGATGATGAGCTTCTTGATCCGCTCCTGTATGTCGCGCGCCATGGCGCAACGGTAGCGGTACGGACACAGGTACCGACCCTGCCGGGAACAGGGGTATCGCCCGGCCCGGGAACCACGAAAGCCCCCCGCGTGAACGGAGGGCTTTCGCTGTCTGTGCGCCGCCAGGGACTCGAACCCCGGACCCGCTGATTAAGAGTCAGCTGCTCTAACCAACTGAGCTAGCGGCGCGCGCTGACCTGGAGAACTCTACCGGACGCCGACGGGTGCTCCGGACCAGCCGGGAGCTCGCGCGTGCCCGGGGCGGCATTGGGGTGGGGTTCGAGCGGGCTTTGTCCGGGGCGAGGCCGGGAGGCGGGGGAACCGTGAATGCGGGGCGCATCAATCATTCGGACCGTCAACATGCGATATCACCGGACAGTTGAGAAGCTGACGACTGTGCAGATGCGACGCAGGCATTCTTTCCTGGAGTGTGAGGGGAATCGCATGGAGGGAGCTCCGGTATTCGAGGAATTCGACCCCGAGAGCGACTGCGACTGCCCCGGGTGCATTCACCGGCGGCGAGCCATGACCCACTCACTCCCCGTACGACAGGGCGGCCATCCGGGGGCGCACGGCGCGCGCCGCGCCCTGGTCATCGCCGCGGCGGCGGGCACCGTGCTCGGCGGCGGCCAGGTGCTTCCGGCGGCGGCGGCTCCGGGCACGGGGCACCATCCGGTGGGGCCGCCGGGGGCTCCGGGGGCTCCGGGGGTTCCGTCGGACGAGGGGCCGGGGGTGGGCGCCCCGGACCCCGGCAGCCCCGGTCCGGGCAGTCCGCAGGGCGGTACGAGTGCGCTGCACGGGGCGCCGGGGGTGCCGGGTTCCCCGGGGCCCACGGTGTCGGCGGCGCGGGCCACGACGCGGGCCGCGATCATGGCCCGCGCCAAGAAGTGGGTCGCGGCGAAGGTGCCGTACAGCATGGACTCGTACTGGTCCGACGGTTACCGCCAGGACTGCTCGGGCTTTGTCTCCATGGCCTGGAGCCTCGGCGGCAATGAATGGACGGGCAGCCTCGCCTCGTTCGCGGTGCGCATTACGAAGAGCCAGCTGCAGCCCGGCGACATCCTTCTCTTCCACAATCCGGCGAACCCCGAGAAGGGGTCGCACGTGACGATTTTCGGCGGCTGGGCGAACGCGGCACACACGCAATACACCGCGTACGAACAGGCCCGCCCGCACGCCCGTATGCAGACGACTCCCTATGCCTATTGGAGCAATGGGAACCGCTATCTGGCCTACCGCTACAAAGGGGTGGAGAGCGGTACTCCGGGTGGCTCGGGGCCGAGCTCCGGCGCGCGCTACCCCGGTGCGGGATCGTTCGGCCCCGGTGCGAACAACAAGTACGTCACCCAGCTGGGCAAGGCACTGGTCGGCCGGGGCGGCGCCCGCTTCTACAGGACCGGTCCGGGGCCGCGCTGGAGTGACGCGGACCGCAGGGCCACGCAGGCGTTCCAGCGGGCGCAGGGCTGGACCGGCGCCGACGCGGACGGTCTGCCGGGCCCCGCGACATGGTCGTACCTGATGACGGGCAAGGGCCGCGACATCCTCGGCGCGGGGGCGGGCGGCGCCCAGGGCAAGGCGCCCGCGTACCCCGGCAGGGGAGTGTTCCGCCCCGGCCAGTCCAGCCCCTCGATCGAGAAGCTCGGCAGGCAACTGGTGAAGAAGGGCTTCGGCAAGCACTACGCGCGGGGCCCTGGCCCGCGCTGGACCGAGAACGACCGCCGCAACGTCGAGGCGTTCCAGCGGTCACAGGGCTGGCGAGGCGCAGCAGCGGACGGCTACCCGGGCCCCGAAACCTGGCGGCGATTGTTCGCATGAGCTGCGTGAGCCGCATGAACCGCACGAGCCGCATGAGCGGGGCCGCGCGCTTGAGACGCGGGCAGGAAGCTGACCGGGTTGCGGGTGTGACCCGGTCACGAGTTGGGCCGGGGCACAGATGTGACCGCGTCGCGGATGAGATCGAGGCACGTATGAGGTGGAGGCAAGGATGAGTGCGACAGCGGCATCACGGTCACAGACCCCCCAGCCCGAGGACCCGAAGGCCGCCGGCGCCCCGGACACGGCCGCTCGCCCGCCGCGCCTGATCCAGAGCGAGGCCACCACCGAGATCCCCATCCATCTGCTCTTCCGCGACGACCCCGGCGACCCCGGGGTCTCGCTGGCGCCCGCCGTGGTGCGGCGCAGGCAGGGGACGGGGGAGCAGCCCCGCACCACCCGTCGCCCGGTGGCGACGGCCGCCCGGCCGCTGCCCGTGGTCGACCCGGACCTCGGCGAGCGGCCCGCCCGCGTGCTGCCCGGTGCGGTCGGCGTGTTCGGCGGGACGGCGGGAGTCGCCGGGTGCGCCGCCGCGCTGTGGTGGGCGGGGGTGCTGCCCGAGCCGGTGGCGCGAGCGGCCGGGATGCCCTGGTCGGACGGGCACGGCGGCTACGACGCGTACACCGGGCTCGGTCTCGCCCAGTGGGCCTCGCTCGCCGGGTCGGGCGCGCTCGCGCTGTTCGGGTTCGGCGGCCTCGCCCGCGGCCGGGTCGGCACGGCATGGGTGCTCACCCTCTTCGGGCGGTACCGCGGCAGCGTGCGCAGGACCGGGCTCATGTGGGTCAACCCGCTCCTCCTGCGCCGCCGTGTCGACGTACGCCTGCGGCACTGGCGCAGCGAGCCGATGCCCGCGGTGGACCGGGGCGGGGTCGCGCTGCGGGTCGTCGTCCTCGTGGTCTGGCGGGTCAAGGACGCGGCGCGCGCCACGCTCGGCGTCGCCGACCACCAGGAGTATCTGCGCGAGTGCGTCGAGGCGGCGACGGCCCGCGTCCTGTCCCGGCTGCCCGCCGACGCCTTCCACGACGACACCGCGACCCTGCGCGACGCGGACGCCGTGGGCGACACGCTGACCCGGATGCTCGCGGCGGAGGCCGAGCCGGTCGGCATCGAGATCTTCTCGGCCCAGCCGACCCGCATCGAGTACGCACCCGAGATCGCCGACACCATGCGCCTGCGCCGGGTGGCCGCCCTGGACGCGCGGCACCGCGACAGCGTGCTCACCTCGGTGGTGGACTCCGTCGAGGACACCGTGACCCGGCTGACCACCCGAGGCCTGGTCGAGCTCGACGACTACGAGCGCAAGGCCTTGGTCAAGGACCTGACGGTGGCGTTCTATACGGGGCATGGAGACCGATGACCACGCCCCCGAACAAGGTGCCAGCCACGCCGCCGACCTGACCGCCGCCGACCTGACCGCCCCCGACCTCACCGCCCTCGCCCAGGACGCACTGCGGCTGACCGCCGGGCGGCCCCGCACCCTCCTCGGGATCGCGGGGCCGCCCGGCGCGGGCAAGTCGACGTTCGCGCGGGCGCTGGTGGAGGAGATCGGCGAGAGCGCCGCGTATCTCCCGCTCGACGGGTTCCACCTCTCGAACGACCAGTTGGAGCGCCTCGGCCTCACCTCCCGCAAGGGATCGGAGCCGAGCTTCGATGTCCGGGGGTACGTCGCGCTGCTCGCCCGGGTCATCGAGGACACCGGCCAGGACATCTACGTACCCGATTACGACCGCACCCTCCACGAGCCGGTGGCCGCCCGGCACCGGGTCCCGCCGACGGCCCGGCTCGTCGTCACCGAGGGGAACTATCTGGCCTGCGATCTGCCCGGCTGGCGCGAGGCGCGGGAACTGATGGCGGAGTGCTGGTACGTGCGCGCACCTGCGGAGGTACGTCAACAGCGCCTGGTCGAAAGGCAGTTGGCGGGCGGCCGGACAGCCGAGGGGGCGGCGGCGTGGGTGGCGGCGAACGACGGCCCGAACGGTGAACTCGTGGAGAAGTCAAGCCATCGGTGCGGCCGGATCGTCTCCACTATTGGTATGGACATGTTCAACTACCGCCCATAATCTGGGCTTGGTCTAGACCGCAGTACTTACTGCATCCCACTGCACCCGCAGTGCCGCAGCGCGCGCACGGCTCACGGAACCCCCACGTTTCCCCCTGGAGCGGCAGCATGCGAAACAAGAAGTTGTACGCGGCCATGCTCGGCGCCACCACGGTCGGGGCCTTCGCGCTCTCGTCCGGTGGTGCGAGCGGTCACGGCTACACCGACCTGCCCGCCAGCCGTCAGATCAACTGTGCCAACGGCACGGTGAGCGGCTGCGGTTCCATCCAGTACGAACCCCAGAGCGTCGAGGGCCCCAAAGGCTTCCCGGCGGCCGGTCCCGCCGACGGCAAGATCTGCTCGGCGGGCGTCGGCGGCTTCGACTCGCTCAACCAGCCGAAGGCGCCGGGCGGCGGAGCCTGGCCGACGACCAGTGTCAGCGCCGGTCAGAACTACACCTTCCGCTGGCAGTTCACGGCACGCCACCGCACCACCGACTTCAAGTACTACATAACCAAGCAGGGTTGGGACGAGAGCAAGCCGGTGACCCGGGCCGCCCTCGAAACGACCCCGTTCCTCAACGTCCCCTACAACGGACAGCAGCCGCCCGCCACGCTCTCGCACTCCGGGGCCATTCCCGGCGGCCGGAGCGGACACCACGTGATCGTCGCGGTGTGGACGGTCCACGACACGGCTAACGCGTTCTACGCCTGCTCCGACGTCAAGTTCTGAGCAGGGCTTGAGGCTCTGGCGCACTCCCCACGGGTAGGTTCCGCGTACGCCGTCCAAGACCACGACGGCGTACGCGGAGCAGTACCGGCAGCAACCATCGGGGGATGCAGTGGAGTTCATTTTCTATGCCGTGCCCACGCTCATCGGCGCAGGCGTGATCGCGATGGCGGTCAAGGTGATCAAGCGCTACTCGCAGTTGCGGCAGGCGTGGGCGAGCGGCCTGACGGCGCAGGCGCGTTGCCTGCGCACCTACGCCACGACGAGCCGGCACGGCGAGGACCACCACATCGCCACCACGCTGCACCACGTCTACGAGTTCACCCCGCACGCGGGCCGCCCCGTCCGGTTCGAGGAGGAGAACGGCCCCGCGACGATCGTGGAGGGCGACCTCGTCACCGTGTACTACGCGGCCGGCCACCCCGAGGCGGCGACGGCGCACGAGCCGAGCCCCGGCAAGAGTGCGGCGGCCACGATCGGCGTGCTCTGCTTCTTCGGCGTCATGCTCGCCTTCTGCGTCTTCTTCATGGCGACGGCACACGACATGTTCAGTGCGGCCGACATGTTCGACTCCGGCGACGTCTTCGACTCGGAGCTGCCCTAGCCCATGCCCGTGCCCTGACCCCGCCGCCGGAGGCCCTCTCCACATCTGACGATGCATCAATTATGGTGCGCGGCCATGGAGTCCACCGGGAGAACCGTCGCGGAACTCGTACAGGCGCGCTGGGGCGACCACCGCCCAGGACTGCACTTCGAGCAGCAGTCGCTGACCCACCACCAGGTCGCGGCGGGCGCGGCGGCGAGGGCCGCGCTCCTTGCCGACCTGCTGCCGAGAGGGGCCGAACCGCACGTCGGCGTGCTGCTCGACAACACCCCCGAGTACCCCCTGTGGCTGAGCGCCGCGGCGCTCGCGGGTGCGGCGGTGGCGGGCATCAACCCCACGCGCAGGGGAGCGGAACTGGCCCGCGACATCGTGCACACGGACTGCCGGGTCCTGATCACGGAACGGGCGCACCTCGCGCTCCTGGGCGGCCTTGAACTCCCGGGCGTACGGATCCTGGTGACGGATTCGGATGCGTACGGGGAGCTGCTCGCGCCCTATGCGGACGCGGGCCCGGAGATATCGCCCTCCGTGACCCCGGCCGGCCGCATGCTCCTGTACTTCACCTCGGGCTCGACGGGCGCGCCCAAGGCCGCGATCTGCAGCCAGGGCCGTCTCGCGGCGGCGGGCCGCTCCCTGGTCGAGCACTTCGGTCTTGGGCCGGACGGCGTCCACTACATCTGCATGCCCATGTTCCACGGCAACGCGGTGATCGCGGACTGGGCGCCCGCGCTGGCGGGCGGGGCGGGGGTGGCGCTGCGGCGGCGCTTCTCGGCCTCGGCGTTCCTGGACGACGTACGGGCTCATGGGGCCACGTACTTCACGTACGTGGGCCGGGCGGTGCAGTACCTCCTGGCGACGCCCGAGCGCCCCGACGACACGGAGAACCCGCTCCGGATGGGCTTCGGGACGGAGGCCGGTGCGGTGGACGCGGGGCGGTTCGAGAAGCGGTTCGGTGTGCGGCTGGTGGAGGGCTACGGCTCCTCGGAGGGCGGTGCGGCGATCCAGCGGGCGCCGGGGACTCCGGCCGGGGCGATCGGTCGGGCGGCGCCGGGGGACGAACTGGCGGTGGTGGATCCCGGTACGCGTGCGGAGTGCCCGCCCGCTGTCTTCGCCGCGGACGGGCGGCTGCTGAACGGGGACGCGGCGATAGGGGAGCTGGTCAACAAGGGCCGGTCGCCCTTCGAGGGGTACTGGCGCAACGCGGAGGCGGACGCGGCGCGGCTCCGGGACGGCTGGTACTGGACGGGGGACCTCTTCTACCGGGACGCGGAGGGGTTCCTCTACTTCGCGGGGCGCACGGACGACAGGCTCCGCGTGGACAGCGAGAACCTGGCGGCGGCGATGATCGAGAACATCCTCGCGCGGTGGGAGGGGGCGGCGGCGGTCGCGGTGTACGCGGTGCCCGATCCCGTGGCGGGGGATCAGGTGATGGCGGCGCTCGCGCCTCGGGCGGGGGCGGAGTTCGATCCGCTCGCCTTCGCCGAGTTCCTGCTGTCGCAGGAGGACTTGGGCACGAAGATGGCGCCCCGCTTCGTGCGGGTGGTGCGGAGTATGCCGGTCACCGCCACCAACAAGGTGGCGCGGGCCTCCCTGCGCAGGGAGGGGTTCCGCTGCGGGGATCCTGTCTGGTGGCGTCCCGATGCGGGGGGTGGGGCGTACGAGCGGCTCACCCCTGTCGCCGAGTCCTCTCTTCTCGACCTGTACAGGGCCCAGGCCCGGGAGGGGCTGCTGTCGTAGGACGGGGCTCTCCCACCACCCGCCCGATTACCCCGCAGCCGCCCCCTGAACGAACAAGCGTTTCCCGCCCACCCACCCGATAGCCCCGCATACCGTGACCCCATGGACGGGGAAAGCGTGTGGGTGGGGCTTCGTGGGCGGGCCTATCTGGGGAGCAGTGCGCCCTGGAGAGGGCTGGCGTACCTCCTGGGCGGCGTACTGCTGGGGGTGCTTGTTCTCCTCGGTGGGCTTCTTGCCCTGACCGTGTGCGCCGCCCTGGCCCTGGTTCTCATAGGCCTCCCCCTCCTGCCCCTCCTGGGCCTCACCGGCATCCCCATAGCCGCCCTGGAACGCCGCCGTCTCCGCCTGGTCGACCCCCGGCCCCCCGCACCCACCCCCCACCGCACCCCCGAAGCCCCCGGCATCCCCGCCTGGTTCAAGCTGCGCGTCAAGGAGCAGGCCACCTGGCGCGAGCTCGCGTACGCCGCCCTGCTCGCCCTCGTACTGTGGCCCCTGGACCTCCTGGTGCTCGCCTGCACCGTCGGCGCCCCCGCCCTCCTCATCGCCACCCCCGCCCAACTCGCCCTCGACGGCGGCGAGATACGCGCGGCCAAGCTCTGGCTCGTCAGCGACTACCCGCACGCCTTCGCCACAGCACTCCTCGGCCTGCTCCTCCTCGCCCCGCTCCTCTACCCCCTGGGCGCCTACGCCGCCGCCCGCGCCGCTCTCGTCCGACTCCTCCTGGCCCCCCGCGAGGCCGAGCTGACCACTCAGCTCGCCGAAGTGACCCGCTCCAGGGCCCGCCTGGTCGACGCCTTCGAAGCCGAACGGCGCCGGATCGAGCGCGACCTGCACGACGGGGCCCAGCAGCGGCTCGTCGCGCTGACCATGACGCTGGGCCTCGCCAGGCTCGACGCCGCCCCTGGAAGCCCCCTCGCCGCCCAACTCGCCACGGCCCACGACGAAGCGGGGAAGGTTCTCACCGAACTGCGTGAGCTCATCCGTGGCATCCATCCCCAAGTCCTCGCCGACTACGGCCTCGCCGCCGCCATCGAGGACGCCGCCGACCGCTCCCCGATCCCCGTGGACACCGACCTGGACCTGCCCCGCCTCCCCGAACCCGTGGAATCCGCCGGGTACTTCACCGCCCGCGAGGCCCTCACCAACATCGCCCGGCACAGCAACGCGCCCCGCGCGCGCATCAGGGCCCGCCACGAGGAGGAGATGCTCCGCATCGACGTGCGCGACGAAGGTGACGGCGGCGCCGACCCGGCCAGGGGCACCGGCCTGACCGGCCTCGCGGACCGGCTCGCGGTGCTCGATGGCACACTGACGGTCACCAGCCCGCCCGGCGGCCCGACCGTACTGTCCATGGAGATCCCGTGCCGAGCCCAGCAGCCCAGAGCCCTCGCCGACTGAACGGTCTGCGGATCGTCGTCGCCGAGGACAGCGTGCTGCTCCGCGAGGGACTCGTCGGACTGCTCGCCCGCTTCGGCCACGAGGTGCCGGCCGCCCTCGGCGACGCGGAGGGGCTGCGCGCCGCCGTCGACGCGCACGACCCGGACCTCGTCCTGACCGACGTACGCATGCCGCCCACCTTCAAGGACGAGGGGCTGCGCGCCGCACTCGCCCTGCGGGCCGAGCGGCCGGAGCTGCCGGTCCTGGTGCTCAGCCAGTACGTGCAGCGTTCGTACGCCGCCGAGCTCCTGGACACCGGTGACGGCACCGGCGTCGGCTATCTGCTCAAGGACCGGGTGGGCCAGGTCGAGCAGTTCGCCGACGCGGTGGCACGGGTCGCGGACGGCGGCACGGTCGTGGATCCGGAGGTCGTACGGCAGCTGATCAGGCGCCGCCGCGACCCCCTCGAACAGCTCACGCCGCGCGAGCGCGAGGTGCTCGGCCTGGTCGCCGAGGGCAGGTCGAACGCGGCGATCGCCGCCGAACTCGTCGTCAGCGAGGCGGCGGTGGGCAAACACATCGGCAACATCCTCGGCAAACTGGACCTGCCGCCCGCGGACGGAACGCACCGCAGGGTGCTCGCGGTCCTGGCGTACCTGCGGGCCTGAGCCCGGAAAGCGTGCACAGGCCACCGGTCAGGTCCATTACGATCCTGAACCATGAGCACGTCAGACCAGACACGGGCAGGCCTCACGCCGCGCCAGGCCCGGCGCCTACGGATCGCCGCGGCCTCGGTGCTGATGGCCGCCGCGGCCGTGGTGCTCGCCGTGCGCCTGGCGAGCCGGTCGTCCGTCCTGGTCGTGGGGGTGTACGGGCTGCTGCTCGTTCTCTGCGGCCTGGTGATCGAACTCAGCAGGCGCGGTCGGACCAGGCTCGGCAGCTACCTCCTCGCCGCCGGCCTGGTGGCCGCCCTGGTCATGGACTGGGTGGTGCTTGCCTGACCGGTACGGGGGCGGCGGACGGCGCCTCGCGGAGCCCGTATCGCTGATGGATCTTCCGCAGCCGCGGCGGCGCCCACCACGCGCGGCGGCCGAGCAGCGTCATCGTCGCCGGGACGAGGAACATCCGGACCAGGGTCGCGTCGATGAGCACCGCGATCGCGTTCGGACTCGCCATGGACTACGAGCGGTTCATCCTGTCCCGGATGCGGGAGACCTGGCTGGAGACCGGCGATCCCCGCGCCGCCACCGTCGAGGGCCTGCGCCGCTCGGGCCGCGTCGTCAGCTGCGCAACGAAAGAAGCCCCTCGCTTCCGCGAGGGGCTTCTTTCTGTCTGTGCGCCGCCAGGGACTCGAACCCCGGACCCGCTGATTAAGAGTCAGCTGCTCTAACCAACTGAGCTAGCGGCGCCTGCTGACTCAAAAATAATACCTGGTCCTGGAGGGTGCTCAGAACCGTCCGCGGCCGGCCTGGGCCGTGGGTTCTAGATCGCCAGGGAGAGCAGTACCGGCGCCGCCCCGCGGTTGAGCGTCTGGGCCGCCTCCCGCAGCCGGTGTGCGTGCTCCACCGGGAGGGAGAGTGCCAGGCAGCCGACCGCGGAGCCCGCGGTGATGGGGACGGCGGCGCAGACCGTCCCGACCGCGTACTCCTGGAGGTCGAGGACCGGGACCGTCGCGGGCTGGGCGGCGAGGCGGTTCAGCAGGACCCGCTCGTTCGTGATCGTCCGCGAGGTGAGGCGGGCCATCTTGTGGCGGGAGAGGTGGTCCCTGCGGCCGTTCAGGTCGAGCTGGGTCAGCAGGCTCTTGCCGACCGCGCTGGCGTGCGCGGAGGAGCGGAAGTCCACCCACTCGTTGACCTTCGGGGTACAGGGGCCGTCGGCGAAGTCGGTGATCTTGATTTCGCCGTCCTCGTACCTGCTGATGTAGACGGCCGCGCCGATCGAGTCGCGCAGCTCGTCGAGTGTGACCTTGAGCTTCTCCCGCAGGGCCTGGTCGCGGCGGTGAGCCGAGCCGAGGCGGGTGAGGGATGCGCCGGTCACATACGCACCGTCGGCCACCTGTTCGACGTACGCCTCGCGGCGCAGCATGCGGAGCAGGGCGGCGAGCTGGGGAGCGGGCAGTTTGGTCTGCCGGGCGAGCTCGGCGTCGGTCACGCCGGTCTCGTGCCGGGCGACGATCTCGAGCACCCGCAGGGCACTCTGCACCGAATGCTGCGGCGCGGTCGGCTCATGCTTCAGCGCCACGGCTTCCCCCTGCGTGGAACGGTTCCGGACAGCTGGGCTCCGTCCCACGATAGCCGCCAAGAGGTCGATATGGAGCGGCTGTTGACGAGATTGGTGGCGCGTTCCGGCTCCGTCAGCAGGAACGCGCCACTCTGGCATATGCCAGCGTCACCACCCAAGGCCATAGCCTGCGTGGTTACGGAGCGCGGTCACAGGACTGCGCTGAGGAATTCCCTGGTCCGCTCGTGCTCGGGCTCGGTGAAGATCTTCTCCGGCGTCCCGGACTCGATGACCCGGCCGGAGTCGAACATCAGGACCTGGTCCGAGATGTCACGGGCGAAGTTCATCTCGTGGGTCACGCAGAGCATCGTGATGTCCGTGGTGTGCGCGATGTCCCGCAGGACGTCGAGGACACCCGCCACCAGCTCGGGGTCGAGCGCGGACGTGACCTCGTCCAGGAGCAGCACCTGCGGGCGCATCGCCAGGGCACGCGCGATGGCGACGCGCTGCTGCTGGCCGCCGGAGAGCTGGTTCGGGTACTTGTCGATGTGCTCGGTGAGCCCGACCAGCTCAAGGAGCTCGCGGGCGCGCTGCTCGGCCTCGTCCTTGGACAGGCCGAGCACCTGGACCGGCGCCTCGGTGATGTTCCGCAGGACCTTCATGTTCGGGAAGAGGTTGAACTGCTGGAACACCATCCCGATGTTCTTGCGGACCTCGCGGACGTACTTCTCGCCCGCCGGCACGAGCTTGCCGTTCTTCTCCTCGTGCGTGAGGTAGCGCCCGCCGACCTTGATGGTGCCCTCCTCGGGCTTCATCAGGGTCATGAGGAGCCGCAGGATCGTGGTCTTGCCGGATCCGGAGGGGCCGATCAGCGTGACGTGCTTGCCCGAGTCCACGGAGAAGTCGAGCTCGTCCAGGACCGTGTTCGAGCCGAACCTCTTGGTGACCTTGTCGAAGCGGATCAGCTCGCTGCCGTCGACCGCCGGGTTGGCCGTTTCCTTGGGGGTGGTTTCAGACGACAAGACGACGCTCCAGAGCTCGCAGGAGAAGGGAGGACGGATAGGCGATGACGATGAAGGCCACACCGACGACGGTCAGGGCCTCGGTGTACTGGAAGGTCTGCGCCGCCTCGAGACGCGCCTGCTGCAGCAGTTCGAGGACGCCGATGCTGGCGAGCAGCGGGGTGTCCTTCAGCATCGCGATGACGTAGTTGCCGAGCGCGGGGATCACGCGGCGGATGGCCTGCGGAAGGATCACCGCGGTCCACGTGTGGCGGTAGGGCAGGCTCAGCGCCCTGGCCGCCTCCCACTGCCCGACGGGAACGGCCTCGATGCCCGCGCGGTAGACCTGTGCGGTGTACGTCGAGTAGTGCAGGCCGATCGCGATGACGCCGGTCGTCAGCGCGGAGAACTGGATGTCCCACTCCGGCAGCACGAAGAACAGGAAGAACAGCTGCACCAGCAGCGGGGTGTTGCGGATGAACTCGGTGATGATGCCGACCGGCCACCGCACGAAGCGGCTCGGCGCGCGGAACGCGAGCGCCCACACCAGGCCGACCGAGAAGGAGATCAGCGAACCGAGGGCGAGGATCTGCAGGGTGGTGAGGACGCCGTCCCAGAAGTGCGGCATGAAGTCGGAGACCGCGCCCCAGTCCCACTTGTCAGCAGCGATGATCATGCGCCGGTGCCTCCGCCCTTCGGGATCTGTGCAACTTGCATCTCCTGACGCCAGCTGAGCTTGGACATCAGGCCCCGGGACTCGGTCTTCTGCCCGATCCCGGCCTTGGTCTTGCGCTCCAGGGCGCGCATCCCGCGGGTCAGCAGGAAGGCGAGCACGAAGTAGATGACCAGCGAGATCGTGTAGATCTCCGCGCTCTCCGTGGTCGCGAGGCGCACGAGGTACGCGGCGAAGGACACGTCACCGATACCGAGCAGCGAGACCAGGGCGGTGCCCTTGAGGAGCTCGACCAGCAGGTTCGAGAACGGCGGGATCATCTCCGGAATGGCCTGCGGCAGCAGGACGAGACGCATCCGCTGCCAGGGGCTGAAGCTCAGCGCGACCCCCGCCTCGCGCTGCGCCGGCGCCACCGCGTTGAGCGAGCCACGCACGATCTCGGCGCCGTAGGCACCGTAGGAGAGTCCGAGGGCGAGCACGGCCGCCCACATCGGGACGAGCGCCCAGCCCACGAGCTGCGGAAGGACGAAGAAGATCCAGAACATCAGCACCAGCGAAGAGGTGCCGCGGAAGATCTCGGTGTAGAAACCGGCGAGGAAGCGCACGGTGCGCAGCCGGTGGGTGCGGGCCATGCCGATGCCGAAGGCGACGACGGTGGCCAGGGCCGCGCTGTAGATCGTCAGCTGGATGGTGATCCAGATACCGGGCAGAACCCAGTGTTCCCACAGTCCCGCTGTCATTTGCACAGCTCCTCTGCGGTGAGCGTGGTCATCTCGTCCTTCGTGAAGCCGAACGGCTTCAGGATCCGGAAGAGCTCGCCGCTCTTCTTCATCTTGTGGATCTCGACGTTGAAGGCATCGCGCAGCTCCGTGTCGGTGGGCCGGAAGGTGAAGCCGCCGCCGTCGATCTGCTTCTCGCCGTCGACGACCGGGGCGAAGGCCTCGGTGGCCTCCGCCTTGGTGCTCTTGCGGACCACTCCGCGGCCGGTCAGCGCGGTGCCGGCGAAGAAGTCGATGCGCCCGGCCTCGACGGCGTTCATGCCCGCGACCGGGTCCTGATAGATGGCGATGTCGTCCCGCTTGTAACCCGCGGCGATCCCGTAGTCGATCTCCGCGTAGGCAGGGCCCGTGCCCATCTTCGCCTTCGCCTTGAAGGCGTCCTGGTAGTTGAAGAGCTTCTTCGGGTTGCCCTTGCGGACGATGAAGGAGTCCAGCATCTGGTACTCGGGGTCGGAGAAGATGACCTGCTGACAGCGCTCTTTGTTGATGTACATCCCCGCCGAGACCACATCGAACTGCTGCGTGGTCAGGCCCGGAATGAGCGAGCCGAACTCGGTGGCCACGGGCTGGACCTTGGGGACGCCCAGGCGTTTGAAGATCACTTTCGCGAGCTCCACCGCCTCACCGGTGAAGGCCCCGTCCTCGTCGATGTACCCGTACGGCGCCTCACCCGCGATCCCGAGCCGTACGGTGCCCTGCGACTTCAGGCGCGCCAGGGTGTCTCCCGTGGGCACCTTGCTGCAGCCCGTGACGCCGAGCGTGCCCACCGCGCCTACCGCGGCCGCGCCGAACAGGAGTGATCGTCGGCGGACCCCGGTGTTCCTGGGGGCCGCGCTCGGTCCCGCGCCGTGGACGCGGGAGCTCTCTGTCTCATTGCTCTCTGGGTCGTTCCAAAGTGGTGGAGCCATGGGCGCGCGGCTACCCGACTCGACGCGGAATATGCGGGCCAATTTCGGCCCCTGATGCAATCGTTGTGGTCTTGACCCAGGGAGGAGCATGGGACACATGGCAGACCGATTCATCGAAGTCTCCCTCGCCAAGCGAGGAGTTCAGTGCACGGCAAAGCTGCTCGACGACCGGGCCCCGTTGACCTGCGCGGCGGTGTGGGAGGCGCTTCCGCTCAGCGAGGACGTCTATCACGCGAAGTACGCCCGCAATGAGATCTACGCCCTCTTTCCGGCTTTCGCGGACCGTGAGCCGCCGCTGGAGAACCCGACAGTCACCCCCATTCCCGGTGACCTCTGCTATTTCTCCTTCAACGGGACGCAGTTGGGCACACAGGCCTATGGGTACGAACCGGCCGCCGACGTCAAGGCGGGCGCCACGGTCGTCGACCTCGCCCTCTTCTACGAGCGCAACAACCTGCTGCTCAACGGCGACGTCGGCTGGGTCCCCGGCATCGTCTGGGGTCAGGTGGTCGAGGGCCTCGACCAGATGGCCGAGGCCTGCAACGACCTGTGGCGCGCGGGCGCGCAGGGCGAGACGCTGAATTTCCGCAGAGCGTAGGACCCGCCGACTGACTCAGCTCGTGGCCGGCGGCGCGATCCTCGCGCCGCCCGCTTCGTACAGCGCGTGCGCGGCCCGCAGGACGAGTGCGTCGGCGTGCCGCGCCCCCACGATCTGCACCCCGATCGGCAGCCCCTCCCGGTCCACCCCGCAGGGGACGGTCGCGGCCGGCTGCTGCGTCAGGTTGAAGGGGTACGTGAACGGCGTCCATCCGGTCCACCGGCGATGGCCGGAACCTTTCGGTACCTCCGCCCCCGCCTCGAACGCGGTGATCGGCAACGTCGGAGTGACCAGCAGGTCGTACGTCTGGTGGAAGCGGCCCATGCGACGGCCCAGCTCCATGCGTACGTCAACTGCGGCGAGGTAGTCGAGCGCGCTGTACCGGGCGCCCTGCGCACAGATCTCGCGCAGCCCCGCGTCGAGCAACTCCCGCTGGGCGGGCGGCAGATGCTGGGTCACCCGCGCGGCGCCGCTGAACCACAGCGTGTGGAAGGCCTCCACCGGGTCCGTGAAGTCGGGGTCCGTCTCCTCGACGTACGCACCCTGCGCGGCAAGGGACTCCACCGCCTGCCGCACCGAGGCGGCGACCGCGGGCCGCACCGCGACCTGGCCGCCGAGCGAGGGTGAGTACGCGATGCGCAGTCCGCGTACGCCGCCTTCGATACCCGTGCGGAAGCTGCCCGCCACCGGGCCGAGCTGCGACCAGTCGCGCGGGTCGGGGCCGCTGATGACGTCCATCATCAGGGCCGCGTCCGCCGCGTCCCGCGTCATCGGCCCGACGTGCGCCAGCGTGCCGAACGCGGACGCGGGATACAGCGGCACCCGCCCGTACGTCGGCTTCAGCGCGAAGATCCCGCAGAAGGCGCCCGGGATCCGCACCGAGCCGCCGCCGTCCGTGCCGAGCGACAACGGCGCCGCGCCGAGCGCCACGGCCGCCGCGCTGCCCCCGCTGGAGCCGCCCGCGGTGCGCGAGGTGTCGTACGGATTGCGCGTGACCCCGCTCTGCGGGCTGTCCGTGACGCCCTTCCAGCCGAACTCGGGCGTCGTCGTCTTGCCGATGAACACCGCGCCGTGCTCACGGAGCCGCGCCACCGACGGCGCGTCCTCGTCCCACGTCCCCTCCGTACGCACGGTCTTCGAGCCCCGTAGCGTCGGGCCCCCGCGCTGCAGCAGGATGTCCTTGACCGAGACGGGAACCCCGTCCAGCAGGCCCTGCGGCTCACCGCTCCGCCACCGCGCGGCGCTCGACTCGGCCTGCGCGAGGGCCTCTTCGCCGTCGATGCGCACGAAGGCGTTCACCGCGGGCTGCACTTCCGCGGCCCTGGCCAGGGCCGCCCGTGTCGCGTCGACCGGACTGAATTCGCCCTTGCGATAGGCGTCGACGAGTTGTACCGCGGTGAGATCCGTGAGCTCGGTCATGCACGCTCCTCAAGGGGGAGGGAAGTGGCTCGCCTCAGGGGGAATCGGCCAGCCGATCGGCCGGCGAACCGGCCGGGGAATCGGCCAGCCAATCGGCCGGGGAGTGATCAATTCCCCGGTACATACCCACGTTTCTTGTCGACCACGTTGGCAAGAGGCCGCCCGGCCGCCCACTCCTCGTACAACTCGACGAACTGCGCGCCCAGTTCATCGCGCCAGCCCACCGTGTCGCCGCTCATGTGCGGGGACACGATCAGGCCCGGCGCCGTCCACAGCGGGCTGTCCGCCGGCAGCGGCTCGTGCTCGAAGACGTCGAGCGCCGCGCCCGCGATCCACCGCTTCGACAGGGCCGCCGCGAGATCGTCCTCCACGACGAGCGCGCCACGCCCGATGTTGATGAAACGCGCCGACGGCTGCATCATCCCGAAGCGCCGCTCGTCGAACATGCCGCGCGTGTCGTCCGTGAGGGGCGCCGCGCACACCACCCAGTCCGCGCGCGCCATCAGCCGGTCGAGCTCGTCGGGGCCGTGGACGCCGTTGCGCGCGCTGCGCCCCACCAGGGCGGTGATGATCCCGAGGCCCTTCAGCATCCGGACGATGGCGTGTCCGATCGGCCCCGAACCCACGACACACGCGCGCGTACGGGCGACTCGCTGGGTCTCGCGGTGCTGCCAGGTGCGCTCGCCCTGGAGCCGGAGGGTGTGCGGCAGGTCCTTGGCCATGGCCAGGACGAGGGCCGCCACGTACTCGGCGATCGGCTGGTCGAAGACGCCACGGGCGTTCGTCACCAGCGTGTCGGACTCGGCGAGCTCCGGGCACATGAGCCGGTCCACGCCCGCGCTCGCAGTGTGCACCCAGCGCGGGCGCGGGCCCTCACCCGGCCAGGCGAGCCGCACCGCGTCCGAGAGGAAGTCCCAGACCAGCAGCACATCGGCGTGGGGCAGTTGGGCCGCAAGGGTGTCCGCGTCGGCGTGCAGCACCCGAACGCGGCCGGTCAGGCTGCCGAGACGGGGCGGCGGGGCGGGGGACGGGGCGTCAAGGACCAGAACGGTTGTGTCGGACATCGGGGCCTTCGTCGATTCGGAGGTCGATTCGGACATCGAGGAGAAACCGTTTCGCAATGAGAGTCCGCTTCCCTGAGATTTGTGTCGGCCAGAGCCGTCTGAGATGCGCGGATTGACCACGCTCGCACCTGAAACTACCTTCGTCAACAGAGGTGCTCTATCACAAGCACCCCACGACTGAGTACTCTCCGTATGAGGTCATAGCACTCTCTGTAGCGCTTCCTTGGCGCCTTCTGCCCCATCCCGACGTCCCGGCGCGTCGCCGGTTCCGCATCTCCCGGCCCCCGGCCGGTCCCTCCATTGCACGCACGCACGAACTTGGGGCCTGCTCATGGACGTCTCCTTCCTCGGCGGACCACACCCTCAACGCGGTGTAGGTGTCGTCGCCCCTTTCGACTTCGCCCTCGACCGAGAGCTCTGGCGCTGGGTGCCGGACGAGGTCTCCCTCCATCTGACACGCACTCCGTACGTGCCCGTCGAGGTAAGCCTTGACCTGGCACGACTCGTCAGCGAGCACGAGACGCTCGGCGAGGCGGTGCGCGCCCTGAGCGCCGCCGAACCCGAAGTTCTCGCCTACGCCTGCACGTCCGGCAGCTTCGTCGGCGGCATCGCCGGCGAGCGCGCGATGTGCGAGGCCATGCACCGCGAGGGCGCGGTCTCCGCGGTCACCACATCGGGCGCGCTGCTCGAAGCGCTCGAGGATCTGGGCGCGCGGCGCATCGCGCTCGTCACGCCCTACACCTGGTCGGTGACCCAGTCCCTCGAGGAGTACCTGGCCGAATCGGGTGTGTCCGTCACCGGCCGTGCCTACCTGGGCCTGACCAGGCACATCTGGAAAGTGCCCTACAAGGACGTGGCGGAGATGGCGCGGCGCGCGGTGCTCGGCGGGGCCGACGCGCTGTTCATCAGCTGCACCAACCTCGCGACGTACGACGTCATTCCGCAGCTGGAGGCCGAGCTGCGGATGCCGGTGATCTCCGCGAACCAGGTGACGATGTGGTCCGCCCTGCGCCGTCTGGGTACGCATGCGGTAGGGCCCTACCAGGCGCTGATCAATCCGAGCGCCAGGCCGGGCGCGGGTCCGGTCGCCGGGCCCGGCGAACTGCCGGGCGTGGTGCCGCTCGATCCGCCCCAGGGCCTGCCCGAAGGACCACCAACGCTGCCTTGAAGGAGGCTGGAAGTGACCGCACTTGGTTTCCTCTATCCGGGTCACTCGGCTGAGGACGACTACCCCCGCATGGAGCAGATGCTGGGGAGTGATGTCCGGCTGCAGGTCGTCCACACCGACATCGGCGAGGACGCGCACCGGGTCGACGCGCTTCTGGAGATGGGATCGACCGAACGGCTCGCCGCCGGGGTCGAGGAGCTGCGTCTGTCCGGCGCGGACGCGGTGGTGTGGGCCTGCACCAGCGCGAGCTTCGTCTTCGGTTGGGAGGGCGCGCACGACCAGGTCCGGTCCTTGGCCCGGGCGGCGGGCCTGCCGGCGTCCAGTACGTCCTTCGCGTTCGCCCACGCGGTACGTGAGGTGGGGGCGAGCAGGGTCGCTGTCGCCGCGACGTATCCGGAGGACGTGGCCGGGCTCTTCGCGTCGTTCCTGAAGGCGGCCGGCGTGGAGGTCGTCTCGACGCAGGGGAGCGGCATCATCACGGCCGCGGAGGTCGGTACGTGGGGCTGGGAGGAGGTCCTGGCCATGGCCCGCGCGGGCGACCACCCCGATGCGGAGGCGCTCTTGCTCCCCGATACGGCTCTGCATACGGCCGCGTACGTCCATGACCTGGAGCAGGACCTCGGCAAACCGGTCCTGACGGCGAACCAGGTCACGGTCTGGGAGGCCCTGCGCCTGGCCTCCCGCCGCGTGAACGCTCCGTCCCTGGGCGCACTGTTCACCAAGGAGCCGGTGGTGCAGGTGCGGGAGTAGTTGCTGGGGTGGGTGCGGCTCCGCTCCGTGGGTGGGTGCGGGGCCGCGCCGGTATGTCCGTCCTCGCTGTCGTCCGGTGGCCGCGGGGCTACTCCGCCTCCGGAGTGCCGCGAACCGTGCTCCGGGCGGACATACCGGCACGTCCCCTCGCGTCTCGATGCCGGGTGCGGCAGATCGTTGACTGATCGATGGTGCTGCGGGGCAATCGGGTGGGTGGGCGGGAAAGGCCTGTTCGGGCAGAGGCGGGTTCGCGGGGATCACGTGCGTGGGGCGAGAGGTCCGGTCAAGGGAACCCCGCGGGAATAAAGCGGAGCCTGCCTCCTGTTGGACCGCGGCGTAAGGAGCACCGCACAAGCACCGCGCAGCAGGAGGCAGGACCCCCGTGACAGTGGACCCGAGCGACGACATCCGCGGCGAGCGGCACGGCAGCGCGCCCGTCCCGCTCTCCGTGCTCGACCTGGTGACCGTGGGCGCGGGGCGGACCGCCACCGACGCCCTGCGCAAGAGCGTGGAGATCGCCAAGCTGGCGGAGAACCGCGGCTACCACCGCTACTGGGTGGCCGAGCACCACTCCATGCCGGGCGTGGCCTCCTCGTCGCCGGCGGTCATCCTGGCCCACCTCGCCGCCCACACCGAGCGGATCCGCCTGGGCTCGGGCGGCGTCATGCTGCCCAACCACGCCCCCCTCGTCATCGCGGAGCAGTTCGGCACCCTGGAGGCCATGGCCCCGGGCCGCGTCGACCTGGGCCTGGGCCGCGCCCCGGGCACGGACGGCGCCACCGCCGCCGCGCTCCGCAGGACGGACCGCCTCAACGAAGGCGCCGACGACTTCCCCCAGCAGCTCGCCGAGCTCACCCGCTTCCTCGACGACGATTTCCCCGACGGGCACCCGTACAGCCGTATCCATGCCGTCCCCGGCCCGGTCCAGGCCACCTCGCCCGGCGGCGTGCAGTCCCCGCACCGCCCGCCCCTGTGGCTGCTCGGTTCCTCCGGGTTCAGCGCCCGCCTCGCGGGAGTCCTCGGCCTGCCCTTCGCCTTCGCGCACCACTTCTCCGCGCAGAACACGATCCCGGCGCTCGACCTCTACCGGGAGTCGTTCAAGCCGTCCGCCGTCCTCGATGCCCCGTACGCCCTCATCGGCGTATCGGCTCTGGCGACCGACGACGAGAAGGAGGCCCGGCGCCAGGTCCTCGCCGCCGCGCTGAACATGGTCCGTCTGCGCACCGGAAAGCCGGGGCTCGTCCCGACTCCCGAGGAGGCGGAGGCGTACGAATTCAGCGAGATGGAGCGGGAGTTCGTCGGCAGCTGGAACTCCAACGTCATCCACGGCACCGCCGACCAGGTCCGCACCGGTCTCGACGACCTCGCCAAGCGCACCGGCGCCGACGAGCTGATGATCACCGCCAACGCGCACAGCGGTGAAGTGCGGCTGCGTTCCTATGAGTTGATCGCGGACGCCTACGGGCTGCCCACCGCGTAGCCGCCGGTCAGCCGGCCGCGAGCAGCGCGGAGATACGATCCGGCGTCACCGGGCGGGAGTACAGCCACCCCTGCCCGGTGTCGCAGCCGATCCGCCGCAGCCGCGCCGCCTGCGACGTGGTCTCCACGCACTCCGCGGTGACGGTCAGACCGAGCCGGTGCGCGAGTTGCACCAGGGCCTCGACGATGACCTCGTCCGCGGGGTTGATGTGCGCCTCGCCCGCTTCCGCGTCGTACTGGAACCCCCGTACGAACGAGCCGTCCAGCTTCAGGACGGACACCGGGAGCCGGCTCAGGTACGCCAGGTTCGAGTACCCCGTGCCGAAGTCGTCGATGGCGATCCGCACCCCCATGTCGCTGAGCGACTGGAGGGCCTGCAGCGGGCGTCCCGCCGAGCCCATCACCGCCGACTCGGTGAGTTCGAGCTGGAGCAGTTCGGGGGCGAGGCCCGTCTCGGCGAGGATCTCCGCGACGTCGGCCACCAGGTCCGAGTCCCACACCTGCCGCACCGCGACGTTGACGCTCACGAAGACCGGCGGCCGGTCCGGGTGGTCGAGCTGCCACTGCCGGGCCTGGCGGCACGCCGTCCGCAGCACCCAGCGGCCCAGCTGCACGATCGAACCGTCCTCTTCCGCCAATCCGATGAACCGATTCGGCGTCAGCAGGCCGAAGCGCGGGTGCTGCCACCGCACGAGTGCCTCGACCCCGCGCAGACCGCCGTCCTCCAGGCGCACCAACGGCTGGTAGTCGAGCAGGAATTCGCCGCGCTCGACGGCCGGGCGCAGTGAACTCGACAGCGTCTGGCGGGTCATGCGGTGGGCGTTGCGCTCGGGGTCGAAGAGCGTCCAGCGTGCCTTGCCGTCCGACTTCGCCCAGTAGAGCGTCGTGTCGGCCGCCTGCATCAGGCAGGTCGTCGTGGTCCCCGCGGCCCGTCGCTCGACGACGCCGATCGACGCCGACACGGAGAGCCGCTGGCCCGCCAGGTCGAAGGGGTCCTGCAACGCCTTGAGCGCCGTGTCGGCGAGGTCGGCCAGCTGGTCCGTGCCCGTCGAGTCCTCCACGAGCAGCGCGAACTCGTCGCCGCCGAGCCGTGCGACCAGCGGCGCCGCCGCCCTGCCGTGACCGGCCTCGTCCGCGCACCGCGTGAGCCGCTCCGCGACGGCCGCGAGCAGCCGGTCGCCGACCCGGTGGCCGAGGGTGTCGTTGACCGCCTTGAACCCGTCGAGGTCCAGATAACAGAGGCCGATCCGGCCGGTGCCCGTGTCGTCGTACGCACCCGCTTCGAGCGCGGCGGCCAGGCGTTCGAAGAACAGGCTGCGGTTGGGCAGCCGGGTCACGGGATCGTGCATCTGCAGATGCCGCAGCCGGGCCTGGAGCTCGCGGCGTGCGCTGATGTCGGTGGCGGCGAGCAGCACCGTGCGCCCGCCGGGCATCGGCGAGACGGTGACCTGGACCCACAGCGAGTGCCCGTCGGGATGTTTCAGGCGCCGGGTGCAGCGCAGCTTCGCCTGGCGGCCGCGGAGCACCTCGCGGTACGCGTGCCAGGTGCGCGCGTCCGACGCGAGGTCCACCAGATCGGCGGCGAGCCGTCCCGCGAGCTCGTCCGGGGTCGCGCCGAGCAGCTCGGCGAGTGCGTCGTTGGCATCGATGACGAGACCCTCGCCGTCCACGACGCCGAGGGCGATCGGGGCGGCGGCGAAAGCGGCCCGATGATCGGGCCGTCGCCCCGGATGGCTACGCTCCGTAATGGGCGCCCTGGCGAGGTCGGGTGCTGTGACCGCTGTGGGCGCTTGGCCTTCAGACGTTCCGTTCACCACTTGCTCCCGCAGTGCAGTTGTTCGGCGAGGCCGGGCCCGCGCAGGAAAGTGTGCCGATCATAGGGGCTGGCCCGACGGCGCATCCAGCCACAGGGCGGTGCCGCGTGGCGGCCGTGCAGGGCATAGGACAGGTGCATGCCCGGCACGGATGTGGCACCCACCCGGCGGCAGATCGTTTCTGCTCGCCCGTGTACTGCTTCCTTTACGCCTCAATCTGCCCGGCGACAACTTGTGACGTTCCGTGAGCGCTCCGGAGCGGCTCTTCACTCGACCGGGTCAGACAAACAGGGCATTTCTCTAAAAAGATGCACAGGGTGGGTGGGATGCCCCGCAATCCGCACCCGGAGGTCGACGTGCCGCGTCAGCTACCCCCCTGGGGACTCACCCGTGGAGGGGAGAGACCCCGGTTGCGCAGCACGGCCGCCGCCCTCACGTCCCTGACCGCCCTTGCCGCCACGGGACTCGTCGCGGGCCCGGCGGTCGGCCAGACCTCAGCGGTCCCCTGCGCGCTCCAGCGCACCCCGGCGCATCACTCGGAGGGTCTCGACACCTGGAACGGCGCCTATCAGCGCCCCCATCGGACCCTCGACGCGGTGATGGTCTTCCTCTCCTTCCCCGACTCCCCGCCCCAGGTGTCGCCCGGGGAGCTCGCGGCCGACTACTTCCCCGCCACCAGCCAGTTCTTCGACAAGGCCTCCTACGGCAAGTTCACCCTGCGCCCGCACCCGCAGCGCGAGTGGGTCGAGATGCCGGACGACTCCACCTCGTACGCCATACAGCGTGACTGGAACGCCGCCCGGCGCAGCGCCTACCTGCGGGACGCGGTGACAGCGGCCGATCGGCAGGTCGACTTCTCGCGGTACGACGTCGTCTACTTCGTCGCCGACCCGGACGCGCCCGGCGTCGACTCGGACGCGACGAAGGTCGTCAACTTCGACCGGCCGATGCGGGCCGACGGCGCGGACATCAAGCGCATCGTCACGGTCTTCGAGCGGCACCCGCCGGACCGCAACGTCCTCGCCCACGAGACCGGCCACGTCTTCGACCTGCCCGACCTCTACCACCGGCCGACGGACGGCAAGGGGGACTGGGACACGCACGTCGGCGACTGGGACGTCATGGGCAGCCAGTTCGGGCTCTCGCCCGACCTCTTCGGCTGGCACAAGTGGAAGCTCGGGTGGCTCGACCGGCGGCAGGTGGCGTGCGTGGAGGGCAAGGGGCGGCGGCTGACGCTGGAGCCACTGTCGGCGCGGCCCGCGCGCGGGGGTGTCGGCGGCACCAAGCTGGCGGTCGTCCGCACGGGGCGCGGCAGCGCTATCGCCGTCGAGGCGCGCGGCGCGACGGGCATCGACCGTGCGACGTGCCGGGAGGGGGTGCTCGTCTACCGCGTACGGAACGAGGCGCCGTCCGGCGGTGGTCCGGTCGAGGTGCTCGACGCCCACCCGGGCTCGGACGCGTGCTGGGGCGGCTCGGTGTATCCGCCGCTCGCGGACGCGCCGGTGGGGGCGGGGGAGAGCTTCACGGTGCCGGACGAGAACGTGCACGTCGAGGTCGAGGGCCGGACGGCGACGGGGGCGTGGACGGTGAACGTGTCGGTGGGCTGAGGCCCGCAGTGTCGTGCTGGTGCCGGGCGTGGAACCGGTGCCGGGCATGAAAGAAGCCCCCCGCTTGCGCGAGGGGCTTCTTTCTGTCTGTGCGCCGCCAGGGACTCGAACCCCGGACCCGCTGATTAAGAGTCAGCTGCTCTAACCAACTGAGCTAGCGGCGCCTGCTGACGTCGTAGACCTTAGCATCCTGATCGCCGCCAGGAAAAATCGATATACGGACCGCGGAGCCCGCTGTCGCACGGGCCGCTCGGACGCAGGCCCAGAGCGCGATCTCGGGCCCGGGAAGCCAGGGGTGGCGGGCGTCGGGGGCCACCAGCCAGCGCGATTCGAGGTGCCCCTCAAGGCGGCCGGAGGGCACGCTTCCGCGGGCTCCCGCGGTGATCGGTGGCACCGTCACGGCGTCTCCCATGCCGTGGCAGAGGAGGCCGGGGACGGCTCGGCCCCACTCCTCCCACTCCAGCAGCGAGGGCAGGCGCTGGGCGGTCCCGGGGGCGGCGAAGAGGAGCATGCGGCCGCGGTGCGCGGCCACGGGGCCCGAGCCGGGGCCTTCGTCCCATAAGCGGTCGAGCATCCGCCGGCCGAAGACCGCGGGGACGCTCACCACGTCGAAGACGGAGCCGCAGGGGAGGACGGCGGGGGCGGTGGGGCGGGTGCGCCAGTGCGCGAGCGCGCTGCGCGGATACGTTTCCGCAGAGGCGAGCCAGGCGGCTCCCTCGGGGGTGACGTCGCAGATGTCCTGGACGTCGGCGGGGCCGGGATCCGGGTGGAGACGCGTGCTGCTCATGGCGACTACATGTACCGGTAGTGAGGGTTCCATTTCTGGGAGTTGCCAGAAACCGGGACAACGCTGGGTAGGGGGGAGTACCTTGCCCTCGTGGCATATGCCCCGTGATCTTCTCCAGGGGCCTGAAGGCCTCCGCACTCCCGCCCGGCGGCCCGTCCGGCGCCCCTCAGGCCTCCGGGCCGCCGCCCGTACCGGCCCCGCGCAGGAGATCCCGGCCGAACTCGACCATCTTCTTCGCGTAGTCCTCGGTCCACTGCGCGCGCTCGGCGATCACGGCGGGCGTCAGCCGGTCGAAGCGCCGGGGGTCGGCGAGCTGGGCCGCGGCGATCGCCTGGAACTCGACCGCGCGGTCCGTCGCGGCACGGAAGGCGTGGGTCAGTTCCGTGGCGCGGGCCAGGAGCTCCCGGGGGTCGTCCATCGACTCCAGGTCGAAGAAGTGCTCGGGATCGGCGACGGCTTCCGCGGGCTCGAAGAGCAGGGGCGCGGGTCGCAGACGCTGCTCGGTACGGGTCCGATCGGGCTCCGCCATGTTTCTTCCTCCTCGTACGGTTTCCGGCCGTGGGGCCGTCTTCCATTGTCCCTTGCCGCGCAAGGGGGCCATGGGCCCAGGGACGCCGGGCCACACGGTGTTCCGCGAGGCGGGCCAGTGCCGCGTGATTCGCCTCCCAGCCGTCGGGTGGGTGTCTTGGCGGTGGTCATGGACGCCAGGCCACACGGTGTTCCGCGAGCCGGGCCAGTACCGCGTGATTCGCCTCCCAGCCGTCCGGGAACTTCACCGTGACGCCCAGCTGGACCGGTTCCGTCGACGGGTGGTCGTCGAGGAGTTCGCTGACGCCCGCGCGGCAGATCACGATGCAGGCGTGCCGGTGGCGGGAGGCCAGGACGCAGAGACGGCCCGTCTCCAGGTGGAACGCGGTGGCGTCCGGGCGGCCGGAGAGCGGGTGCAGGACCACCGTCACATCGAACTCGCGGCCCTGGAGCCGGTTGGCGGTGTCCACAGTGACATCCGTGACGCCCAGCCCCGCGAGGGCCGCGCGCACCGCCGCCGCCTGGTCGCGGTGGGCGGTGCCGACGGCGATCCTGTCGGCCGTCAGCGGAGTGGGGTCAGGGCCGCGCTCCGACGTGGCCGCACCGCCGCGGTCCAGGAGGCGCCGGACGACCTGGGCCACCGCGCGTACGGCCTCGGGGTCGGTGCGCGGCGTGTTCCGCGCGGGCAGTTCGAGCAGGCCCCAGCCCGACTCCGCCGCCTCGTCGATCACCCGGTCCGGGCCCGAACCGTCCGACGGCACACCGAAGCCCAGGCGCCGGTCGCCGTGGTCGGTGCCGCTGCGGAAGGGCGTGTACGGATAGAACGCGGCCGAGACCAGTGGGGCTGCCGACGCCGGGAGCCGCCAGGACACCGGGAGCCGGTGCTGGGGCAGCTCGGGATTGTGCGCGAGCAGGGTCGTCACGGCACTCACCGACGGGTCGTACGCCAGACCGGCCCACTGCTCGGCGCCCACGATCGAGAACGGGTCGAGCTGGCCGGGATCGCCCACGAACAGGGCCCGCTCGAAGAGCCCCGCCACGGCGAGCAGCGCGTCCGAGCGCATTTGGTACGCCTCGTCCACGATCGCGTGCTGCCAGGGCGCGTCGAGCTTGCCGGCATCTACGTGCGCCCACTTCGCGGCGGTCGACACGACGACGTCGAGCCCGGCGAGATCGGCGGCCTTCGTGGACGTACGGACGGCGGGCAGGTCGTCGAGCGCCTTGTCGTACGCGTCCGGGTCACTGCTGTGCAGGCGGCCGACCGGCAGCTCGGGGTCCTTCTCGGCGAGGCGCAGCACCAGGTCGTCGACCTGGGCGTTCGTCTGCGCGATCACCATCAGCGGGCGTCCCGCCGCGGCCAGTTCGCGGGCCGCGCGGACCACGAGGGTCGACTTGCCGGCGCCGGGCGGCGAGTCGACGACGACGCCGCGGTGCGAGCTGTGCAGCGTGTCGTGCAGGATCGCGTCCGTGGCACGGGTGGCCGCGGCGCCCGGGTCGAAGGAGGCGCGGTCGAAGGGGGCGGTCGGACTCACAGGGTGTCCTCCGGCGTCACGGGGTCAGGGCGCTCGGCGGCGTCGCCCGGTGGGCCGCCGTGGGTCCAGGGAGTCGCCTCGGGGTCGGGCAGCTTGGCGCCACCGCGCTGCTCGTGCTCGAAGAGCGTCCAGCAGATCCGGTCGCCCTTCTCCGGCACGGAACCCTGCTCGGGCTCCTTGCCGCGGCCCATCTTGTCGGTGATGCGCAGGACGACGGTTCCTTCAGCCTCGTACGTGACGAACTCGGCCGTCTGCGGCTTGCCCTGGAGCGAGCGGTACACCTTCGCGCGCTCGGCCAGGTGCGGGTGGTCGTCCGTGCGGACGGTGACCAGGGGGCGCGGCCTGGGGCTCTTGCTCTCGCTGTACGCCATGACCACCTCGGTCACCTCACCGGCGAACGCCTCGCCCGCGAGCCGGCGGCCCGCCATCACCAAGGGGTCGTCGAGGGCTTCCTGGGCGTCGAGCCTGGCCTGCTCGCGCTCGCGCGTGGCGAGCTTGTTCGCCGCCGTCACCGCGTCGTCGATGCGGGGCTGCGGGGGTTCGCCCGCCGTCACGCGGTCCCGGTGGCCGGTGAACGACCAGCGGTCGCGGGTCCAGCGGTCCGTGGCATGCGGGGCCTCGGGGAGCGTGCAGAGCACGTCGAGGCCGCGCCACACCGCGTCCCAGGTGGGGCGGGTCCTGCTCTCGATCAGAGAACGGATCTCCCGCTCGGCGGCGGCCAGTTCGGCGAGGCGGGCGTCCGCCTGGATGCCGTCCTCGGCGGTGGCGAGGGCGCCGCGCGCGCGGTCGTGGCGCTCGATGGCCGGGGCGAGCAGGCGGTTGTCGAACGCCGGGTCCGTGGCGGGGCCCGCGGGCGGGCAGAGCAGCTGGCCGTCCTTGTCCCGCGCCAGCTCGGCGCGGAGCGCGGCGTCGGCCCCTGACGTTCCCTCCGGAGCCTCGACCCAGGCGAGCAGGGCGCCGAGGTGCTGGTCCTCCAGGCTGGACTGGCCGGTGGCCCAGTGCCGGGAGAGCAGTTCGGTCATGGCGACCAGGAGGGCGGAGCCGGGGACCCGGGCCCGCTCCCCGAAGTGCGTCAGCCAGCGGCCCAGGAGCGGGACGCGGGGCGGCGCGGGATACGGGGTCTCCGGGTCCTGCTCGGCGGTGCGGCGGAAGCGGGTGGAGCGGCCGATGAGCCGTACGAAGTCGATGCCGGCGCGGCTCGGGACGATCAGCTGCGGTGCGTCCGCGCAGAGTTCGGCCTCCACCTTGACGCGCTTGCCGGTCTCCGGGTCCGTCTCGCTGCGTTCGGCCGCCTCGACGTCGTCCGCGAACGAGTCCACGTACTCCAGGACGGTGTCCGCGAGTTGGGCGAGGAAGGTGAAGCGGAGGTCGCGGTCGCGGGGCTGCGGGACGACGAGGATGCGGGGCGAGGTGCGCTCCGTGCCGACGAGCGCGCCGAGCGGGGCACCGGCCTCACCTGCGGTGATGAGGGGGACGATGACGAGGGGGCGCTGGGAGAGGTGACGGTGCCGGACCGTTGCTCTCGGCTGGGCGCGACCCGTGGCCACCGCCTCCAGGCGGGCAAGATTATCGATCAACGACACCGGTCAGCCCTCCCCCGCGAGCCAGGCCCGCTCCCTTTGCCGCTCGACGGCAACTTCTCCCCACCCACGCACCCGGTCACCCGGCAGCGAGCGGGCAAGGGGCGAACGGTCACCGGAAAGCTGCGGAACGGGTGGGTGGGCGGGAAAGGAACACCCACCGCAGGGCGCCCGCGCCGGCCATGGCGTTGCGTGCCGCGCGGCAGCGGCGCGGAGGGGGTCAGCATGGTGTGCCCTCCGCTGAATCTCCGCCCGAGGCGCCCACGCCAGACAACGCCTCGGTACGGAGTCTCGCCGCTCTCCTCAGTGTCGCCACCGCCGGGTCCGACGGGTCGCCCGAGGTGCCCGCGGCTGCCGACAGGACGTCCCCGATCGTCGTGAGCCCGCCCAACTCGCCCCGCAGCGAACGGCCCAGGGCGGTCACCGCGCCCTGGGCGCGGGAGCGTTCGCGGCAGTGGAAGGCCAGTTCGCAGGCGGCCAGGCACTCGGGGGCATACGTCGCCGGGACCGATTCGACCGCGGCCGTCAGGTCCTCGGTGGGGCGGGTGACGTCGAACGTCGTGCCCTCCGGGAGTGCCGCCGCGATGTCCTCGATGCGGGTCAGGCGGTCCAACTGGCGCCGCGTCACCGAGAGTTGTTTGCGGACGTCGATCGCCGACGCCGTGGGCAGGTTCGAGAAGTCCTTGGGGCAGACCAGGAGCACGTGGTGCCGGATGCGGGGCGCGGGGTCCATGCGCGCCGCCACCTGTTCCAGGGCCAGTGCGTACACCGCGGCCTGGCGCGCCGCCGCGCCCACCTTCGCCGCGTCCGCCGAACCGTCGATCATCGGGAAGGACTTGATCTCGACGACGGTCCAGGAGCCGTCCGGATGGACCACCACCGCGTCCGGTTCGAGGAAGGCGGGCGTCCCCGCGACGTCCAGCGCCAGCATGGGATGGTCGAGGAGGGTCCAGCCCTCCGTCGACGTCGCCTCCCGCAGCGCGAGCGAGGTGCGGGCCGCGCGGCCCTCGGGGCCCACCGCGGCGAGGTCGGGGACGGACGATTCGCCCGGCACCGGCTCCGGACCGCCCCCGATCCTGCCGTGCACCAGCCGCAGCAGCTCCGCGCCGCCGTCGGCCTTGACCTTCGCCTCGAAGGCATTGCCCCGCATGAAAGCGAACTGCGACTGACCGAAGGGCGCGGGGGAGCCGAGGGACTGCGCCAGCGAGGCCTTGTCCACGCCCGCGCCGTCGAGGAGCGCGCGCCGCCGGCAGCCCGGGTTCGCGGCGAGGGCCGCGAGCGCGCGGGCATCGAGCGGCTGAGCGGGGACGTCCGGTCCGCGCAGCTCAGCGAGCCGCTGTCGGAGTGCTGTCCCCCGCTTCGGCGGGTCGGGCACTGGGCTCGGCGCCTGGCTCGGCAGGCCGCTTGCGCGGCCGGGGAATTCGCTCACCCGCCGAAGTCTGGCATCCAGCACTGACAATTGAGGACTCTGGTGCGGACGAGGCGGACGGCGAGCCCGCCAGGGACGTCTGCCGCGACCCGGCCCGCACCCCCGCCGAAGGCCGCGCGCCGTCGAACGGCAGTCCGGCCTTCGCCTTCACCCGGTCCGCGAGCCGCTGCACGGGCCGTACGAGGAGCAGTCCGACGCCCATCACCGCGGCACCCGCGACAGCGTCGAGGAAGTAGTGGTTCGCGGTGCCCATCACGACGATCGTGGTGATCAGGGGGTAGGCCACCGCCAGCGTCTTGACCAGCGGTGAACGGCCGTGGCGCCACAGCATGACCCCGCACCACAGCGCCCACCCGACATGCAGGCTGGGCATCGCCGCGTACTGGTTGGTCATGCCGCCGAGCCCGCGCGGCGCACTCGCCTCGCCGCCCCACCAGCCGAAGTCGCTGTACTGCGCCATGGTGTCGACGAAGCCGTACCCCTCGCTCAGCAGACGCGGCGGGCAGGTCGGCAGGAGCGTGAAGCCGATCAGGCCGATCATGGTCGAGGTCATCAGCCACGCGCGTGCCGCGCGGTAGTGGACCGCCCGGCTGCGGAAGAGCCAGACGAGGACCAGGGGCGTCACCAGGTAGTGGAGCGACGCGTACCAGAAGTCGGCCGGGACGCCTATCCAGGAATGTTCCGTGAAGAGGCGGTTCAGCGGGTGCTCGGCGTTGAGGCGCAGGAGCTTCTCGACGCGGAGGATCTCCAGTCCGTTGTCGACGGCGCCGGACACGTCACCGCGGGCCAGCAGGCGTCCCGCCGAGTACGCGGCGTACACCAGCACGAGCAGCGGCAACTCCGTCCACCAGCGAAGCCGGAGCGTGCGTATGCCCCCGGTGGCCGGAGCGTCGATCTGCGGCATCCGGTCGGTCCCCCATCTGTCTTTGGTCATGCGATGTTCAACGCCGCCTCACCCTACGGCGTACGCGAGAACACGCTGAGGCGGTCCCCGGTCGTCTTAGACGCAGAGATCGGCGGGCGGGTTGCTCCTGACGGGGACCAGTGATCGCGACCTGGGACGTGAGTGATGATGGAGGGTACGGACAGCTGTCTGTCCACAGAATTCGCTCTATGACAGCTGATGGTCATCGGCCGAATGCCGATGGCCGTCAGCCCGGAAAGGCTCGACATGGCACCGCGCATCCTGCTGGCCCGCCACGGACAGACGGAGTGGTCCCTGTCCGGGAAGCACACCGGCAGGACGGACGTCCCCCTCCTGGAAGAGGGCCGCAACGGCGCGAAGCTCCTGGGCGAGCGCCTGCACCGAGCCCCCTTCGCAGGCCTCCCGGACGTCGAGGTGCGCACCAGCCCCCTCTCCCGCGCACGGGAGACCTGCGAGATCGCCGGCTTCGGGGACCGTGCCACCACCTGGGACGCCCTCATGGAGTGGGACTACGGCTCCTACGAGGGGATGACCCCGGCCGAGATCCAGGACGTACACCCCGGCTGGTTCATCTGGCGCGACGGCGTCCCCCGGGGCGAGACCCTGGAGCAGGTCACCGCCCGCGCGGACGAGGTGGTGGCCTGGGCACGCGGCGCGGACCGCGACGTCCTGGTCTTCGCGCACGGGCACATCCTGCGCTCCATCGGCGCACGCTGGCTCGGCCTCGGCATCGATTTCGCCGCCCGCATCCGCCTCAACCCGACCTCGATCTCCACCCTGGGCTGGGCCTACGGAGAGCCCGCCATCGAGTCGTGGAACGACACCGGGCACCTGGCCTAGCGGCAGTACGGCCGGCTACACGGCCCGCGGCAGAGAAGCGTGCCGCTCCAGGAAGCCGCACACCCCCGAGGCCCGCCGGTGCGGAAGCAGCACCCGGGCCGTCGTGGCGAGCATCGACTGGATGCGCGACGACTGCACCTCGTCCAGGAGCCCGAGCACGCGCATGCCCGCCGTCGCCGCCTCGTCCGGGCGGCCCGCGCGGGCCAGGTCGTCGGCGAGCTGCGCGGTGTAGAGGGCGATGTTGCGGGTGAACTGCGGGGTCTGCGCCGACGCGATGCCCGCCGCGCGCCGTGCGTGCCGGGCGGCCCGCTCCCAGTCGCCGAGCGCCGACCAGCACTGTGCCTCCAGCACTTCGAGCTCGGCGGGGCCGTAGAAGGTCATCCACTCCGGGTCGGCGTCCGAAGGGCCCCGGTCGAAGAGGGCGTGCGCGCAGGTCAGTGACCGTTCGCAGCCCGCCCGGTCGCCGAGCCCCGCCCAGCCCCCGGCCTCGCGCAGCGCGAGGAGCGAGAGCAGCCGCGGCGACGAGAGGTGCCGGGCGGCCCGCGTCGCCGCCTGGGACGCCCGCACCGCCTCCCTGGGCCGCCCCGCGTCGCGTGCCAGGAACGCCGTGTTGCAGAAGGCGTGCGCCTCCAGGGCGGCATCGCCGGCCATGCGGGCCGTCGCGAGCGCCTCGGCGTAGTGCGAGCGGGCGTCGTCGAAGCGGCCCGAGTCGTGCGCCAGCCAGCCCACGGAGATGGAGAGTTCCCCGGCGCTCGTGTACAGCCGGTCCGCCATCGGCTGCCGGGTGGTGCCCGCGTCGAGCAGGGCGTAGGCGGTCCGCAGCGGGGCCGCCGCGCGCCGGTAGAGGCCGTCGGCGCCGTGCCGGTCGTCGAGCAGCCGGATCCTGCGCACGGCTTCCTCGACCGCGGTCGCCTCGGCCTCGCCCACCCGGCCGCCGCGCTGCGCGGTGGCCTCGGCGGCACTCGGTTCCGCGAGCCCGATGGGCCCCAGCGAGGCGGCAGCCACGGTGGCCGTGCCGCTCATGAATGCGCGTCGCCGCACGTCGATCTCCTCGTGACTCTGGATCTCGTACGGGTCGCACTCGTGCGGCTCGGGGCTCGGCGGCCCGGACGGGGGAGACTCATACAGCTGGATCGTGGTGTGTGGTGCGGGCGCCCCGGACGTGGCGCGCGCCCCCCGTCCGCGCACCGCGGAGCGGGGTACGAACCCCAGATCCGTCAGTGTCCGGCCGGGGAACAGGTGCAGGAGCACCCGCTCGTAGGCGTAGTTGGGGCAGCGGATCTCGCCCGCCTCGACGCGTCCGATGTAACGGGCGTCGCAGCTGACGCGCTCCCCGATCTCGCGAGCGGCCCTGCGGATCAGGGCGGCGAACTCGCCCGGCGAGCGCTGCCCGCGCAGCTGCCGGAAGTGAAGGTTCGGTTGTGGGGACGGAGTTGACGATGCCATCGGTGACGACGCCATGGCCTGACCCTCTCGTACGGATCGTGCCGGATTGTGCCGGATCCTGTGGATCCGGCGATGCTGCCCCTGTTCCGGCGGAGCACGAACGTACCCGTTGTGATGGGGGCGGCACGCGGAGTTTGGCTACAAACCGGATATCTCACCCATGATCTGCCATGAAGTGCCATCCTTTGCGGCGGCATTACGCCGTAGCTGTTGACGCCGTCCCGCGTTGAACCATGCGGAGAGGGAGCGACGCGGCTCCCGCCCTTGCGAGGAGGGGTCCCCTTGTTGGAGATCGGCGTGGAGAACGGCGAATCGCGGGCGTCGCTGACCACGGCTCGGCACCTGCCGACCCAGGACCGTAGCGCACCACCACAGCAGGGCATCCGGCCGGCGGCGCCCGCCGGGCCTCCCGGCTTCTGCGATCTCGTCACCGTCCCGGCCCGCCAGGGCCTCGAAGCGGTCGACATCCTGCGCCGCGGGGCGGGCGACGCCGTCGGTCCCGTCCTGCACGACGGGAGCTGCGACACCCTCGGCTTCCTGGTCCCGCCCGGCACCGCCGACGCCTGGGACCTGCCGGGCAGCGCGTGTACGCAGACCTTCGGCCGCGGTGCCCGGCTGGCCGTCGAGCCGGACCCCGTGCCCGGACCGCCCCCGGTGGCGGGCTCCGGCTGGCTGCTGCCCCCCGACGAGGCCGACCCGGTCACCGACCCCGCCGTGCTGCGCGCGGCGCTCGGCCAGGCGGCCCGCACGATCGAGGCCGCCGACAACTGCCGCTGAGCCCTCGGCGGGGCGGTGCCCCAAGGTCATCGGGCCGCGAGCTCCGCGTACGCCGATAATGGTCCGATGGCAAGGAACAGGCGATCCCGGGAAGAGGCGGAAGCCGTCGTCGAGGAAGTCGACGGGGGACTCGCGGAGCTGATGCCCGACCGGGACAGGCCGCGCGCGTGGACGCTGCTCGTGGATGGCGCCCCGCAGTCCCACGTCGACCTCGACGACCCGGCGTACCTCGACTTCGAGTACCAGCGCAGGATCGGCCACGCCGCCGACCTGGTCGCGCCGCCCGGCAAGCCGATCCAGGCCCTGCACCTCGGCGGCGGCGCCTTCACCCTCGCCCGCTACATAGCCGCGACCCGGCCCCGCTCCACCCAGCAGGTCATCGAGCGCGACACGGCGCTCGTCCAACTCGTCCGCCGCGAGCTGCCGTTGGACCCGCAGGCGCGGATACGGGTGCGCGGCACCGACGCCCGCGAAGGGCTCGCGAAGATCGCGGACGGCTGGGCGGACCTCGTCATCGCCGATGTCTTCAGCGGCGCCCGCACCCCCGCCCACCTCACCAGCGCCGAGTTCCTCACCGACGTACGCCGGGTCCTGAAGCCCGGCGGTCTCTACGCGGCCAACCTCGCCGACGGGCCGCCGCTCGCGCATCTGCGCGGCCAGCTCGCCACCGCCTCCGCGCTCTTCCCGGAGCTCGCGCTCATCGCCGACCCCGCCGTGCTGCGGGGCAAGCGGTTCGGCAACGCGGTGCTCGTCGGCTCCGACCGGCCGCTGCCGATCGCCGAGCTGACCCGGCGCAGCGCGGGGGACTCGCATCCGGCGCGGGTCGAGCACGGCAGGGCGCTCATCGACTTCAGCGGGGGAGCGGCGGCGGTCACGGACGCGAGCGCGGTGGCATCGCCCGCGCCGCCTCCCTCGGTGTTCCGATGAAGGCGGTCCGCTGAGACGTTCCGCCGAAACGCGTGCGGGTCAGTATTTGTTGATCTCGACCGCCGGGGCGTGGTCGTGCCATGTGCAGAACACCGAGACCTTGTCGGCGCCCGACGTGAACTCCACCCGGATCCAGGTGTCCTGCTTCCACACCTGCACCGACCAGCCCGCCGCCGGGGTCGCCGACACCAGAGTCGCGGAGTCCTTGCCGAGGTCGAAGACGACCCGGCCGCCGTCGGAGGAGTAGCTCTTCACGTTGCCGGGGGCGGGGGCCGGTGCGGAGGGGGTGCTCGGCTTGCCGGTCCCGGACTTCGACGGCTCGCTCTCGGGGGACTTCGACGGCTTCTGTGTCTTCGAGGGCTTCGATGGCTTCGGTGTCGGCGTCGGGTCCGGGCGGTGCGTGGAGGACGAGAGCGGCTCCGCGCGGTCGCCGTCGGCGGCCAGGGGAACGGCACGCGGAGGGTCGTAGGCGGTGCCCGCCATGACCGTGTGGACACCCCACCAGGAGAGCGTGACCGCCGCGCCCGTGGCGAGCGACCAAGCCATTGCGTGTATGAGTCCTCTGCGCATCGCGAGCCATACTGCACCACCGGGGCGCCCGGCGTCCCAGGAGGACCGGGGTCACTCATATGGCGTACGGTGCCGCCCATGGCAAGTGTGCTCGTCGTCGAGGATGACCAGTTCGTACGCTCCGCTCTCATCCGGCATCTGACCGAGGCATCGCACACCGTGCGCAGCGTCGGCACGGCCCTGGAGGCGCTGCGCGAGGTGGCCCATTTCCGTTTCGACGTGGTGATCCTGGACCTCGGTCTGCCCGATCTGGACGGTTCCGAGGCGTTGAAGATGCTCCGCGGGATCACCGACGTCCCCGTGATCATCGCCACCGCGCGTGACGACGAGACCGAGATCGTCAGGCTCCTGAACGACGGCGCCGACGACTACCTGACCAAGCCGTTCTCCGTCGAGCACCTGTCGGCCCGGATGGCCGCCGTCCTGCGCCGCTCGCGCGTCACCGCGGGCGAGGCTCCGCCGAGCCGGGAGATACGCGTCGGCGGGCTCGCCATAGACCCGCTGCGCCGCCAGGCGGAGCTGGACGGCGCGCGGCTCGACCTGACCCGGCGCGAGTTCGACCTGCTCGCCTTCCTCGCGGGGCGGCCCGGTGTCGTCGTACCGCGCAAGGAACTGCTCGCCGAGGTGTGGCAGCAGAGTTACGGGGACGACCAGACCATCGACGTACATCTGTCGTGGCTGCGTAGGAAGTTGGGCGAAACGGCCGCGAGGCCGCGCTATCTGCACACGCTGCGGGGTGTCGGCGTCAAGCTGGAGCCACCCCAGTGAGGTGGGCGCTCGTCAAGGTGTGCCTGGCCGTCACGACGATGGTCGTGGTCGCCTTCGCGGTGCCGCTCGGGCTCGTCATCCAGGAGATGGCGCGGGACCGGGCCTTCTCGAACGCGGAGCGGCACGCGGCCGGCATGGGCCCCACGCTCTCCATCACCACCGACCGCGATCAGCTGACGAAGGCCGTCGCCACGTCCGAGGCGGGCGGCGAGGGCCGCATGGCCGTGTACGTACCGGCCACCGACGACGCGCCCGCCCTGGACATCGGCGACGGGCGGGCGGACGCGTCCGCGGTGGAGACGACGCGCAAGGAGGGCAGGGCGCGGACCACGACGGTGGAGGGCGGCTTCGCGCTGCTCCAGCCGACGGCGCTGAGCTCCACCCAGATCGCCGTGGTCGAGATCTTCGTGCCCGAAGGCGCGGTCAGCAACGGCGTGACCACCGCCTGGCTGGTGCTCGCGGGCGTCGGCGTCGCGCTGATCATCGGGTCCGTGGCGGTGGCGGACCGGCTCGGCGTACGCATGGTGCAGCCCGCCAAGCGGCTCGTGGGCGCGGCGCAGTCCCTCGGGGAGGGGAAGCTGGGGGCGCGGGTCCCCGAGGAGGGGCCGACGGAGCTGCGGCTTGCCGCCGTAGCGTTCAACTCGATGGCCGACCAGGTGGTCCAGCTCCTGGCGAACGAGCGGGAACTGGCGGCGGACCTGTCGCACCGCCTGCGCACTCCGCTGACGGTGCTGCGGCTCAACGCGGCCTCGCTGGGGGACGGTCCCGCCGCCGAGCAGACCCGGATCGCGGTGGAGAAGCTGGAGCGCGAGGTCGACACGATCATCCGCACCGCTCGCGACGCCAAGCCGCAGACAGCCGCGGTCGGCCCCGGCGCGGGCTGCGACGCCTCCGAGGTGATCCAGGAGCGGATGGCCTTCTGGTCGGCGCTCGCGGAGGACGAGGGGCGCGAGGTGCGGGTCGCGGGGGTGGAGCGGCCGGTGTGGATACCGGTGGCACGCCCCGAGCTCGTCGCCGCCCTGGACGCGTTGCTGGGCAACGTCTTCCGGCACACGCGGGAGGGCTCGGCGTTCGCGGTGGACGTGCACAGCGGGGAGGACGCGGTGATCGTCCTCGTCTCGGACGCGGGGGCGGGGATCGCCGACCCCGAGGCCGCGTTGGCGCGGGGCGCCGGTTCGGGTGCCGATGGCTCGACGGGGCTCGGCCTGGACATCGTGCGGCAGCTCGCGGAGTCCACCGGCGGCGATGTCCGTATCGGGCGGTCCGTGCTCGGCGGTACCGAGGTCCGCATCTGGATCCAGCTGGACGGGCGTCGGCCGGTGGCCGGGGGGCGTGGGCACGGGGGTTCCGTACGCCGTCGGAAGCGGACCGCCGGCGCGCGCTAGCCCTGAACCGCCGCTGAGCCCTGCGCCGCCGAATCCTGAACCGCCGCTTCGCGACGGATTTTTCCCGCCCACCCACCCGTTCACCCCGCCTCTAGCTGTGAACGAGAGCCCACCATTAACCGCCCCCGATCGCTCCCTTAAGCCCGCCCTAAGATCCAGTGCAGAGCCCCATATGCCCGCAATGCCGCGTCCCCGCGAGGCTAACGTGCTGCACGCATCCCCACAGCACCCCCACCCCCGCACAGCTAAGGCAGGCACGCGATGAGCAGTACGCATCGGCGCACGGTGAGCACCAGGTCCAAGGTCATAGGCGGGCTCGCGGCCGCCGCCCTCATCGGTGGCGGCGCCTTCGCCCTCTCCGGGACGGCCCTTGCGACCAAAGCTCCCGCCGAGGACACCGCGAAGGCCGCGGGCAGTGCCAAGTTCGCCCCGTTCGTGGACACTTCGCTCGCCCCCGCGTACGACCTCGTCGACACCGCCGACAAGACCGGCGTGAAGGAGTTCACCCTCGCCTTCATCACCTCCGGCGGCGGCTGCGAGCCCCTCTGGGGCGGCGCCACCGGCCTCGACGACGACAAGGTCGCCTCGCAGATCGAAGCCCTGCGAGCCAAGGGCGGCGACGTACGCGTGTCCTTCGGCGGTCAGGCGGGCTCCGAGCTGGGCCTCAAGTGCGACACCGCCGACGAGCTGGCCAAGGCGTACGGCAAGGTCATCGACAAGTACAAGCTGACGAAGGTCGACTTCGACATCGAGGGCGCGGCCCTTCCGGAGACCGCCGCCAACACCCGCCGCGCACAGGCCATCGCGCAGCTGCAGAAGGAACACGAGGGTCTGGACGTCTCGTTCACGCTGCCCGTCATGCCCGAGGGCCTGACGCAGCCGGGCGTCGACCTCGTCGCCGACGCCAAGAAGAACGGCGTGCAGGTCTCCGCCGTCAACATCATGGCCATGGACTACGGGGCTTCCTACAGCGGTGACATGGGCAAGTACGCCATCGACGCCGCCACCGCCACGCAGAAGCAGATCAAGGGTGCCCTCGGTCTGTCCGACGAGGCGGCCTGGAAGGCCGTCGCGGTCACCCCGATGATCGGCGTCAACGACGTCACCACCGAGGTCTTCAAGGTCGACGACGCCACGGAGCTGGTGAAGTTCGCCGAGGAGAAGGGTCTCGGCTGGCTGGCGATGTGGTCCTCGACCCGCGACAAGGCCTGTGAGGGCGGCGCCAACGGCGGTGCCTCGCCGACCTGTTCCTCGATCGAGCAGGAGCCGCTCGCCTTCACCAAGGCCTTCGGCGCCTACAAGTAGCCACCGCCCCCCACGGCGCCTCGACCGGTACCCCCCCACCCGGTCGGGGCGCCCACCTCTGTCCCGTACTTCCCGTCCCTCCCGTACTTCCCTTACTACGCCTTCGACGCCTGCCACTCCGACGCGTAGTCGTTGAAGATCGACCGCAGGTGATGCCCGATCTTCAGGTAGTCGAGGTCGTCGAGGTTCGCGAGCGACACCCGAACCGACCACTCGGGACCCTCGAAGCCGCCGCCGTTCAGGAGCACCACGTGCGTCTGCTCGGCGAGGCGGAACAGCGGGTCGACCGGCTCGTAGTTCTTCTCCAGGAAGTCGGCGAAGTCCTTGCCGTGGACGCGTTCGGCCTCGGCGAGCAGATCGAGCTCGATGTAGTAGCCGGCCCGGTGCGGGTCGTCCGAGATCTTCATCTCGGCGCCCTCCAGAAGGAGTTCGAGCCGCTGCCGCACGATCGCGCGGATGCGGAGCTTGTACGCCTGTCCCTCCTCCAGCATGTCGAAGAGGGAGAAGAGGACCATCATCATCTGCTGCGGGAGGGACAGCCCCGAGGTGTGGTTCAGCGCCACCTGCCGGGAGTCCGCGACCAGGCGGTCGATGAACCTGATCTTCTCCGGCTCAAGCGTCAGCGTCCCGTACCGCTTGGCGAGCCGGTCCTTCTCCGCCTGCGGCAGCGCCGCGATCAGCTCGTCGATGACGTTGTCGTCGTTCAGCCCGATGACGCCCAGCCGCCAGCCGGTGGCGCCGTAGTGCTTGGAGTACGAGTAGACGAGCAGCGTGTTGCGCGGCAGGTCGGCGGCGACGGACCGGAAGCCCTCGACGAACGTCCCGTACACGTCGTCCGTCACGATCAGCAGGTTCGGGTTCGATGTGGCGACGATCTGCTTGATCTGGTCCGCGACCCGCTGACTCAGCGCAAGCGAGGGCGGGTTGGAGGGATTGACCAGGCAGACCATCTTGATGTCCGAGTCGGCGAGCTTGGCGACCTCCTCCTCCGGGTAGCGCCACTCCCGCACGCCCGCCTCGGCGAACATGCTGGCCTCGACGTACGTCACGTCGAACTCGTACGTGTCGAGCTCGGGGATCTCGACGTACGGCGTGAACACCGGCACCATCAGGGCGATCTTGTCGCCCTTGTGCAGGACGCCGTTCTTCATGAGCGAGTCGAAGATGTAGCACATCGCGGCCGTGCCGCCCTCGGTGGCGAACAGGCTGAGGTTGCCCGGCGGGGGCTTGTGGTCGAACATCTCGTCTGCGATGTAGCCGCGCACGATCTCCTCGGCGTGCTTCAGCATCCGGTCGGGGACGGGGTAGTTGTCGCCGACCGAGCTGTCCGTCAGCTCGTGGACGAATTCGTCCCGGTCGAAGCCGAACCGCTCGACGGCGTACTCCACGCACTTCTGGAGCAGCTCGATGCCGGGCAGGTCCGGGTGCTGCCGCACGAAGGTGTCGAAGCGGGCGCCCGACCCCTTCTTCTCCGGCATGCCCCCGAGGTCGTCGGCGGTCCACACCCTCCTCGACTCCGAGAGGGCGAAGTAGCCGAGCGCGTAGAAGGCCTCGCGGGGCCCGGTGGCGATCCAGTTGGGGTTGCCGCGTCCCGCGTTGAGCATCTGGACGCTGGACGTCTCCTTCTGCCCCGGCTTGTCGGCCTGCACCGCCTGGGCGATCTGGATGAACTTGTCCTTCAGCTCGAAGGGGCTGAGCTGGGCGAAGGACTGGATTTCCTCGCGGGTGAAGGTGGTCTTGGGCACGGCGCTCGTTCCTCACATGCGTACGGAAAGGGGAGAGGCGGAAGGGGGGAGAGGCGGAGAAGGGCGGTAGGGGAGAGGCTCAGTGGTGGAGCAGGACGATGACGGCTCCCCAGATCGTCAGGAGCACGTTTCCGACGGCGTACGGAATCGTGTAGCCGAGCGTCGGGATCTGGGACCTGGACGATTCGTTGATCGCACCGATCGCCGCGGTGGTCGTCTGGCCGCCCGCGAGGACGCCCATCAGGATGGGGAAGCGGATCTTCTGCACGTAGTGCCCGAAGAGGAAGCCGACGATCAGCGGGATCACCGTGGCGACCGCGCCGAACACGAGCAGGCCCCAACCGGCCGTCGAGAGGCCGGAGGTGAAGCTCGGGCCCGCGTTGATGCCGACCACCGCGACGAACAGGCAGAGCCCGAGCGTGTCCATGAACCACTGGGCGCCGGGCGGGACGTTCCCGTACGTCGGGTACTTGCCGCGGATCCACCCGAAGACCAGGCCCATGATCAGCGCGCCGCCGGATGTGGAGAGCGAGATCGGCACGCCGCCCGCGGTCAGCGCCGGGATGCCGATGCAGCCGCCGAGGAAGATGCCGAGCCCCACCCAGATCATGTCGGTGGCGAAGGACGTCGGCACGGGCTTGCCGAGCTCCTTGCCCGCCGGGTCCACCAGGCGTCTGGGGCCGGTGAGGATCAGGGTGTCGCCGCGCTCCAGCCTGGTGGAGAGGCGGTAGGGGAAGTCGGCGCCGGAGCGGTACAGCTTGTCGACGTAGACACCGACCATGAACGGCTCGCGCCGCAGGTCCCCGATGGTCCTGCCCAGCTGGTCCTTCTCGGAGGCCACGACGTGCAGTGACTCGGTCTGGTAGCCGAGGAGTTCGACGTCGTCGGTCTCGGCGCCGATGTGCGTACGGGCGTCGAACTCGACGAGCGAGCCGCGCAGCGCGCTCAGCGCCACGACGTCGCCCTCGCGCAGGGCGAGCTGCTGGTCGTGGTCGAGGATGTGCCCCTCTCTGCGTACGCGGGTGATGTAGACCCGGCGGCCCAGCTCGCGCTGCTGGTTCTCGAAGTCCTCGATGGTGCGGCCCACGAGGTCGGGGCGCTGGATGGTGTAGGCGCGCAGGACGACCTCGTAGTAGCCCTCGGCGAGGTCGGGGTCGTCGCCGGGGGCGTCCAACTCCTTGGCCAGGGCGGCGGATTCGGCCGCGAGGTCCTTGCGGTAGAGCTTGGGCAGGACGTTGGCGAGCAGCATCGCGCAGAGGATCGTGCCCAGGGGGTACGTCACCGCGTATCCGATGGCGACCAGGTTCGACTCGCTCTTGACCTGCGCGGAACTGAGACCCGGCAGGTTGGAGATCGCGTCGCCCGCGACGCCGATGACGGCGGACTGGGTGAGCGCGCCGCCGAGCAGACCCGCCGAGAGACCGGGGCCGTAGCCGAGCATCGCGGCGAAGGCCCAGCAGACGAGCAGGCCGGTCACACAGACGACGACCGCGTTGAGGACCTGCGGGAGGCCGTCCTTCTTCAGGCCGCGGAAGAACTGCGGGCCGACCTTGTAGCCGAGCGCGAACAGGAACATCGTGAAGAAGAGGTTCTTCACGGTGCCGTCGATCTCGACCTTGAACTGCGCCCCGAGCAGCAGCCCCGCGATGAGGCAGCCGGTGACCGCGCCGAGCCCGATGGCCTTGTAGCGCAGTTTCCCGAAGAGGAAGCCGATCGCCACGGTGATGAAGACGAGCAGCTCGGGATGGGGCTGAAAGATGTTCCGGTTGAGGAAGTCGATCATTTTCTACGCTCCGGGTGCGCCGGGTCAGGCGCCGAGTACGCCGACGAGGATCGGCCCGGTCAGGGGGAGCAGGAAGTTGGAGAGGGCGTAAGTGATCGTGTAGCCGAGCAGCGGGACGGAGCTCTGGGCCACCTGGGTGACGGAGGTGATCGCCGGGGTCGAGCACTGCTGGCCGGCGATGGCGCCGATCAGGAGCGGTTTCTCGATCTTCAGGAGCTTGCGGCCGATGAGGAGCGAGATCGTCGCGGGCACCAGGACCATCGCGATCCCGGCGAACGGGAGCAGCGCCCCGTACTCCTTGAGCAGCGGCCAGGCCTGCGGCCCCGACACGAGCCCCGTACAGGCGATGAAGATCGCCAGACCCATGTCCTTGAGGGTGTTCGCGGCCTGCGGCGGGAACGCCCCGAAGGTCTGTCTGCGGGAGCGGAACCAGCCGAAGAGCAGCCCGGAGATCAGACAGCCGCCGCCCGTGCCGAGCGACATGGGCACGTCGCCGAAGTGCACGACGACCTGCCCGAGCAGGGAACCGGCGGCGATGCCCAGACCCAGATAGATGAAGTCGGTGGCGTCGTTCTTGACGACCGCGCCGATCCTCGCGACCAGCTTGTTCAGGCCGGAGCGCGCGCCCACCAGGGTGAGCACGTCACCGCGGCGCACGGTGGTGCCACCGGCCGCGGGCAGATGCTGGTCGCCGCGCAGTACGTCGGTGACGTACACGCCGTCCTTGATGAACTCGGGATGCGCGCGCTGGAGGTCGTCCACGCTCATGCCGTCCGACGACTTGTCGGTGACGGCGACCTGGGCGGTGGCCAGCGGGGTGTCGACGCCGGGGATGCCGGGGGTCTCGGGGCCGATGAGGTGCCCGGACTCGATGACGTTGGCGCGGCGGCCGACCACCAGGACCAGGTCGGAGAGGGTGAGCGCCAGGCCGGGCGCGGGCGTCAGGTTCTTGCTGCCCCGCTTGACGGCCTCGACGGTGACCCGGCCGTCGAGGTCCGACTCCAGGTCGCCGACGGTCCTGCCGTCGGCCGTGGTCACCAGATAGGTGCGGCCGACCATGCCCGGCAGCGCCTGCCGCTCGTCCGGCTCCAGGCCGCCGCCCGAGCCGCGCATCTTCTCCCACAGCTCACGCGAGGCGTCCCGCAGGTTGATGCGCATCATCATCGGCATGATCTGGCTGGTGTAGAGCACGATGGTGATCAGGCCGAAGAGGTAGCAGACCGTGTACGCGGTGGCCACGTGCCCCTGGTACTGGGTGATCTGGTCAGGGGTGAGGCCGTCGAGCTTGCCGATGGCCTCGGTCGCCGTACCGACGACGGCCGACTCGGTTGCCGCACCCGCCAGGATGCCCGAGGCCGTGCCGACGTCCAGGTCGAAGGCCTTGGCCAGGCCGAACGCGATGCCCAGGACGCAGACCAGTTCGATGCCGCAGAGCGCGAAGAAGCGCAGGCTCTCGCGGTTGAGGTTGGAGAAGAACTGCGGGCCCGCGAGATAGCCGAGGGAGAAGATGAAGAGCGCGAAGAAGATCGTCTTGACGTCGTCGGAGACGACGACCTTGGCCCAGGCGCCGAGCAGCAGCGAGACGATCAGCGTGCCGCAGATGCCGCCCAGGGTGATGGGGCCGACGCGCACCTTGCCCACGAGGTAGCCCAGGGCGAGGCAGATGAACAGCGCGAACTCGGGGTGATCACGGAGTACGCCCACCGGCGCTCACCGTGCCTGGTCTATTGCGATACGAGGCATATGTGGCATAGGGGCAACCTAAGGAGCCGGGTGGCGTGCTGCCACTCGGCTCCCGGGGCTGCCGCTCCCCGCCGGTCAGTCCGCGACGTACTCCCGCGGCAGCTCACCGGTGGACGCGACGCCCGCGTACCAGTGGGCGCTGGACTTCGGGACGCGGGCCTGCGTCTCGTAGTCGACGTACACCGCGCCGAAGCGCTTGCTGTAGCCGTACGACCATTCGAAGTTGTCCATGAGGGACCAGAGGTAGTAGCCGCGCACGTCGGCACCGTCCGTGATGGCCCGGCGGACGGCGGCCAAGTGTCCGTGCAGGTAGGCGATGCGCTCCGGGTCGTGGACGCGGCCCTCCGGGTCGGGCTTGTCGTCGTAGGCCGCGCCGTTCTCGGTGATGTACAGCGGAAGGCCCGGCGCCTCCCGGGTGTAGCGCATGATCAGCTCGTGCAGCCCCGTCGGGTCGATGGTCCAGCCCATCTCGGTGCGGTCGCCCGGCGTCTGGTGGAACGCCACGTCGTCGGACGCGGGCCACGGGGAGTGCTCGCTCGCGCCGTGCCCGTCGGCCCGCGGGTTGCCCGGGTCGTCGTGCGCGGCGGAGACCAGCGCGGGCGTGTAGTAGTTCAGGCCGAGCGCGTCCAGCGGCTGGTGGATGGCGGCCAGGTCGCCGTCGTGCACGAAGGACCAGTCGGTGACCCGGGCCGTGTCGGTGAGCAGGTCCGCGGGGTAGGCGCCGTGCAGCATCGGGCCGTGGAAGACGCCGTTCGCGAGGTTGTCGATGCGGCGGCGGGCGTCCTGGTCCGCGGGGCTGTCCGAAACCGCCCTGACCACCGAGGAGTTGAGGCTCACCGCGACCTTGGCGCGGGCCGGCAGGGCGGCGCGCAGCGCCTGGGTGCCCAGGCCGTGCGCGAGGTTGAGGTGGTGCGCGGCCTGGAGTGCGGCCGCCGGGTCGGTGCGGCCGGGGGCGTGCACGCCGGAGCCGTACCCCAGGAAGGCGCTGCACCATGGCTCGTTGAGCGTGATCCAGGACTCGACGCGGTCGCCGAGCGCCTCGGCGACGAAGCCCGCGTACTCGGCGAACCGGTGGGCGGTCTCGCGCGCGGGCCAGCCGCCCGCGTCCTCCAGTTCCTGCGGCAGGTCCCAGTGGTAGAGGGTCAGGGCGGGCTTGATGCCCTTGGCCAGCAGCTCGTCGACGAGCCGTCGGTAGAAGTCGAGGCCGCGCTGCACGGCGGGACCGCGCCCGGTGGGCTGCACGCGCGACCAGGAGACGGAGAACCGGTAGGCGCCCAGGCCGAGGTCCGCCATGAGCGCGACGTCGTCGCGGTAGCGGTGATAGTGCTCGACGGCGATGTCACCGGTGTCGCCGTCGGCCGTCCTGCCGGGTGTGTGGCTGAAGGTGTCCCAGATGGAGGGGGTGCGGCCGTCTTCACGCACGGCGCCCTCGATCTGGTACGCGGACGTGGCGGCACCCCAGAGGAAATCGGCCGGAAAGGCAAGGGATTCAGTCATGGAAGCGCTCCCATGGAAAGGGGGAAGGGGACAGGAAAGAACAGGGGTCGGTCTGGAGGCCAGGGCCGAGGCCGGCGGTGACTCGGCCCTGGCGGCGGAGAGGGACGGCAGACGACGCGGGGCCTCAGCCCTTCACTGCGCCCTGCATGATGCCGCTCACGATCTGCTTGCCGAAGAGGATGAACGCCAGGAGCAGCGGCAGGGTGCCGAGCAGGGCGCCCGCCATGATCACCGCCCGGTCCGGGATGTAACCCGTGCCGAGGGAGTTGAGCGCCACCTGCACGGTGGGGTTCGACTGGTTCAGCGCGATGATCGGCCACAGGAAGTCGTTCCAGGCCATGACGAACGTCAGCAGACCGAGCACCGCCATCGCGGGGCGTGCCGCCGGGAACACCACGTGCCAGATGATGCGCAGACTGCTCGCGCCGTCCATCCGCGCCGCCTCGATGAGCTCGCTCGGCAGTGCCTGGAGCAGGAACTGCCGCATGAAGAACACCCCGAAGGCGCTCACGAACGTCGGCAGGATCACCGCCTGGAGCTGGTTGGTCCACTGCAGGTCGGCGATCCACAGATACAGCGGTACGACGCTGAGCTGCGGCGGCACCATCATCGTGCCGATGGTCAGCAGGAGCAGCAGGCCGCTGAACTTGAACTTCAGCTTGGCGAAGGCGAATCCGGCGATCGTGGAGAACAGCACGGTGCCGATGGTGATGCTGCCCGCCACGATCGTGGTGTTCAGCATCGCGTCGCCGAGGCTGGCCTCGGTCCAGGCCCGCTCCAGGTTCTTGAAGAGGTTCCCGCCGAACCACAGGGGCGGCGGGGTCTGGGCGAGCCGTCCGCTCGTGCGCGAGGCCGCGATCGCCGTCCAGATCAGCGGTGCCAGCGAGACGGCGGTGAACAGCGCAAGGACGACGTAGGTCACGGGCCCCGCGTGCATCGTGCGGCCGGCCTTCAGGCCCAGCGGCCGGGCAGGCGTCAGGCCCGGGGTGCGGGACTTCATTGGGCCTTCCTCAGACGTCGGGCGATCAGCAGATTGACCGCGGCGATGAGCAGCAGGACCACGAGCATCAGCCAGGCGACCGCCGAGGCCCGCCCCAGGTGGCCGTTGATCCAGCCCTGGTCGTACAGATAGAGCCCCAGGGTCTGGAACTGGTGGTCGGCGCCGCCCTTGGACCCGGAGGTGCCGCCGAACAGCAGCGGCTCACCGAAGAGCTGCGTCGCCCCGATGGTGGAGACGACCACCGTGAACAGGATCGTCGGACGCAGCATCGGGATGGTCACGTGCCGGAACTGCTGCCAGCGCGAGGCGCCGTCCAGGGAGGCCGACTCGTACAGGTCGTGCGGCACGGCCTGCATCGCCGCCAGATAGATCAGCGCGTTGTAGCCGGTCCACCGCCAGATGACGATCGACGACACCGCGAACTGCGAACCCCACGACGACTCACGCCAGTTGACGGGATCGATGCCGACGGACCCGATGATCCAGTTGACCATGCCGCCGTCCCACGCGAAGAGCAGCGTGAAGACCAGCGAGGCACTCGCCACCGACGTGGCGTACGGAGCGAGCATCGCCACCCGCCACAGGGTGGAGCCGCGCAGCTTGTAGTTGAGCAGATGCGCGATGCCGAGCGCGACGGCGAGCTGCGGGACGGTGGAGATGATGCCGATGGTGAAGGTGTTGCCGAGGGCGTTCCAGAAGTAGTCGCTCTGCAGCAGGTTGGTGTAGTTCTCCAGGCCCAGCCAGGTGCTGTCGTCGAGGTTGGTCAGCTCCAGGCGGTGCAGCGAGGCCCAGCCGGTGTAGAGCAGAGGGAACAGGCCGAAGGCACCGAAGAAGAGGAAGAACGGGGCGACGAAGACGTACGGCGACGCCTTTATGTCCCAGCGGTACAGGCGGCTGCGCCACGAGGACGTGGGGGAGGCCTTGCGCCTCCCGGACGCGGCCGGGGCCGCGTCCCCCTCACCGGGGGACGCGGTCTCGGCGTACTCAGCGGTCTCGGACATGCGCGTCACTGTCCCAGAACATCCTTGATCTCCTTCTGCGCGGCTTCCCAGCCCTCAGCCGGAGACTTGCCCTGTTGCTCCACCTGGAGCACACCGATGTCCGTGATGGACTGGCCGATCTGGGCGTCCTTGAGGCCGTAGATGGCCGACGGGGTGTTCTTCGCGATGTCGGCGTAGATCTCCGTGATGGGCGCGTCGTTGAAGTACGCCTTGGTCGCGGGCGACGGCTTCAGCGTGTCGTACGCCGACGGGGTGGACGGGAAGCTGGCCTGCTTGGCGAAGACCTTCGCGAGCTGCTCGGGCTGCGTCAGCCAGACGGCGAGCTCGGTCGCCTCCTTCTTGTGCTTGCCCGCGCTCGGCACGCCGAGGAACGTTCCGCCCCAGTTGCCGTCGGTGGGCGCCTTGGCCATGTCCCACTGGCCCTTGCCCTCCGGGCCCGTCTTCTCCTGGATGTAACCGGCCATCCACGCGGGGCACGCCACGGTGGCGAACTTGGCGTTGGCGAAGCCCTGGTCCCAGGTCGGGTCGAACTGCTTGAGCTTGGAGGACATGTCGCCCTGCGCGACCTTCATCGCCGCGTCCCAGGCGTCCTTGCGGCCCTGGCTGTCCTCGTAGATCTCCTTGCCGCCCTTGTCGTAGTACCGCTCTTTCGCACCGGCGAAGACGGCGTTGTAGACACTGGAGGCGGAGTCGACGAACTTGGTGCCGTCGGGCGCCTTCTTCATGTACTTCTTGCCGACGTCGACGTACTTGTCCCAGTCGCCGGCCCACTCCTTGGCGAGCTCCTCGCGGTCGGTGGGCAGACCGGCCTTCTTGAAGAGGTCCTTGCGGTAACAGAGTGCCGTCGGGCCGATGTCGACGCCGAGGCCGACCGTCTTGCCGTCGTCGGTCGTGGCCTGCTTCCACTTCCAGTCGAGATACGTGGACTTGTCCACGCCCTTGGCCTTGCTCAGGTCCTCGAACTTGGCGGCCTGGGTCTGCACGACCTCGGTGATGTTGCTGACCTCTATGGCCGCGACGTCATTGACACCGGCGCCGGACTGGAGCTGGGTGAGCAGCTTCGGGTAATAGGCGTCGTTGCGCTCGATGACGTTCTCTTTGATCTTGATGTTCGGGTGCGACTTCTCGTACTCGGCGTAGAGACCTGCCTGCTTCAGGCCCAGCACGCCGAACGTGCCCACGTTGAGCGTGACCTTGCCGTCGCCGCCCTCCGAACCGCTGTCGTCGTCGCTGGAACAACCGGCCAGCAGGCTCGTGGCCAGCGCGGTCACGGCCGCGAAGGCCACCAGCCGTCCGGACCGGCGGGAACTCGTGCGCATTGCGTCCTCCTGTTGCCTGACGTGCCGACCCCCCGGCCAACTGCACTTCTTGCCCCGTTGCTTGACGCTTCGGCTCGGGCGGGGAACGTGCGGGATGTGTACGTGTCAGGTAGTGTGGGAGCGCTCCCACAGGTGATGAGTTGAAGAGTCGTGGCTGGGAGCGGGGGTGTCAAGAGACCGGACATAGAGATATGTCTTCAGTTATCGGGCTGTTACGAGGACGCTCGTGCGTTCGGCCCATCCGCCCGGTGAAGATCAGGCTGTTACATTCCTCTACATTCCTCGCCGGGGGAAGTGCGACGGGAGGCGGACAATGGCAGCTCACGGTGCGCGTGGCCGCAGCGGCGGTCGACCGACCCTGGAGGAGGTCGCCGCGCGGGCGGGAGTGGGCCGCGGGACGGTCTCCCGGGTGATCAACGGCTCACCGCGGGTGAGCGAGACGACCAGGACGGCCGTCGAGGCCGCCGTGGCGGAGCTCGGTTACGTCCCGAACACGGCGGCCCGTGCCCTCGCCGCCAACCGCACGGACGCCATCGCCCTGGTCGTGCCCGAGCCCGAGACCCGCTTCTTCGCCGAGCCGTACTTCTCCGACGTCCTGCGCGGGGTCGGGGCGGAGCTCAGCGAGACGGAGATGCAGCTCCTGCTGATCTTCGCCGGGAACGACCGCAGGCGTCAGCGCCTTGCCCAGTACCTCGCGGCCCACCGCGTCGACGGCGTCCTCCTCGTCTCGGTGCACGCCGACGACCCGCTGCCGGACCTGCTCTCCCAGCTGGAGATCCCCGCGGTGATCAGCGGCCGCCGCTCGGCCGACGAGGCGCTGCCCTCGGTCGACTCCGACAACTTCGCGGGGGCCCACTCGGCGGTGGAGCACCTCCTGGCACGCGGCCGTACGCGTATAGCCACCATCACCGGCCGCCTGGACGTCTACGGCGCCCAGCGCCGCCTGGACGGCTACCGCGCGGCGCTCTCGGACGCGGGCCACGCGGTGGACGAGGGGCTCATCGCGCCGGGCGACTTCACGGAGGAGGGCGGGCACCGGGCGATGACGGAGCTGCTCGCGGCCTGCCCCGGGGTGGACGCGGTGTTCGCGGGTTCCGACGTGATGGCCGCGGGTGCCCGGCAGGCCCTGCGCGAGGCCGGCCGCCGGATACCCGACGACGTGGCGCTCGTCGGCTTCGACGACTCGGCGATCGCCCGCCACATGGACCCGCCCCTGACGAGCGTGCGGCAGCCGATCGAGGAGATGGGCCGGGCGATGATCGACCTGCTGCTCGCCGAGATCGCGGACGACCGCCCGGCCTCGGCCCGCCGCCTGGAGCACCGCCAACTGGTTCTGCCCACGGAACTGGTGGAGCGGGCGTCGTCCTGAGGACCCGGCGGAACGAAGGGCGGGCCGCCGACGCGGGAGGCGACCGGCGGCCCGGGCACCCCGGCATCCTGTGCCGACACAGACCACACGAAGCGCCACCCGCACTGTGCACCGGCCCCGCACGGGCGGGAAGCGTGTGCGCGAGGCGGCCAGGGGGACGGCTTCCGCACCCCGTGTGAACAACACGAAGAAGGCCCGGTCCGCTTTCGCGGACCGGGCCTTCTGTCAGGGTGAGTGACGGGACTTGAACCCGCGGCCACCTGGACCACAACCAGGTGCTCTACCAACTGAGCTACACCCACCATGTCCGGTCGTTTTTCTTTCTTCCGACCGGCCGAGAAAAAGTGTACAGGGTCCGAAGGGGTGCTCGCGCACGCGTTATTCGGACCCCGTACGAGGGGCGTTCCGCGGAGGCTATTCCGCGGGGAGCACGTACTTGGCCGCGATCGTCTTCGCGGTGTCCGAGTCCGGTCCTGGCTGCGGCACGAAGACCGCCTCCCGGTAGTAGCGCAGCTCCGCGATGGATTCGCGGATGTCCGCCAGCGCCCGGTGGTTGCCGTTCTTGTCCGGGCTGTTGAAGTACGCCCGGGGGTACCACCGCCGGGCCAGTTCCTTGATCGAGGAGACGTCGACGATGCGGTAGTGGAGGAACTCCTCCAGCGTCCCCATGTCACGGAGCAGGAAGCCGCGGTCGGTGCCGACCGAGTTCCCGCACAGCGGAGCCTTGCGCGGCTCCTTGACGTGCTCACGTACGTACGCCAGGACCTGCTCCTCGGCGTCGGCCAGCGTGGTTCCGCCGGCCAGCTCGTCGAGGAGCCCCGAGGCGGTGTGCATTTTGCGCACCACCTCGGGCATGGTCTCCAGCGCCGCGTCCGGCGGGCGGATCACGATGTCCACACCTTCGCCGAGCACGTTCAGTTCCGAGTCGGTGACCAGTGCGGCCACCTCGATAAGTGCGTCATCCGTCAGCGAGAGCCCGGTCATCTCGCAGTCGATCCACACCATGCGATCGTTCATGCGTCTTACCCTACGGCGCACTCCTCTGGCCGGGCAGAGGCGGACGCCCTGGCGCGTACAGATCCGAACTCGGCTTTCCCGGATCCGTGGACAGCGACGCCGAGGGACCAAGGGCGCTCGCGGCCGCCGTACGCCGTGTCTGCGACGGGACGGGTCCGCCCTCCGCGTTCACCATCGCCGTGGTGGCCACGGACGCCGCGGATTCCAGCAGCGCCCGTTCACCTCCTTGCGGCCTGCGGGCGCGGTAAGCGGCCCGGTAGGCGGCGGGCGACGAGCCCAGCTGGCGCCGGAAGTGGCCGCGCAGGGCCACGGGCGAACGGAAGCCGCAGCGGCCCGCGACCTCGTCGACGGAGTAGTCGGAGGTCTCGAGCAGCCGCTGTGCCTGCAGCACGCGCTGAGTGATCAGCCACTGCAGGGGAGCGCTCCCGGTGAGCGAGCGGAACCTGCGGTCGAAGGTCCGCCTGCTCATGTATGCGCGCGCGGCCAGCGTCTCCACGTCGAACTGCTCGTGGAGATGCTCCAGGGCCCAGGCGACGACCTCGGCGAGCGGGTCGGCGCCGATCTCCTCTGGTAAAGACCTGTCGAGATAGCGCTCCTGACCGCCGGCCCGGCGCGGAGGCACGACGAGCCTGCGCGCGAGCGCGCCCGCCGCTTCGTTGCCATGATCCGTGCGCACGATGTGCAGGCACAGATCAATTCCGGCCGCGGTCCCCGCGCTGGTGAGCACGTCCCCGTCGTCGACGAAGAGCTCACGCGGGTCCACATGGACGGACGGATACCGCTTGGCCAGCGTCGGTGCGTACATCCAGTGCGTGGTCGCCGGGCGGCCGTCGAGCAGACCGGCCGCGGCGAGCACGAACGCTCCGGTGCACAGCCCCACGATGCGGGCGCCCTCCTCGTGCGCGCGGCGCAGAGCGTCGAGCGCCTCCGGCGGCGGCGGTGAGGTGATCGACCGCCAGGCCGGCACCACGACGGTGCCCGCACGCCCTATGGCCTCCAGGCCATGTGGCGCGGTGAGTTCGAGCCCCCCGGTCGTACGCAGTGGTCCCTCTTCACCGGCGCAGACCAGCAGCCGGTAGCGGGGGACCCCGGCGTCCTGCCGGTCGATCCCGAACACGGAGAGCGGTATGGAACTCTCGAAGATGGGGCCACCGCTGAACAGCAGCACCGCGACAATCTCCCTGCGGCGGCGTCCGGACAGCTTCCGCGACGCGGCTTCTTGCACGGCAGTGGAGTCGTGGCTCATGGTGCTAAGCCCCCCTCGGTCGTCGCGGCTCCCCGTTCTTGGCTTGCTCTGGTTTCTCTGCGTGTTCCGCGTTCTCGGCGTTCTCGGCTTCTGTGTTCTCGGCGCTCTTGGCGTTCCTGTCGGACCTGTCGCTCCTGCACGTTTCCCCTCGGTCCTCCACCAGTCCCCCGCCGTAATACAGTCATGATCGAATCTACTGCGTCCCGTGCTGCCGGGGTTACCAGTTAAGGACCCGGCACTATGTCGACATGGCAACTTGGCGTGAAGCAGTCGATCACGAAGCGTTGCACTCACGGGCGTTGCTGGGAAGTGCGCCTCAGCTCCGTGGCCGGTCCCCGTAGGGTTCAGGCGCCTTCCGCATGCCTTTCAGCCCTGGTGGGAGCGGGGTTTGGTACCCCTTCGGCCAAGGAAGGCATGGCCATAGGAAGTTGGCTGAAAAGTTACGGGTGAGTGCGCGCTAATCGGTCAGTCCACCGGCGTAGACCCACCAGCATGCCGACCGCCCCTGTGCGCCCCCGCGGCCGTCCGCCCGTGCCGCCCGCGGGGCTCGTGACCCTGCTCCTCGACCAGCCGCGCGGCGCCCCGCTCGGACTGCCGCAGGAGCAGCCGGCAGACCCCCGTCACGGCCACGAGTCCGAGGGCGGAACCCGCGGCTCCCGCCAGCGAGGTCCCGTACCCCACGAGGACGACGGGAACCAGGACGCAGCTGAACGCGGCCCAGCGGACGACATCACTCGCGGAGTCCTGCGCCGGGGTGGGTGGCGTCTTCTGGGCGCGTGGCACCGGGGCCCCGCCGCGCGGGCGCTCGCGCGCCCCCTCCGGCGGGCGTCGGCGGCTCTGTGCCGTCACGCGTGAGGACGTCGTGACGTGTGAGGACACGGGCGGCGGTCCAGGCACGGCGGGCTCCCTGTGGCAGTGGGGTACCGAAGTTCAACGCGCGGTCACGCGGCCGGTCACTGGCGCTGAGCGGGGGCCACGCGGGTGGGTGCCCAAACCGCCTGTACAGGGCAGCAACCATTGCCATACGGGCGCCGCTCATGCATGCTCCGGTGAACGCCGTGAGGCTCCCGCAGGGCCGTCAGCAAGCTCTGGGCAGGAGAGGAGTGTCGCCGTACCCTTGGGGGTATGGGGTTGGGAAGATGATTCCCGGACACAGCTCCGGTGGTCGTTCCTCCTCGTCCCTGCCCGATCTCCCACAGAGGACTCCTTCGCCGAGACACCCATGGCCGGTCACGAATTCTCCGAACCAGCGGACCGCAAGCGGCAGGTCGCCGATCCCACGGCGACCCCCCAGGCGGCGGAACAACCACGTCACTCCTGCGACCCGGCCTTCCGGCACGGGGTCGTCGTCGGTTTCGACGGCTCGACCTCCAGTGAGCGCGCGCTCTCGTACGCGATCGGGATGGCCCACCGCTCCGGCTCCGGCCTGATCATCGTGCACGTCGCCAACCGGCTCCCCACCACGGTGTGGGCGGGCTGTGAGCCGCCGGTCTTCGTCGACGTGCCGGATCACCGCACGGAAGTGCTCGGTCTGGAGCTGGCCTGCGCGGACTACCTGGCCGAAGTGCCGTGGATCCTGGTCGAGCGCGGCGGCGACATCTGCCATGAGCTCGAAGAGGTCGGCCGGGAGTACTCGGCGGACGCGATCGTCGTCGGATCGACGCACGGGATCGTGGGGCGCATCTTCGGCTCGGTCGCGGGCCGGCTCGCGCGCCGTGCGCAACGACCCGTCGTGGTCATTCCATAACGCCCCTTCAACGCCTCTTGGCCTCGGGTTCCCAGGTGGGACAAGGGCGGCGGGGCATCGACTTCCTTCGCATGTAGATAAATCTACTCGCGCGTAGAGGTGGGTTGTGCCCTTGTGAAGGGTACGTACAGGTGGCACGACCCCCTGCCGACCGGGGAGTGACGGCCACGGGCTGAGGCAGGCGCGGGTCGGGGGAATGGGCGCCCCCGCCCCTTGAAGAACGACCCCTCGCACGCTTGGTGGCACGCGCGAGGGGTCGTTCATTTTCCGGCGGCTTCCGGGACTACTCGACGGTGACGGACTTCGCCAGGTTGCGCGGCTTGTCGATGTCCCGGCCCAGGGCCAACGCCGTGTGGTAGGCGAGGAGTTGGAGCGGGATGCCCATCAGGATCGGGTCCAGCTCGTTCTCGTTCTTCGGGACGAGGATCGTCTGGTCGGCCTTCTCCTGCTCTTGGTGCGCGACCGCGAGGATCTTGCCGCTGCGGGCCTTGATCTCCTCCAGGGCGGCGCGGTTCTTCTCCAGGAGGTCGTCGTCCGGGACGATCGCGACCGTGGGGAGCGCGGGCTCGATGAGCGCGAGCGGGCCGTGCTTCAGCTCGGACGCCGGGTAGGCCTCGGCGTGGATGTACGAGACCTCCTTGAGCTTCAGGGAGGCCTCGCGGGCCACGGGATAGCCGCGTACGCGTCCGATGAAGAGCATCGAGCGGGCGTCCGCGTACCCCTTCGCGATCTTCTTGATCTCGTCCTCCTGCTTGAGGATCTCCGAGATCTGGCCGGGCAGCTTGCGCAGGCCCTCGATGATCCGCTTGCCGTCGGAGACCGACAGGTCACGGATGCGGCCCAGGTGCAGGGCGAGCAGGCCGAAGGCGACCGTGGTGTTCGTGAAGCACTTGGTGGAGACCACGCAGACCTCCGGGCCCGCGTGGACGTACACGCCCGCGTCGGCCTCACGGGCGATCGCGGAACCGACGACGTTCACGACGCCCAGGACGCGGGCGCCCTTGCGCTTCAGCTCCTGGACGGCGGCGAGCACGTCGTACGTCTCGCCGGACTGGGAGACGGCGATGTAGAGGGTGTCGGGGTCCACCACCGGATTGCGGTAGCGGAACTCGCTCGCGGGCTCGGCGTCCGCGGGGATGCGGGCCAGCTCCTCGATCATCTGGGCGCCGATCATGCCCGCGTGGTACGAGGTGCCGCAGCCGAGGATCTTGACGCGGCGCACCTTGCGGGCGTCGTGCGCGTCGAGGTTCAGGCCGCCGAGGTGCACGGTGGAGAAGCGGTCGTCGATGCGGCCGCGCAGGACGCGGTCCACGGCCTCGGGCTGCTCGAAGATCTCCTTGTGCATGTACGTGTCGTGACCGCCCATGTCGTACGACTCCGCCTCCCACTCCACGGTGGTCGGCGAGGCGGTCGTACGGGAGCCCTCGGTCGTGTACGTGCGGTAGTCGTCGGCCTTGATCGTGGCCATCTCGCCGTCGTCGAGGGTGACGACCTGGCGGGTGTGCGAGACGAGCGCGGCGACGTCCGAGGCGACGAACATCTCCTTCTCGCCGATGCCGAGGACCACGGGGGAGCCGTTGCGGGCGACGACGATGCGGTCGTTGAAGTCGGCGTGCAGGACGGCGATGCCGTACGTGCCCTCGACGTGGCGCAGGGCCTCGCGGACCTTGTCCTCCAGCTTGTCCGCCTGGGCGCGGGCGATGAGGTGGGTGAGGACCTCGGTGTCCGTCTCGGAGAGGAACTCGACGCCGTCGGCGGTGAGCTTGGCGCGCAGCTCGGAGGCGTTGTCGATGATGCCGTTGTGGACGACGGCGACCTTGTCGTCACCGGACATGTGCGGGTGGGCGTTCTCGTCGGACGGCGCGCCGTGGGTGGCCCAGCGGGTGTGGGCGATGCCGGTGGTGCCCTTGAAGCGGGCGGGCACCTTGGCTTCCAGGTCGCGGACCCGGCCCTTCGCCTTGACCATCTTCAGGCCGGCGGTCTTGGGGCTGGTGATGACGACGCCCGCGGAGTCGTAGCCGCGGTACTCCAGGCGCTGAAGGCCTTCGAGGAGGAGGGGAGCCACGTCACGCTTGCCGATGTAACCGACGATTCCGCACATAGAAGGAGTCCTAGCCGTAGAGGGTGGTGGTGGTTGCGGTGTTCCTGGCCTGTTCTCAGCCGTAGATCATGCGGCGCAGCTGTCTGAGGCTGAGCTCGGGCGGCGCGACCGCGCGGTACTTGAGGTCCGCCGAGATCTGTTCGAAGATCGCCGCGTTCAGCAGGCCCTGACCCTGCAGCTCGCGGTGGCGGCGACGGACGAACTGTTCGGTCGTCTCGTCGAAGTAGGCGAGCACGTCCTGGATGACCCGCAGGGCTTCGCCCCGCTGGAGCGGGGTGCTGCGGGTCAGGTGGTCCACCAGGTCGTCGTGCATTCGTTGATCCTGGAGGAACAGTCCTCCACGTGCAACAATCCTGCCCGATTCCGGGCAGGATGATGGTGAAAACCGGCCCCGACGGCCTACATGCGCTTCAGTACCGCCTGCTTGGCGAGGGAGAACTCCTCGTCCGTGAGTATCCCCGCCTGGTGCAGTTCGCCCAGCTCGCGCAGGCGCCGCAGGAGCGCGTCGTGATCGTCCTCGGCCGGGGCGGCGGGCGCGGGGACGGAAGCGGACTTCGTCAGGGCGGGCGGCGCCTCAGCGGACTCCGCCACGGCCGCCGCCGGGTGCGGCAGCCGCACCTGCACGGCAGCCGCCACCAGCGCCATCAGCGGGTCCTTCTTGAAGCCCCACAGCTCGACCGAGTTCGGGTCGTACTTCGGCGGGGCCTTGGTGGGCGCGTGCCGGACGGTGAAGCGGAGGTAGCCGTTCTCCAGGCCCGCCGCGGGCTGCCACTCCACCGCCGCGACCTCGGAGAGGGCCAGCGTGCGCGTACCGGCGGCGGACTTCGCCTCCTCCGTCTTCCAGTTCCACTCCAGGCGGATGTGCTCCCCGTCGAAGCTCGCCGTGCCGTCCCCCGCCGACACCGACAGCGGCACCGGCGGACCCGGCAGCAGATAGCTGTCGCAGGGCGCGGTGGGCACCTGCTCGATCAGCAGCGCGTTGCGGACCTCGTCGACGACGTACTCCGCGACCCCGTAACGGTCCGATTCCACCGTCAGCTGATACGGGTCCGCGGCCTCCCCGAGCTTGCCCCCGGCGGCCTGCAGCAACGGATCCGCGCCGTCCCGCAGCCGCAGCCTCAGCCGCCCCGACTTCTTCCCCTGTTCGAAGGCGATGCCCGCCAACGCGCCCAGCGGCACGGCCAGTTCTCCCAGCGACCTGCGCAGCAGAGACACGTTCTTGTCGCGTCCCGGCACAAGGCGCAGCGTCTCTCCGTCGAAGGTCCAGGTCCCGTCGCGCTGGATGATTTCCGCCATGCGACGATTCTTCCATCGGCCGGCGGCAGAAGTGGTCTACACCCTTGACCCGCCCCGGGGTGCAAGGTACCCATGGTGACCGTTCGATGGAGATGCACCACAGTGATGGCCCGTCGAAGGGACCCGCTCGTGAGACAGCACCACAGATCGACCCGCCTGTTCGGCTCGTTGCTGCTCGTCGCCGCGGCCGGCCTCTCGTCCGTGGCCGCGGCGCCCGGCGGCGGAGCGGAGGAAACAGCCACGGCCGCCGCGCCGACCCCGCTCGGCCAGATCGTCCCGGCCCCCGCGTCCGCCGCGCCCGGCGGATCCCCGTACGAGATCAGCGCCAAGACCCGCATCCGGGTCGGCGAATCCCGCGAGGCGCGCGCGATCGGCGGCCAACTCGCCGACGTCCTGCGCCCCTCCACCGGCTACCCCCTGAAGGTCACCGACGACGAGGGCCGCGACGGCATCCGGCTGCGCCTGAGCACCAAGGACACGTCCCTGGGGAACGAGGGCTACCGCCTGGAGTCCGGGCGGGGCTCGCTCACCATCACGGCCCGCAAGCCCGCCGGGCTCTTCTACGGCGTCCAGACGCTGCGCCAGCAACTGCCCGCGGCGGCAGAGAAGAAGACCGGGCAGAAGGGCCCCTGGAAGGTCGCGGGCGGCACCATCAAGGACACGCCGCGCTATGCGCACCGCGGCGCGATGCTCGACGTGTCGCGGCACTTCTTCTCGGTCGACAAGGTCAAGCGCTACATCGACCAGATGTCGCTCTACAAGGTCAACAAGCTGCACCTGCACCTCAGCGACGACCAGGGCTGGCGCATCGCCATCGACTCCTGGCCCAGGCTCGCCACGTACGGCGGCTCCACGCAGGTCGGCGGCGGCCAGGGCGGCTACTACACGAAGGCCCAGTACAAGGACATCGTCAAGTACGCGGCATCGCGGCAGCTCGAAGTGATCCCCGAGATCGACATGCCGGGTCACACGAACGCTGCACTCGCCTCGTACGCCGAGCTGAACTGCGACGGCGTCGCGCCCCCGCTCTACACCGGCACCGAGGTCGGCTTCAGCTCGCTCTGCGTCAAGAAGGACGTGACGTACGACTTCGTGGACGACGTGATCCGCGAGATCGCCGCCCTGACGCCCGGCAAGTACATCCACATCGGCGGCGACGAAGCCCACTCCACCAGCCACGAGGACTACGTGGCGTTCATGAACAAGGTCCAGCCGGTGGTCGCCAAGTACGGCAAGACCGCGATCGGCTGGCACCAGCTGACCGGCGCCACACCCGCCAAGGGCGCCATCGCGCAGTACTGGGGCTATGACGCCACCGGCGCCGCCGAGCGCGAGCAGGTCGTGAACGCGGCGAAGAAGGGCACCAAGCTGGTCCTCTCGCCCGCCGACCGTGCCTACCTCGACATGAAGTACGACAAGGACACCCCGCTGGGTCTGGCCTGGGCGGGATACGTCTCGACACAGCGCAGCTACGACTGGGACCCGGGGACGTACCTGAAGGGCGCGCCCGCGGAGTCGATCCAGGGCGTCGAGGCGCCGCTGTGGTCGGAGACGCTCTCGACGTCGGCGCACATCGAGTACATGGCGTTCCCGCGCCTTCCCGGCATCGCCGAGCTCGGCTGGTCGCCCGCCTCGACGCACGACTGGGACGCGTACAAGGTGCGGCTCGCCCAGCAGGGGCCGCGCTGGGACGCGCTCGGGATCGGGTACTACAAGGCGCCGGACGTGCCGTGGCCGGGCAAGTAGGCACCTGACGTACGGACAGGAGTGGGCTCCAGGGGACCGTCCCTGGAGCCCACTCGGCTTGTGCGGTACCGCTTTACGCGATCGGGTTCCTCAGCGTCCCGACCAGCTGGAGGGCCCCCGCCGGGTCGGCGAGGTCCACCATCTGCTCGTTGTCCCGCAGCTGGAGCCGGTTCAGGCAGGAGCGCGCGAACTCCGGGGCGAACATGTCGTACTGCTTGAACTTGTCGGCCAGCTGGGGCGTGGCCTCCTGGTACGTCGTCACGCATTCGGCGACGGCGCCCCAGAACGTCTCCTCGTCCACCAGGCCCTCGGTGACGAGGCTCGCGGACAGGAAGCGGAAGAAGCAGTCGAAGACGTCCGTGAAGATCGACAGGAGCTTCTGGTCGTCGGGGACCTCGACCCGCAGGCGTTCGACCGCGGGCGGCAGCACCGCGTCCGGGTCCATGACCGCGATCTCCTCGGCGATGTCCTTGAAGATCGCCCGCTGTACGACGCCGTCCTTCAGGACCAGGATGACGTTCTCGCCGTGCGGCATGTAGACGAGGTCGTACATGTAGAAGCTGTGCAGGAGCGGCGTCAGGTAGGCGTGCAGATAGCCGCGCAGCCATTCGGCGGGGGGGAGGCCCGAGCGCTCGATGAGGGCGCCCGCGAAGGACGCGCCCTCCAGGTCGGTGTGCAACAGGGAGGCCATCGTGGCCAGTTGCTCGCCCTCGGCCAGGGACGGGACGGGGCTCTCGCGCCACAGGGCCGCGAGCATTTTGCGGTACGGGGAGTAGCGGTCGGTCGCGGCCTCGTACTCCAGGTGGCGATAGCCGACGGCCGCGCGCTCGCGGATGATCGTGAGGCCGGTCGACTTCAGGGTCTCGTCGGTGTCGATGAGGTTCGCGAGCCAGTCGTTGATCGCCGGGGTCGCCTCCATGTACGCGGCCGAAAGCCCGCGCATGAAGCCCATGTTGATGACCGAGAGGGCCGTTTTGACGTAGTGCTTGGCCGGTTCGCTCTTGTTGAAGAACGTACGGATCGACTGCTGGGCCAGGTACTCGTCGTCGCCCTCGCCCAGGCAGACCAGGTGCCGCTGGGCGACCTCGGCGGCGAAGGTCACGGAGAGCTTGTTCCACCACTGCCAGGGGTGCGCCGGGATCAGGAGGTAGTCCTCCGGGTCCAGGCCCTGGTCGCGGAGTCTGCGGTCGAAGCGGTCCAGGGTCTCCTGGCCGAGCTCGGCGCGCAGGAACGACTCGTAGTCGATGCCGGCGCCCGCCGTGAACGCGGCCCGCTCCTTGCTCGCGGCCAGCCACACGAGCCGTACGGGGCTCGCGGTCTCGGGAGCGTACGAGAGGTACTCGTGCACGCCGAAGCCGAGCCGGCCGTTGTTGGCGACGAAGCAGGGATGGCCCTCGGTCATGCCCGTCTCGATCTCCTGGAAGCCGGAGCGGGAGAGCTCGGCGGCCGGGATCGCGGGCTTGGTGAGTTTGTAGCAGGTGCCGGAGAGCGTGGAGGAGATCTCCTCCAGGTAGACCGGCAGGATCTCGTCGCTCAGGCCGAGCGCCGTCCGCAGCTCGACGAAGAAGTCGAGGGCGTTCAGCGGGAGTTCGGTGCCGTCGCGGTGCCGGGAGATCGAGTCGGCGTCGACCTGCCAGTGGTCGAGCCGCAGCCGCTTGGCGGTGAAGCGGTAGCGGGTCAGGGCGTCGTCGCTGCGGATGACGTATTTGTCCTCACCCAGTGGCTCCGGGGTGAAGAGTCGCTCGTGGGAGAACTCGGCGATCGCCTTGCGGATGAGGAGACGGTTGGCCTGCTCCCAGCGCTCGGGGGAGAGGTGCGCCGTGGCGTCGGACAGGGTCATATCGCCGATTCCCTTTCGCGTACTGCTTCTTCGCGTACTGCTTCTTCGAACTGCTCGCGGGTGCAGAAGCTCAGCAGAGCCTTCTTCTCCGGCTTCTGGATGACCTCGGCCGCCCGGAAACCGACGGCTTCGTTGAGGGCGTGCACGGCCTTGTTGTCGACATCGGGCTCGACGACGACGCGCTGGGTCGCCGGGTCGGCGAAGAGCGTCTCCATCACCTTGGTGATCACGTCCCGGGTGAAGCCGGGGATGCGGACGTCGGAGGGCGCGGTGAGGAAGTGCATGCCCACGTCGCCGGGCTGCGGCTCGTAGAGGCCGACGAGCTCGACGTACCGGGGGTCGTAGCGCTCCATCAGGAAGGCGGGGACGCCTTTGAGGAGGCCGATGAACGCGTCGTGGTGCTCGTGGGCGGCGATCGCCATGTACTCGCGCTCGACGTCCGGCAGCGTCGCGTCCTGCATCATCCAGAACGAGGCCTTGGGGTGGGTGACCCAGCCGTGCAGGAGCTCGGCGTCCTTCAGGGGGTCGAGGGGGCGGAGGGTCAGCTCGGGTTCTGTGCTCATACGGCGAACTCCTGGAACGCGATGGACTTCTCGACGGGGTAGTACTCGGCGCCGAGCAGCTCACCGATGATGTACGCGTTGCGGTAGGGGCCCATGCCCAGGTCGGGGCTGGTCAGCGAGTGGGCGTGCACGGCGCCGTTCTGCAGGAAGATGCCGCGGCCCGTGGTGTCGATCGAGTAGTTGCGGGCGACCTCGAAGCGGCCGCGGCCGTCCCAGCGGATGCGGTCGCGCACGGGCTCCAGGAAGTCGGGCGTGACGTACTGGTAGCCGGTGGCCAGGATCAGGCCCTCGGACTCCAGCTCGAAGTCCTTGCCCTGCTCGTCCTGGCGCAGGCCCAGGGTGTAGGTGCCGTTCTCGTGACGGGCGCTCTGCAGCGAGGAGTTGGTGAGCAGCCGCGTCGGCACCGGGCCGCCGAGGTTCTTCTGGTAGAGGAGGTCGAATATCTCGTTGATCAGGTCGCCGTCGATGCCCTTGAAGAGCGTCTTCTGCTGGTCCTGGAGGCGGTAGCGGGTCGCCTCCGGCAGTGCGTGGAAGTAGTCGACGTACTCCGGAGAGGTCATCTCCAGCGTCAGCTTCGTGTATTCGAGGGGGAAGAAGCGGGGGGAGCGCGTGACCCAGTTGAGGCGGTAGCCGTGGACGTCGATCTCGCTCAGGAGGTCGTAGTAGATCTCGGCGGCGGACTGGCCGCTGCCGACGAGCGTGATCGACTCCTTCTTCTGGAGCTCCTGCTTGGACTGCAGGTAGCGGGAGTTGTGGATGAAGTCCCCGCCGAGGTCCGCGCACGACTCGGGGATGTGCGGCGGGGTGCCGGTACCGAGGACGAGGTGGCGGGCGCGGAAGGTGTCGCCCGTGGAGGTGTGGACGACGTACAGGTCGTCGGCGTACGTCACCTCGGTGACCGTCGTGCTGAAGCGGACCGAGGAGAGTTTCGCGGCGGCCCAGCGGCAGTAGTCGTTGTACTCGGTGCGCAGCGGATAGAAGTTCTCGCGGATGTAGAACGAGTACAGCCGCCCGGATTCCTTCAGGTAGTTGAGGAAGGAGTACGGGGACGTCGGGTCCGCGAGGGTCACCAGGTCCGACATGAACGGGGTCTGGAGGTGGGCGCCCTCCAGGAACATGCCCGAGTGCCACTCGAAGTCCGGCTTGGACTCAAGGAAGAGGCCGGTCAGCTCGTCGATCGGTTCGGTGAGGCAGGCGAGGCCGAGGTTGAAGGGGCCCAGGCCGATACCGATGAAGTCCAGTGGTTCCACCGGTTCCAGTGGTTCTCGGTGATCAGGAAGCGCGGTCAAGGGTCTCTCCCAGGTACTGCTCGGCGTGGCCGGCGATCAGATCGAGGACGGCCGTGATGTCGGCGACCGTGGTCTCGGGGTTGAGCAGGGTGAACTTGAGGTACTGGCGCTCGCCGACCTTGGTGCCCGCGACGACGGCGTCACCGGAGGCGAACAGGGCCTTGCGGGCGTAGAGGTTGGCGCGGTCGATGGCGGACGGGTCGCAGATCGACTCGGGGATGTAGCGGAAGACGAGCGTGGAGAGCCGGGGCTCCACCACGACGTCGTAGCGGGGGTCGGCGGCGAGCAGCTCCCAGCCCTCGACCGCCAGGTCGCAGACGGAGTCGAAGAGCTCGCCGATGGCGTCGGCGCCCATCACGCGCAGCGTCATCCACAGCTTCAGGGCGTCGAAGCGCCGCGTGGTCTGCAGGGACTTGTCGACCTGGTTGGGGATGCGCTCCTGCACCATGCGGCGCGGGTTGAGGTACTCCGCGTGGTATGTCGCGTGGCTCAGCGTGGCGCGGTCCCGCACCAGGACGGCGGAGGAACTCACCGGCTGGAAGAAGGACTTGTGGTAGTCGACGGTCACGGAGTCGGCGCGCTCGATGCCGTCGATGCGCCCGCGGTTCTTGCGCGAGGCGAGCAGACCGCAGCCGTACGCCGCGTCGACGTGCATCCAGGTGCCGTACTGCTGGCAGAGTTCGGCGATCTCGGGGAGCGGGTCGATGGAGCCGAAGTCGGTGGTGCCGGCGGTGGCGACGACCGCCATGGGGGTGAGGTCGTTGTCGCGGCAGCGCTCCAGCTCGCGGGCGAGGGCCACGGTCTGCATGCGCTTGTCGTGGTCGGTGGGGATGACGATCACGGCGTCCTCGCCGAGGCCGAGCAGCGTCGCGGCTTTCTGGATGCTGAAGTGGCCGACCTCGGAGGCGAAGATGCGCAGCCGGTCGGCCGGCAGGCCCGCCTTGGCTGCCTCCTCGCGGGCGAGCAGCATGGCCTGGAGGTTGGACTGCGAGCCGCCGCTGGTGAAGACGCCGTCGGCGGCCGGGCCGAGCCCGATGCGTTCGGCGGTCCAGTCGATGAGACGGCGCTCGATCAGTGTGCCGCCCGCGGACTGATCCCACGTATCGAGGGAAGAGTTGACCGCGGAGAGCACCGCCTCGCCGAGCACGGCCGGTATGACGACCGGGCAGTTGAGGTGCGCGAGGTAGCGGGGGTGGTGGAAGTACACGGCGTCGCGCAGGTAGAGCTCGTCGAGTTCGTCCAGGGCGGCGATGGTGTCGTGCAGGGGCTCGTCCAGGTCGACGGCCTCGATGCGGGGCGCGAGTTCGTCGACGGAGATGCCGGTGAAAGGGCGGGAGGTGGTGGCGATTCTGGCCGCCACCCGCTCGACTCCCTCGGTCACGGAACTGCGGTAACGCTCCGCGGTGGTGTCGTTGAGCAGGTGCGAGCGCATGAACTTCCTCTGGGTGAGGGGACTTGGGGGAAGTGAGGTAAGCCTAACCTAACTTCCTTGCGGGTTAAACCCAGGGGGTCCCTGTCGTCACCAGGAGGCACAAAAACGGAACAGCCCCCTCCGGAATGCGGAGAGGGCTGTGCTCGGGCGCGGGGTTCAGCGGTGTCAGCTGACCTTCTTGGCCTTCTCGATCGCGTCGGCGAGGTCCTCGAGGATCGGGGCGCACTTGTCGTACGAGTAGATGGGCTCGGTGACGCGGGGGATGACCTGTCCGGCCTTGACCGCGGGCAGCTTCGCCCAGGTCGGCTTCTCGATGTCAGCGGGCTGGATGGTCGCGGTGCGGTTGTCCATCATGATGACGTCCGCGGCGTGCTTGTTGACGTTCTCCCAGCTCAGGTTCTCGAACCAGCCGCCGCTCGCCTTCTTGGCGGCCTCGGACGGCTCGACGAAGTTCACGCCGAGGGACTTGAAGTACTCCAGGTCCGCGGAGAGGTTCGTGCCGGAGACGTAGAAGATGTCCTGGCTCGCCGAGCCGACGAGGACCTTGATGTCCTTGTTCGCCTTGGCGACCTTGCGCAGCCGCTCGGCGGCGGCCTCGAAGCGCTTCTTCGCCTTGACGACCTTCTCGGCCTTCACGTCCGCGCCGAGCGATTCGGCGAGCGCGAGGAGGCGCTGGAGGGGCTGGGTCATCTGGCGGTCGTAGACGCTGATGCCGACGCTGGGGGCGAGCTTGAGGATCTTGTCCTTGCTGTCCTCGGGGACGGACCAGAGGGTGCCCGCCGTGTCGAACATCGTGGAGACGAGGAGGTCGGGAGCGAGGCTCGCGTACTTCTCGATGTTGAACTTGCCCCACTCGTTGCCGAGGATCGTCAGCTTGCTGACATCCATGTCACCGGCCTGGACGTCGGCCTTGCCGTCCTTGGTCTTCGTCGGGCCGAAGACGCCCTTGACCTCGATGCCGTAGTCGAACAGGGCGGCGGCGACGCCGGTGAAGGCGACGATGTTCTGCGGGGTGCCCTTGCTCTTGGCGGTCGTGCCGCGGTCGTCCTTGAAGCTCCAGGGGCCGGAGTCGCCGGCGCTCTCCTTGCCCGCGCCGTCCTTCTTCTCGTCACCGCAGGCTGCCAGCAGGGCCGTGAGGCCGAGGGCACCGCCGGCGGCGAGGATGCCGCGGCGGGAGGGCTGAGGGAAGCGGGCGTGGGACATATGAGGGTCTCTGCTTTCGTGAGGACGGCGGCGCGGCGGGGCCACTGGCCGGAACTAGCGCTTAGGCTAACCTAACCTAAGCTGATGTCCAGTGGCCCCCGCGCTCGCCTTCCCCACCGCGGGCGTGGTTATCCCGCGAATCCCAGCTCCCTGGCGATCAGCATGCGCTGGACCTCGCTGGTGCCCTCGCCGATCTCCAGGATCTTGGAGTCGCGCCACATCCGTGCCACGGGGTACTCGTTCATGAAGCCGTACCCGCCGTGGATCTGGGTGGCCTCGCGCGCGTTGTCGACGGCGACCGTGGAGGAGTAGAGCTTCGCGATCGCCGCCTCCTTCTTGAAGGGCTCACCGCCGACGAGCCGTGACGCCGCGTCCCGCCAGCCGACCCGGGCCATGTGTGCCCGCATCTCCATGTCGGCGATTTTGAACTGGATCGCTTGGTTCGCCCCGATCGGCTTCCCGAAGGCGTGCCGCTCCTTGGCGTACTTCACGGACTCGTCGACGCAGCCCTGCGCGAGGCCCGTCGCGAGCGCGGAGATCGCGACCCGGCCCTCGTCCAGGATCCGCAGGAACTGCGCATAGCCGCGGCCCTCTTCACCCAAGAGGTTCGCCACCGGAACGCGCACATCGGCGAAGGACAGCTCGCGGGTGTCCGAGGCGTTCCAGCCGACCTTCGAGTACGGCGCCGCGACCGTGAACCCGGGCGTCCCGGACGGCACGATGATCGAGGAGATGAGCGGACGGCCGTCCGCCTTGCGGCCGGTGACGGCGGTGACCGTGACCAGGCCCGTGATGTCCGTGCCGGAGTTCGTGATGAAGCACTTGGAGCCGTTGATCACCCACTCGTCGCCGTCCCGCACCGCGGTCGTGCGCGTGCCGCCCGCGTCCGAGCCGCCGTCCGGCTCCGTCAGGCCGAAGGCGCCGAGGAGTTCACCGGAACAGAGCCGGGGCAGCCACTCCTGCTTCTGCTCGTCCGTGCCGTAGAGGTGGATCGGCATGGCGCCCAGCGAGACGCCCGCCTCCAGGGTGATCGCCACCGAGGAGTCGACCCGCGCCAGCTCCTCAAGCGCGATGCCGAGGGCGAGATAGTCGCCGCCCATGCCGCCGTACTCCTCGGGGAAGGGCAGGCCGAACAGGCCCATGCGGCCCATCTCGCGGACGATCTCGTACGGGAACTCATGCCGTTCGTACAGGTCGCCGATCTTCGGGGCGACGACCTCGTGCGCGAACTCCTCGACGGTGCGGCGGAGTTCCTCGTGCTCGGGGGACAGACGGTGATCCATCGTTCTTCACTGCTCCTGGTGGGAGGTGCCTGTCAGGGCACGGACGGTGCGGGACGGGCTGGGTCGGCCCAGTTGTTCGGCCATCCACGCGCTCGTGGCGGTGAGCTTGCCGAGATCGACGCCGGTCTCGATGCCGAGGCCGTCGAGCATCCATACGAGGTCTTCGGTGGCGAGATTGCCGGTGGCGCTCTTCGCGTACGGACAGCCGCCGAGGCCGCCCGCCGACGCGTCGACCGTGCGCACGCCGTGCTGCAGGGCGGCGAGGGTGTTCGAGAGCGCCTGGCCGTACGTGTCGTGGAAGTGCACGCCGATGCGGTCCGTCGGCACGCCCTCCTCGTTCAACTCGGCCAGGAGGGCCAGGACATGGCCCGGCGTGGCCACGCCGATGGTGTCGCCGAGGCTCAGCTCCTCGCAGCCCATGTCCAGGAGGGCCTTCGCGGTGCGGACGACCTGGGCGATGGGCACCGGGCCCTCCCACGGGTCGCCGAAGCACATGGAGAGATAGCCCCGCACATGCACCTTCTGCTCGCGCGCGCGGGCCACCACCGGCTCCGACATGGCGAGCGCCTCGGCCATCGTGCGGTTGAGGTTGGCCTTGGCGAAGGACTCCGTGGCGCTGACGAAGACGGCGATGCCGCGGGCGCCCAGTGCCAGGGCGCGGTCCAGGCCCCGGTCGTTGGGCACCAGGACGGGGAGCTTCGTCCCCTCGCCCTGCACGTCCCGCAGCAGCGGGAACAGCTGCTCGGAGTCGGCCAGTTGGGGCACCCACTTGGGGTGCACGAAGCTGGTCGCCTCGACGGTCGTGAGGCCCGCGGCGGCGAGGCGGCGGATGAACTCCGCCTTGATCTCGGTGGGGACGACCGCCTTCTCGTTCTGCAGGCCGTCCCGTGCGCCCACCTCGTAGATGCGGACGCGGGGCGGGAGATCCTGGGTGGGGACGGTCATGGGGAGGCCGAGCGTCCGGGCGTCGGTGGTCATTCCTTGTCTCCCTCCGCCTCGTCGGGGACCACCACGGCAAGCACCTGGTCCATGGCGACGGTCGAGCCCGGTGTGACGTCGAGTTCGCTGACGGTGCCCGCGTGCGGGGCGGAGATGACGTGCTCCATCTTCATGGCCTCCACCACCAGGAGGCTCTGCCCCTGGGTCACGTGGTCGCCGGTGGACACCTTGACGACCGTGACCGTGCCGGGCATGGGCGCGGTGAGGGCGTCGGCCCCGCTGTGGGCGGCGCCGGTGAGGCTCGCCGCCACGGGGTCGAAGTCCTGGACGTGCCAGGCGTCGCCGTCCCGGCCCAGCCAGTCGGCGGCGCGGTGGAAGGTGTGGGTGAGGCCGTCCACGTGCACCGTGACGCGGCCGGGCTCCACGGTGCGGTGGCCGGCGCCCGCGATGTGCGCGACGGGCTCGTGACCCGGGACGCGCAGGTGGTGCGTCAGCGGGGCCGGGGTGCCGCCGAGGCGCCAGCCCTTCGGCTCCGCGAACGGGTCCCGCCAGCCGTCACCGGCCGGTTCGAGGGTGGCGGTGCGGACGGCTGCCGCCGCCTCGTACACCTCGTCGGGCACTCCTTCGGGGACGAGGCCTTCCGCCTCGCGCTCCACGAGGCCCGTGTCCAGCTCACCGGAGACCACCGCCGGGTGGGCGAGGAGCCGCCGCAGGAACCCCGCGTTCGTCGGCACCCCCAGGGTGACCGTCCCGGCGAGCGCGGCCCGCAGCTTGCGCAGCGCGGTGGGGCGGTCGGGGCCGTACGCGATGACCTTCGACAGCATCGGGTCGTACAGACTCCCGACCTCCGTGCCCTCGCTCAGCCCGGAGTCGGTCCGCACGCCGTCGCCCTGCGGCTCGTGCAGCGCCAGGACCGTCCCACCGGACGGCAGGAAGCCGCGGGAGGGGTCCTCGGCGCAGACGCGGGCCTCGATCGCGTGGCCGGTGAGCGTGATGTCCCGCTGTGCGTACGGGAGTTCCTCGCCGGCGGCGACCCGCAGCTGCCACTCCACCAGGTCGATGCCGGTGATGAGCTCCGTCACCGGGTGCTCCACCTGGAGGCGGGTGTTCATCTCCATGAAGTAGTACGACGCCGGATCCTTGCCCGGCACGATGAACTCCACCGTGCCCGCGCCCGCATAGCCGCAGGAGCGCGCCGCCTGGACCGCCGCCTCGCCCATCGACGCGCGCGTGGCCTCGTCGAGCAGGACGCTGGGCGCCTCCTCGATGATCTTCTGGTGGCGCCGCTGGAGGGAGCACTCGCGCTCCCCGAGGTGGATCACGTTCCCGTGGCCGTCCGCGAGTACCTGGATCTCGATGTGCCGGGGACGGTCGATCCACCGCTCCACGAGCAGCGTGTCGTCACCGAAGGAGGACCGCGCCTCGCGCCGCGCGGCGGCGATCTCATCCGCGAGCAGCGCGGCGTCCCGCACCAGGCGCATGCCCTTGCCGCCGCCGCCCGCCGACGGCTTGAGCAGTACCGGCATGCCGATCTCCCGGGCGGCGTCGGCCAGTTGGGCGTCGGTCAGGCCGCTGCCCGACGAGCCGGGGACCACCGGGACCCCGGCCGCCTCGACCGTCTCCTTGGCGCGGATCTTGTCGCCCATCAGGTCGATCGCCGAGGCGGGCGGCCCGATGAAGACGAGACCCGCCGCCTCGCAGGCCCGCGCGAACTCCGCGTTCTCGGCGAGGAAGCCGTACCCCGGGTGGACGGCCTGGGCGCCGGACCGGGCCGCCGCCTCCAGGATGCGCTCGATGGACAGATAGCTCTCGGTGGCCGGTGCGGGACCGATCCGTACGGCCGTGTCCGCCTCGCGGACGTGCCGGGCGTCCGCGTCCGCGTCGCTGAAGACCGCGACGGAGCGGACGCCGAGCGCGCGCAGCGTGCGGATGACGCGGACCGCGATCTCGCCCCTGTTCGCGACCAGAACCGTGTCGAACATCGTCCCTCTCCCCGGGGTGGTCCCTTGCTGGAAGTCGCTCATCGTCCGCCCCTCACATCCGGAAGACGCCGAAGCCGGGCTCGCCCAGTGGTGCCTCGGCGCACGCGGTCAGGGCGAGGCCGAGGACCTGCCGGGTCTCCATGGGGTCGATCACGCCGTCGTCCCACAGCCGGGCCGTGGCGTAGTAGGCGTTGCCCTGCTGCTCGTACTGGGCACGGACCGGGTCCTTGAAGGCCTCCTCGTCCTGCGCCGACCACTCCTCGCCCCGCGCCTCCAACTGGTCGCGCTTGACGGTCGCGAGGACCGAGGCGGCCTGCTCGCCGCCCATCACGGAGATCTTGGCGTTCGGCCACATCCACAGGAAGCGGGGGGAGTAGGCGCGGCCGCACATCGAGTAGTTCCCCGCGCCGTACGAACCGCCGATCACGACCGTCAGCTTCGGCACGCGCGTGCAGGCCACCGCCGTCACCATCTTGGCGCCGTGCTTGGCGATGCCGCCCGCCTCGTAGTCCCGGCCGACCATGAATCCTGAGATGTTCTGCAGGAAGACGAGGGGGATGCCGCGCTGGTCGCACAGCTCGATGAAGTGGGCGCCCTTCTGGGCGGACTCGGAGAACAGGATGCCGTTGTTCGCGATGATGCCGACCGGGTGGCCGTGGATGTGGGCGAAGCCCGTCACCAGCGTCTGGCCGTACTCCGCCTTGAACTCGGCGAAGCGGGAGCCGTCGACCACGCGCGCGATGACCTCGCGGACGTCATAGGGGGTGCGGGAGTCCGTCGGTACCGCTCCGTAGAGCCCGAGGGGGTCGACCTTCGGCTCCTCCACCGGGCGGACGGACCACGGGAGTTCGGCGCGGTCGGGGAGCGTGGAGACGATCGTCCGCACGATGCGCAGTGCGTGCGCGTCGTCCTCGGCGAGGTGGTCGGTCACGCCGGAGACCCGGGAGTGGACCTCGCCGCCGCCGAGCTCCTCGGCCGTCACGACCTCGCCGGTCGCGGCCTTCACCAGGGGCGGGCCGCCGAGGAAGATCGTCCCCTGATTGCGGACGATCACCGCCTCGTCGCTCATCGCGGGGACGTACGCACCGCCCGCCGTGCACGAGCCGAGCACGGCAGCGATCTGCGGGACGCCCGCACCGGACATCCGCGCCTGGTTGTAGAAGATCCGCCCGAAGTGCTCGCGGTCCGGGAAGACGTCGTCCTGCATCGGCAGGAAGGCGCCGCCCGAGTCCACCAGGTACAGGCAGGGGAGGCGGTTCTCCAGCGCGACCTCCTGGGCGCGCAGATGCTTCTTCACCGTCATGGGGTAATACGTGCCGCCCTTGACGGTGGCGTCGTTCGCGACGATCACGCAGGTCCGCCCGGAGACCCGGCCGATGCCGGCGATGACCCCGGCCGCCGGTGCGTCCCCGCCGTACAGACCGTCGGCCGCGAGCGGTGCCAGCTCAAGGAAGGGCGACCCGGGGTCGAGCAGAGCGTCCACGCGGTCGCGGGGCAGCAGCTTGCCGCGCGCGACATGGCGGGCGCGGGCCCGCTCGCCACCGCCGAGCCTGGCCGCCGCGAGCTTGGCCCGCAGCTCGTCGACCAGGGCGCGGTGCCCCGCCTCGTTCGTCCGCCAGGTCTGCGACGCGGGATCGGCCGCGCTCGCAAGGACTGGTGCCGGCTGCATCAGTCGAGCCCCCTTGCTCGGTCCACTCGATGGCCGCGGTCCGCTCGGTGGTTAATGAGCGTTAACGCGTTTCGTTCAGGTTAACGAGCGCTAACCGCCCTGTCTAGAATTGATTCCATGGCCACCAGAACCGACGCCCCCACCCGTCGCGAGCAGATCCTCAGGGAAGCCGCCCGGCTCTTCGCCGAGCGCGGCTTCCACGGAGTCGGAGTGGACGAGATAGGAGCCGCCGTCGGCATCAGCGGACCCGGTCTCTACCGCCACTTCGCGGGCAAGGACGCGATGCTCGCCGAGCTGCTCGTCGGCATCAGCGGGCAGCTGCTGACCGGCGGCAAACGGTGTGTGGCCGAAGCGGACGGTTCGCCGGAGCGGGTGCTCGACGCGCTCATCGAGGGGCACATCGACTTCGCCCTCGACGACCGCTCGCTGATCACCCTGCACGACCGCGAGCTCGACCGCCTGCGGGACACCGACCGCAAGCTGGTCCGCCAGCTCCAGCGGCAGTACGTGGAGATCTGGGTCGACGTCGTGCGCAAGGTCTATCCGGACCTCGCCGAGAACGCCGCCCGCGTCTGCGTGCACGCGGTCTTCGGGCTGCTCAACTCCACGCCCCACCTGAGCCGCCGCGACGCGCTGCCCAGCCGTGCGGCCATGGCGGAGCTGCTGCACGGTCTGGCGCGCGGGGCCTTCGCTTCGGCGGTGGCGTGACGGGAGCGACAGGACTTCTCTCTGGACGGTCCGGTGACCGACGGGTAACGTTGCCCTGAGCAAGCGCTTAGTCGCGTTGCGCTCGGCCGAGCCTGGTGTCGTATCGAAGGAGTTTTCCGTGCGCCGTACCGTTTTCAATGAAGACCACGAGGCGTTCCGGGAGACCCTGCGCGCCTTCATCGAGGCCGAGGTCGTCCCGGTCCACGAGGAGTGGTTCGCCGCCGGCCAGGTGCCGCGCGAGTTCTACTACAAGCTCGCCGAGCTGGGCCTCTTCGGCATCAGCGTCCCCGAGGAGTTCGGCGGCGCGGGCATCGACTCGCACAAGTTCGAGGCGATCCAGTACGAGGAGACGGCCCGCGCGGGCGTCACCTTCGGCGGCTCCGGCGTCCACGTGCTGCTCGCCCTGCCGTACATCAAGGCGCTCGGCACCGACGAGCAGAAGAAGCGGTACCTGGAGAAGTTCGTCTCCGCCGAGGAGATGTGGGCCCTGGCGATGACCGAGCCGGGCACCGGCTCCGACCTCGCGGGCATGAAGACCACCGCCAAGCTCTCCGAGGACGGCACGCACTACGTCCTCAACGGCTCCAAGACCTTCATCACCGGCGGCGTGCACGCCGACCGCGTGATCGTCTGCGCCCGTACGTCCGCGCCCACCGCCGAGGACCGCCGCTTCGGCATCTCCCTCTTCGCCGTGGACACCAAGTCCGAGGGCTACTCCATCGGCCGCAAGCTCGACAAGCTCGGCCTGAAGACCTCCGACACCGCCGAGCTGGCGTTCGTCGACGTCAAGGTGCCCGTCGAGGACCTCCTCGGCGAGGAGAACAAGGGCTTCTACTACCTCGGGAGCAACCTGCCCTCCGAGCGCTGGGGCATCGCCTACGGCGCGTACGCGCAGGCCAAGGCCGCTGTCCGGTTCGCCAAGGAGTACGTCCAGGACCGCACGGTCTTCGGCAAGACGGTCGCCTCCTTCCAGAACACCAAGTTCGAGCTGGCCGCCTGCCAGGCCGAGGTGGATGCGGCCGAGGCCGTCGCCGACCGCGCCCTGGAGGCCCTGGACGCGGGCGAGCTGACCGCCGCCGAGGCCGCCTCCGCGAAGCTCTTCAACACCGAGGTCGCGCACCGCGTCATCGACAAGTGCCTCCAGCTGCACGGCGGCTACGGCTTCATGAACGAGTACCCCATCGCCCGTCTGTACGCGGACAACCGCGTCAACCGCATCTACGGCGGCACCAGCGAGGTCATGAAGATGATCATCGCCAAGAACATGGGCCTGTAAAGATCGCCCTGTAGAACTTGATTCATGAACAAGGCACTTGAGTCCCTCCTCGATCTGCTCGACCTGGAGCAGATCGAGGAGGACATATTCCGGGGCGTGAGCCGCTCGGCGCTCGTCCCGCGCGTCTTCGGCGGCCAGGTGGCCGCCCAGGCGCTGGTGGCGGCCGGCCGCACCGTCCCCGCCGAAAGGCCCGCCCACTCCCTGCACGCGTACTTCCTGCGTGCGGGGGACCCGGGCGCGCCGATCGTCTACACCGTCGACCGGATCCGTGACGGCCGCTCCTTCACCACGCGCCGCGTCGTCGCCGTCCAGCACGGGCAGCCGATATTCCACCTCTCCGCGTCCTTCCAGACGTACGAGGAGGGCCTGGAGCACCAGACGGGAATGCCGGCGGCCCCGGCCCCGGAGACGCTCCCGACCGCCGCCGAGATGCTGCCGCGTCACCTGCCGGCCCATGTCGCCGAGCGGCTGATCGAGGCCCGCGCGGCCGTCGACCTGCGCTACGTGGACGCGCCGCCCTGGGCCACCGTCGGGCAGCCGCGCGAACCGCGCTCCCAGGTGTGGTTCCGCACCAACGGCAAACTCGACGACTACGGCAACCACACGGTCGACTCCCTGCTGCACGTCTGCCTCGCCACGTACGTCTCCGACATGACGCTCCTCGACTCGGTGCTGCTCGCGCACGGCCGGGGCGGCTGGGCGGTCGGTGACGTCGTCGGTGCCTCGCTCGACCACGCCATGTGGTTCCACCGCCCCTTCAGGGCCGACGAATGGCTCCTGTACGACCAGGAGTCGCCCTCGGCGTCCGGCGGGCGCGGACTCGGCCAGGCGCGGATCTGGACGCAGGACGGGCAGCTCGCGGTGACGGTGATTCAGGAAGGCGTCGTCCGCGTTCCCCGGTGATTCGGGAAGGCGTCGTTCGCGTCCGCCGGTGATCGGACATACGGTCCGATACATGAGTGAGCCGGTCGACAGCAGCCAGCCCGAGCCGCCCGAGAGCGGCGGCGAAAGCACCTTCACCGTCATCGTCGCCGCCGTCGCCAACCTCGGGATCGCGATCGCCAAGGCCGTCGCCGGTGTCATCAGCGGGTCGAGCGCCATGCTCTCCGAGGCGGCGCACTCGCTGGCGGACACCGTCACCGAGGTGCTGCTCCTCACCGCCCTGAAACGCAGCGAGAAGCCGGCCGACGAGGACCATCCGCTGGGCTACGGCCCCGAGCGCTACATCTGGGCGATGCTCGCGGCCGTCGCCACCTTCGTCGGCGGCGCCGTCTTCTCGCTCTACGACGGCATCCACACGCTGGTGGCGGGCGAGGAGCTCGGCGACCCGCTCATCTCGTACATCGTGCTCGCCATCGCCTTCCTCCTGGAGGGCTACTCACTGCGCACCGGCGTCAGACAGGCCCGCGGTGAGGCGGCGCGCTTCGGGGCGTCCTTCGGGCGCTATCTGCGCCACACGCCCGACACCGCCGTGAAGGCCGTCGTCCTGGAGGACTCCGCCGCCCTCGCCGGTCTCGTGCTCGCCGCGGGCGGACTGCTCGGCGGGCAGCTCACCGGCTCCGGCGTCTGGGACGGCGTGGCCTCGCTCTGCATCGGCGCGCTCCTCCTGTACGTCGCCTGGGTGCTCGGCCGCAGCAACGCCCAGCTCCTCATCGGGCGGCCCCTGCCGAAGCCGATGCGCAAGGAGATCCGCGAGGTGCTGCTCGCCTCCGAGCACATCGAGGCCGTCCTCGAACTGACGACGCTGCTCCAAGGGCCGCGCGAGGCGCTCGTCGCCGCCAAGGTCGACTTCCGGGACGCCTCCACGGCGGCCCAGATCGAGTGGGCCTGCGAACAGGCCGAGCGGCGGCTGCGGGAGCGCTTTCCCGGCGTACGACGGGTCTACCTGGACCCCACACCGGGCTTCTCGCAGCGGCGCGAGGAAGGGCTCAGCCCGTGGCCGTGAGCCCGGCGGCGTCCAGCAGGTAGGCCGTCATCGGGTCGTAGTGGCGCGGGCTCGTGACGTGGTCGTCCAGCGGGACGGTCACCTGGAGGGTGCCCTCGGCCTCGCCGATGAACAGCGCCGGGTCGTTGCAGTCCGCGTACCCGATGGAGTCGATGCCGCGCTGGCCCGCCCGTCCCGCCCAGCCGTGGTCGGCGACGACCAGGTCCGGCAGCGGGCGGCCCTCGCGCTCCAGGCCGTCCAGGATCGCGTTCATCGGCTCGGGGGAGTGCGTGTGCCACAGGGTCGCGCCGCGCTCCAGCATCGCCACGTCAGCGAACTGGAAGACCATGCCCTCGTCGGCGGTGAGACCCTCCGGGATGACGACGATCTCGCAGCCCGCCGCGCGCAGGGCGGCGGCCGTCGCACGGTGCACGTCGAGCAGGCCCCCGGGGTGGCCGGTGGCGAAAAGGACCCTCTCCTTGCCGGCCGCCGCCTTACGGAGGCGCGCCGCCATCCGCTCCAGGGCGTCGACCGTCAGCTCCGGGTCGATGGTGTCCTGCCCGTGCCGGAACGCGTCGTCGTCGATGACACCGCACCGCTCGGCCATCACCGCGAGGACGTCCTGCTCGTCGGTCCAGCGGTCGCCGAGCTCCAGGCCGAGCCAGTAGTGGCGGTCGCCGTTCGCGAGCTTCCGGTAGTGGCTGAGGTTGTTCTCGCGGGGCGTGGCGACATCGCCCGCGATGCGGGTACGGACGAGGTGGTCGACGAGCGCGGCACGGCTGGGTATGGACATGGTCCCTATTCTGCCGTCGGTAACCGGCTGGTGGCGGGCAGTCCCGAAGCATGGACCTGTGAGGTGCACTGCGTTTGGCTTGGGCGGGGTGGGTTCTTCCTTGTCTGCGGGCCGGCTGTGGCTGGTCGCGCAGTTCCCCACGCCCCTTCGGGGGCGCCCCCTAGCGGTCTCTACTCAGCGCGAACCACAGTTCCATCCGTACGTCCGGGTCGTCCAAGTCCGACCCCAGTAGCGCCGCGCACCGCGTGATGCGCTGCCGGACCGTGTTGCGGTGTACGCCCAGCGCCGTCGCCGTGCGGTCCCAGCTTCCGTGCAGGGAGAGCCAGGTGCGCAGGGTTCCTGTCAGGGCCTCGTTGCCGCCCAGTGGGGCCAGCAGCACGCGCGCGTGGGCCGTGGCCTCCTCGGGGGCGATCAGGGCGGCGATGCCCGCCTCGCGGTGCCTGACGAGGGGCGTCCGGGTGGCCTCGGCGCGGCGCAGGGCGCGGTCCGCCTGGGCCTCGGCGGCGGGCAGGTCGCCGGTGGCGGCGGGGGCGGAGGCGCCCAGGGTCCAGCCCTCCTGACCGGTGAGCTCGCGGCCGGCGGGGAGCAGGAGCCGTACGAGGTCCTGTCCCGCGTCCGCGTCGACCAGGCCGCTGCCCAGCGCGGCGGCCAGCGCGGAGGCGGCGACGGAGTGTGCCACCGGGTCGTTGCCGGCGTCCCCGCGCGCGTGCACCACGGTCCACTCCTCGGCCCCCAGGAGAGGCGCGACATCGCCCACCGCCGAGCCGAGCAGCAGCCGTACGAGAGCCGCCGAGCGTACGGAGTCGGCGGCACCCTGGTGTTTCCCGGTCAGGAGCGAGAGCAGCACGACGGCCACCCCGGTGATGGTGTGGTCCCCGGGTTCACGGTGTTCGGCGGCGACCCCGAGCGCGAACCCCTGCCCGCCGCCCAGCGCGTACGCGGCGAGGTGCGTGCCGCCCACGGAGTCGGTCGCGGAGGCGGGGGCCGGGCCGGGGCGCCCCGACGGGCGGACGACTTCGGAGAGGTCGTGCACCGCCTGCCGCACCCCCGCTCCCGGAGCCGTCCCCACCGTGTGGAGCACCGCGCCGTCCGGGGCGTAGAGCGCCGCCCAGCCGCCCAGGCGGGCCGCCAGCTGGCGCAGCACCGCCGGGACCGGGTCGGGGCGGGCGGCGGCCGTGGCGAGGCCCTGCTGCGCCTCCGTCACGCGGCGCAGCTCCGCGTGCCTGGCCTCCGCCACCAGCCGCCACACCGCGCGGGCGACCCCGCTGAACGTCGTGCGCGGCGGCACCTCAAGGAGCGGTAGACCGTAGCGGTCGCAGGCCGTCACCAGGGCGCGCGGCACCGTGTCG